>DATLHA010000197.1:0-24251 GCA_035540095.1 Acidimicrobiales bacterium | reverse complement strand
GGTGGCGCCGCAGCAGGTCTCGGTAGGCGACCATGGTGGCGCGCAGGTGCTCGGGGGCCAGCTTCTCCATCGGCGGAATCGTAGTTGGCACCCCGGTCGACTACCCTTGACCCCCATGGCCGCGGTCTGTCAGCTCTGTGGAAAGCACCCGAGTTTCGGTATGGCCGTGAGCCACTCGCACCGCCGCACCCGCCGGCGGTGGAACCCGAACATCCAGCGGATCCGCGCCGTCGTCAACGGCACGCCCAAGCGCCTGTCGGTCTGCACGTCCTGCATCAAGGCCGGCAAGGTCCAGAAGTCGGTCCGATAGGCCCCCAGTCATGATGCAGGAGCCCTGGGTCTCGGCGGTCGTCACGCTGTCGGTGCCCGCCAACGACCTTGCCGCCATCACCCCGGTCAAGGGTCACTTCACCAGCGCCGGCTTCGAGGTCCACGCCCCCCTCGGGTCGAGCTTCGGCATCGCCGGCCCGAAGTCGCAGTTCGAGAAGACCTTCGAGGTGATGCTGGTCGTCAGCGACGAGAACCTGGTCACGACGGTCACCACCGAGGCCGGCGACCTCGACCTCCCGCTGGAACTGCTGCCCGAGAACCTCCGCGCCAACGTGGAATCGATCCGGTTCGTGGAGCCGCCCCCGCTGGTGTTCGGCGCCCCCGGCGCTTAGCGCCGCCGGCGTTCCACGCTGTCGAGGAAGCCCTCCAGGGCGGTCTCGACGTCGGCCACCATGTCGCGGTAGCGGTTGGCGCCTCGCCGGTGGCCGAGCGCCACGCCGGCTGCGGTGGCCCCCGGCACGACGACCACGGCCTCCGGCATGCCGAAATAGAGGAGGCCCACGCCGGCCAGCGCGGCGCCCGCCGAGGCCCCCTTGCCCACCGCCACCCGGTGGGCCCGCCGCAGAGACTTCACGTCGACGGTCAGCTTGACCATCACCATCCCCCGGTCCCCCGGCTCCTCGACCACCGCGAGCTCCACCTGCTCGGCGTCGCGCAGGAGGAGCCGGCGGTGGATGCTCTTGTCGTACTGGACCCGCATCCGGGCCCCCACGTCCTGGCGGCGGGTCCACATGGAGCTGGTCCCGAAGTCGCGGCGGAGGTGGAACTGCTCCTTGGCGAGGAAGCGCCGGAGGATGTCGTCGACCGCGGCGAAGGGACCCGGCACGCAGCGCGACACGGTGAGACTGGGTGGGCCCAGGGCGATGCGCCTCGGCGCCGGCGCGCCGTCGAGGTCGAGAGCGCCGGCCCGGAGCTCGGCCACGGCCCGGCGCACCGACTCCCGGGACAGCCCGGCCTCCACGGCCGCCTCCTCCAGCACGTCGAGATCCAGGCCAGGCCGGCCGGCCGGCGACTGGCCGTCGAGCTCGCTGGCCCGGCGGAGCACCAGTGCGATCTGCTCGTCGTCGAGGCGGTCACGATCCACCGGCTCCGACGGTACCTCTACGGGATGCCCTCGGTTTGGCGGGCCTCCCACGCCGGCTCCACCGGCACCACGCCCTCGCCGAGGACCGGGCCGGCCTCGATGGCCCGAGCCACGAACCGCTTGGCGGCCACGCAGGCGTCGGCCGGCTCCATGCCCCGGGCCAGCCCGGCGGTGACGGCCGCCGCCAGCACGCAGCCCGACCCGTGGGCGCCGCGGTCGGCGACACGGGGTCCCTCCAACCAGACCGGCTCCTCGCCGGCGACCAGCATGCAGTCCGGCGAGTCGTCGCCTGCCAGGTGGCCGCCCTTGACCAGCACCACCTGCGGTCCCAGTTCGGCCAGCACCCGGGCGGCCCGCTCCATCGCCGCCCGGTCGGACACCTCGAAACCGACCAGCACCGACGTCTCGGCCAGGTTGGGGGTCACGACTGCGGCCCGGGGCAGCAGGAGCGCGATGACGGCGTCGACCGCGTCGGGGTCAAGCAGCCGCCCGCCCGTCGAGGCGACCATGACCGGGTCCACGACCAGCGGACGCACACCGAGCTCGGCGACCGTCCGGGTCACCTCCTCCACCACTTCGGCCGACCCGAGCATGCCGGTCTTGGCCGCGTCGACCCCCAGGTCGGAGACGACCGAGGCGATCTGAGCCCGCACCATCTCCGGCGTGAGCGTCTCCACCGCCTGCACACCCAGGGTGTTCTGGGCCGTCACCGCGGTGAGGGCCACCGTCCCCCACACGCCGTGGGCCTCGAAGGTCTTGAGGTCGGCGACGATCCCGGCGCCGCCGCTGGAGTCGGAGCCGGCGATGGTCAGCGCCACCGGCCGGGACCGCGAGCTCACGTGTGCTCCCAGCCGAGCGCCGGCAGGTCGCCGTCGCGGAGCCGGCGCTCGGCCGCGTCCGCGGTGCAGCGCCCGATGGGCAGGGGCTTGCCCAGGCCCCGCTCGGCGAAGGTGGTCTGAACCAGGTCCGGGTCGGGAGCGGTGAAGAGCAGCTCGTAGTCCTCGCCGCCCCCGAGGGCCAGCGACTCGGGATCGTCGCTCACCCGGTTGACGCCGATGGCGACGGGAACGCGGTCGAGCACCACGCCCACACCCGAGGCGGCGGCGATGTGGCGCAAGTCGGCGGCCAGGCCGTCGGACACGTCGATCATCGCGGTCGCCCCTGCGGACCGGGCGGCGGTGCCCTCGTCCAGCCGGGCCCGGGGCCGGCGGTGGGCGAGCACGAGGTCCGGCGCTTCGGCGACCAGGCCCTTCCGCAGCAGGTACAGGCCCGCGGCCGAGGACCCCAGCGGCCCGGTGACGAAGATGGTGTCGCCGGCCTGCGCTCCCGAGCGCAGCACAGGCGCCGGCAGCTCGCCGGCGCCCCCGTCCCCCACGATGGCGACCGACACCACCAACGTGGCCGACGACGCCAGGTCCCCACCGACGATCGGGCAGTCATACGCCGAGGACGCGGCGGTCAGCCCGTCGTAGAGCAGGTCGAAGTCGATCTCGCCCAAGGGTCCGGCCACGGTGACCACCGCGCAGCTGGGCCGGCCGCCGACGGCGGCGATGTCGCTGACGTTGGCCACCATCGCCTTCCAGCCCATGTCGTCGAGGCCCACGAGGTTGAGGTCGGCATGGACGCCGGCCACCACCGCATCGGCGGCCAGGAGCATCGGACCGCGAGGCCCGGGAACCACGGCGACGTCGTCGCCCACCCAGATCTGGTCCGGAGGTCCGACAAGGCGCTGCCGCAACCGTTCGATGAGGGCGAACTCGGATATCGTCAGGAAGAGCAGGTTACGCGCTCCACCGGGAGGTTCCTTGCAGGGAGTCATCAAGTCCTACGACCCGGGAACGGCGCAAGGCGTGGTGATGCGCGATACGGACCGCTCGGAGTACGACCTCTCGCCCGAAGCCCTCACCGGTTCGGTGTTCCGGATGCTCCGGCAGGGCCAGCGCGTCGTCTTCGACGTCGACAGCCAGGGGCGGGCCACCCGCCTGCGCCTGGGTTCGGAGGTCGACATGGGCACCCCGGGCTTCCCTCCCCGACCCGACGGAAGGACGGTATGACCCCGACCTCGCCTCCGCCGGCCACCACCAACCGGCGATTGCTCGACTGGGTCGAAGAGGTGGCCGAGCTCTGCCAGCCCGATCAGGTGGAGTGGTGCGACGGATCCGAGGAGGAGTACGACCGCCTCTGTCAGCTGCTGGTCGACGCCGGCACCCTCACCCGGCTGAACGACGAGAAGCGTCCCAACAGCTACTGGGCCACCTCCGACCCCGGCGACGTCGCCCGGGTGGAGGACCGCACGTTCATCTGCTCGGCCAAGGAGATCGACGCCGGCCCCACCAACAACTGGCGCGACCCGGCGGCGATGAAGTCCAGCCTCACCGAGCTGTTCAGGGGTTCTATGAGGGGCCGCACGATGTACGTGGTGCCCTTCAGCATGGGCCCCATCGGCTCCCACATCGCCCACGTCGGCGTGGAGATCACCGACTCGGCCTACGTGGCCGTCAATATGCGGATCATGACCCGCATGGGCCAGAAGGTGCTCGACACCCTCGGCCCCGACGGCGAGTTCGTCCCCTGCCTGCATTCGGTCGGCGCCCCGCTGGAGCCGGGCCAGGCCGACGTCGTGTGGCCGTGCGACGCCGAGAACAAGTACATCGTCCACTTCCCCGAGGAGCGGTCGATCTGGTCCTACGGGTCCGGCTACGGCGGCAACGCCCTCCTGGGCAAGAAGTGCTTCGCCCTGCGCATCGCCTCGTCGATGGCCCGTGACGACGGCTGGCTGGCCGAGCACATGCTCATCCTCAAGCTGACGAACCCCGACGGCGAGACCAAGTACATCGCCGCCGCCTTCCCGTCGGCCTGCGGCAAGACCAACCTGGCCATGCTCGTGCCCACCCTTCCCGGGTGGACGGTCGAGACGGTCGGCGACGACATCTGCTGGATGAAGTTCGGCGACGACGGCCGCCTGTGGGCCATCAATCCCGAGGCCGGCTTCTTCGGGGTCGCCCCGGGCACGTCGCACCGAACCAATCACAACGCCATGGAGACGCTCTGGGGCAACTGCATCTTCACCAACACCGCCGTCACCGACGACGGCGACGTGTGGTGGGAGGGCATGACCGAGGAGCCGCCGGCGCACCTCACCGACTGGAGGCGCAACCACTGGACGCCGGCGTCCGGCACGCCGGCCGCCCATCCCAACGCCCGCTTCACCGTCCCCGCCGCCCAGTGCCCCACCATCGCCCCCGAGTGGGAGGACCCCGAGGGCGTGCCCATCTCGGCCATCCTCTTCGGGGGCCGGCGCTCCTCGGTCGTGCCCCTGGTGCAGGAGGCGCGCAGCTGGCGGCAGGGCGTCTTCATGGGCTCGATCATGGCTTCGGAGACCACGGCAGCGGCCGCCGGCGCGGTGGGCAAGCTGCGCCGCGATCCCTTCGCCATGCTCCCGTTCTGCGGGTACAACATGGGCGACTACCTGGGCCAGTGGCTGCACATCGGCGCGTCCGCCGACCCGGCCAAGCTGCCGAAGCTCTACTACGTCAACTGGTTCCGCAAGAGCTCCGAAGGCAAATGGCTGTGGCCCGGCTTCGGCGAGAACAGCCGGGTCCTGGCATGGATCTTCGACCGGGTGGCCGGCACCGCCGAGGCCGTCGAGTCCCCGGTCGGGCTCGTGCCCGCCGAGGGCGCCATCAACGTCGACAGCCTGGACGTGAAGCCCGAGGACATGGCCGAGCTCCTGCGGGTGGACACTGAGGAGTGGCGGGCCGAGGTGCCGTCCATCGAGCAGCACTATGCAAGTCTTGGCGAGCGCCTCCCCGTGGAGCTACGTGACGAGTTGGACATCCTCGAGAAGCGCCTGTCGGCCGAATGAGCATGGAGGGAAACAACGTGGCAGCCCAGGCGTACGTCTTGATCCAGACCGACGTCGGCAAGTCCGCCCAGGTGGCCGAGGAGGTCGGCAAGATCGACGGCGTCATCGCCGCCCACAACGTCACCGGCAACTACGACGTCATCGTGCTGGCCGAGGCCGGCTCCATGGACGACCTGGGCCGCCTGGTCGTCAACCAGATCCAGCTCATCCACGGGATCACCCGAACCGCCACCTGCTCAGTCGTCCACCTCTAGAGACCTCGCCGCCGCGACCAGAGGGTTGCGACGGCGAGATCAGCGGGGGCCGACCTGCAATGCTCGGATCGCCAGCCCGGCGATGAACAGGCCGCCGAAGCCGTAGAGCAGGTAGAGGCGGTGGCGGAGCTGCTGGCGGTAGGAGTAGATGATGCCGATGGCGGCCAGGATGACGAACCCGTAGAACATGTGGAACTGCAGGTCGGCCACGTCGCGCCCGGCCACCATGGCCACGCCGAGGGTCACCTCCACGAAGGCGGACACCTGGGCGCCGGCGGTGAACCACCACAGGGCCGGCGTGCGCAGCGCCGGCCACCGCTCGGCGCCGAGGGCCCAGAACCCGGCCAGGCCGTTGCCCACGATGACCACCCACGCCCACGCGCCGTGGAAGTCCTCGATCACTCCAGCCCGTCGAAGAGGTCGGTCTCCACCAGACCAGGTCGGGCGTCGCAGCGGATGAACCACTCCTGGCCAAAGCCGCCCTCGAACACCTCCGGGGCCATGGCGAGGAAGAATGACGTCTCGCTGATCTGGCTGGCGTGGGCCGCCATCGCCGCCCGCTTGGGTGCCAACCACCGGCGGACGTCGACAGTGGTCGTGATCCGCTCCTCGGGCACGCCGAGGGTGTCGAGGAATTCAGGGTCCAGGTCGCCAGGGACCTCGCCGCCGGCGTCGGCCATCTGGGCCAACGAGCGCTTCATGTAGTCCCGGTTGACGGTGCTCATGTACACGCGCGGCGTTCCCGCCAACTCGGCCGCCCGCAACCCGACCCGGTAGACCTGGATGTGGTCGGGGTGGCCGTAGTTGCCGTTCTCGTCGTAGATGGTGAGGACGTCGGCGTGCTCTTCGGTGAGGATGGCGGCCAGGCGGGCGGCGGCCTCTTCCACGTCGGCCTGCCAGAACGACTCCGGCAGGTCGTTCTCCGGGGCGCCGATCATGCCGGAGTCGACGTAGCCCAGGAACTCGACCCGGGCCACGCCCAGGATGGCCGCGCTGGCGTGGGTCTCCTGGACGCGGCGCTGCCACAGCGCCTCCCCTTCGGTCAGGAAGCCGTCCTCCACCTCGCCGTGCTCGCCCCTCGTGGCCACCACGAGCACCACCCGGTGGCCCTCGGCGGCGGCTTTGGCCATGACGCCGGCCGTGGCGATCGACTCGTCGTCGGGATGGGCGTGGAACGTCACGAGCGTGGCCATCGCCCGGCGACGCTACCGGGCGTCAGGGGTCTTGTCCCGCCGATCGAGGACGCAACGATGCTCCGCTGGGGCGGCACACGGGAGCGGGAGGAACGAGAGCGGGAGGAACGATGCGTTCGAACGCGAGGTGGGATGAGCGGATCGGGGGCCCGCCTGGGCCGGCCCCGTCAACCGGATGTGCGGGGGTGTCCTGCCGGCGCGGCATCGGCTGACCGGTGGTGGCGACCCCCTAACGTGGGCCGGTGCCCGACCCGTCCGCCGTCGCCCTGCCGGCGGGGTTCCGGTTCGGCGTGGCCACGTCGGCGTTCCAGACCGAGGGGGGCCTGAACGGGCCCGGTGAGCCGGCCAACGACTGGCGGGACTGGGAGCGCTCGGGTCGGGTGGAGCCGTCGGGGGTCGGGGTGCGGTTCTGGGACCGGTACGAGGACCATCTCGACCGGGCGGTGGCCGCCGGCTGCGACGCCTTCCGGCTGTCGGTGGAGTGGGCCCGGTGCGAGCCGTCGGAGGCGGTGTACGACGAGACGGCATTCGAGCGGTACCGGGCCATCCTGGCCGCCTGCGCGGAGCGGGGCTTGCGCCCCACCGTCTGCCTCCACCACTTCACCCACCCACACTGGCTGGGCCCCGACTTCTGGCTCCGCCTCGACAGCCCCGAGCGTTTCGCCGGGTGGGTGGCTGCTGCCGTCGACCGCCTCGGCGGCGGGTGCCGGAACTGGCTCACCCTGAACGAGATCAACGGGTATGCGGTGCAGGCCTACGTGTTCGGCGCCCTGCCGCCGGGTCGGTTCCTGGCCTTCGGCGACCTTGTGCGGTCGCTCGACCACCTGCTCACCGCCCATGTCCTGGCCCACGCCGCCATCCACCGGCGCCAGCCCGACGCCGTGGTGTCGACCGACAACCACGCCTCGTCGCTGTACGAGCTGGACCGCATGCTGCTCGACGTCCTGGTCGCCCGCGCCGAGGGCGTGGCCCGGACCGACCTGGGCGAATGGCTCGCCGGCCGGCGCCAGGACCAGCACGTCGCGCTCGGCGGGCGGGGCCACGCCGACGCACCGATCCAGCGCGCCACCCGGTCCATCCTGCCCCTGGACCAGGCCCTGCCCCGGGCGGTGGCGGCCGTGTACGACGGGCAGTTCGAGCGGCCTCTGGACCTGGTTTCGGTGAACTACTACGACCCTGTGGCCGCCGACCATCTGCGAGTGCCCGGGCACCGCACCGCCGGCGGGCGGACATGGTCGCCGGTCGGGAAGCAGTGGGACATGGCCATCCATCCCGAGGGGCTGCTGCCCTACCTGCGGGTGAACCACCACCCCGGCCTGGACATCGAGGTCTCCGAGAACGGCCTCTGCAACCGGGTGCGGCGAGGCCGGGCCTGGCCCCGGAGCGACGGCTGGGACCGGGCCCGCTCGCTTCGGTCCCATCTCAAAGCCGTGGTCGCCGCCCTCGACGAGGGGTTGCCGGTCACCGGGTACTTCCACTGGACGCTGGCCGACTGCTACGAGTGGGGCTCCTACGAGCCCCGGTTCGGCCTCTACGGCATCGACCGGGAGCGCGACTGCCGGTGGAGCGACCTGGACTCGATGGGCGCCGACGCGGCCGGCGGCTACCGCCGGCTGGCCGACGGGCTCCGGGCCGGCGACCGCTCGGTGCTCTGAGCCCTCTCCCGCTCTGGCCGCAGTGACGGTCGTATGCGACCGTGGCTGCCGCCAGCTCGGGGGGTCAGAGGCGGTCGAGCAGGTTCTGCTTCTTCAGGTCGAACTCGGCCTGGGAGATCACGCCCCGCTGGCGCAGCTCCTCCAGCTTCTCGAGCTGCTCGAGGGGCGAAAGCTCACGCCGGCCGGCCATGCGGTCGGCGTCGCGGGCGGCGGCGGCCTCGATGGACCGGTGGATCTCGTTCTGGATGCCCTGGGGGTCGGCGAAGTGGCCGAACGCGGACTGGCCCCGCTCACCGCCCGACTCCACCAACAGATCCCCCGCCCGCAGCATGCGCTGGAACAGGGTCTGGGTGAAACTGACGTCGTTGATCCGCTCGAGGGGGATCTCCCGGCCGTGCCGGGACACGATGCCCTTGCGGTAGATCAGCCGGTCGGTGGTGAGGACGAAGTCGGTGGTCATCCACTGGGCCAGGCGCACCAGGAAGAAGAGCAGGCCGATCACGGCCAGCGCGATCACAGGGAACAGCTGCCAGTCCGGGGGGTCGTCACGCGAGCCGACCCAGACGGCCAGGGTGAGCGCGGCGACCAGGGCCGCGGAAGGGCCGAAGAGGAAGAACCAGTGCGGCCGCAGGTCGACGATGATCTCCTCACCGTCGTTCAGGTACTTCTTCGGGAAGGCCATGCCTCTCCGAATCTACCGGTAGACCTTGCGCCGGTACACCGCATGCGGGGACGCCACCCGGTCGAGGAACAGGAAGCCGTCGAGGTGGTCGAGCTCGTGCAACAAGGCCCGGGCCTCGAAGGCGTCGGCCTCGATGACCCGCTCGGCGCCGTCGACCCCCACGCCTCGGATCACGACCTCGGTGGCCCGGGCCACGTCGCCGGTGAGGTCGGGGATGCTCAGGCAGCCCTCCCGGCCCGTCACGGGCCGGTGGGCGGCGACGAGGACGGGGTCGAAGAGCACCAGCTCGCCGGCGCAGGAGCGCGCTTTGCGATGGCCGGTGACGTCGATGGCGAAGGCCCGCAGGCCGACGCCGATCTGGGGAGCGGCGAGACCGACACAGGCCGGACTGGACCGCATGGTGTCGAGCAGATCGGTGGCCAGGGCCAGGGCGGCGTCGTCGACCGTGCCCACGGTGGCCGAGGGGCGCTGCAGGGACGAGTCGGGCAGGGCGATCACCGCCCGGACGGCCATCAGGCCGCCTGCCTCAGAGGATGTCGGCCTCGGAGGGGTGCAGCCGGCATGTCACCCCCAGCTCGCCGGCCTTGGCCTCCAGGTCGGCCTGGAGCTGTTGAGGATCACCGCCGGATGGCAGCGTGACCTGCAGGAGCATGGTGTAGACCGGGATTTCGGGGCTGCCGATCACCCGGGTGCTCAGGTCGACGATGTTCACCGCCCTCGCCGCCAGCAGGGCGGTGACCCCGTGGACGATGCCGGGACGGTCGGCGCCGTAGACCGAGACGGTCCAGGAGCCGGCGTCGGGCCCACCGCCGGACGGATCGCCCGCCGGGCGGACGGTGAGAACGAGGTCGAGCTCCGACGCCGGGCCGGCGAGGGCGGCCTCCAGCTCGCCGGCGCTCAGGGCCGCCGGCGCGTCGACCACCAGCATCATGGCGAACTGGCCCCGGAGGATGGTCATGGAGCTGTCCTCCAGGTTGCAGCCGTGCTCCGCCAGCGCCCCGGTCACGGCAGCAACGATGCCCGGGCGGTCGGCGCCCACCGCGGTCACCGCGAAGTGCGTCATCAGGCGAACAGGCGAAGCTGGCAGAGCCGGCCGACGGCGTCGTCCCACGACGACAGCCGGCGGGCTCGCACGACGGGCGATCCCTGGTTGTACGGCCGATCGAGCAGCCACGACTCGCACACCTCGGCCAGCAGCTCCGCCTCGGTGGGGTTGTCCTCGATGGTGGCGTCGGCGCCCAGATCCCGAGCCACCTCGGACTTGGTTCCCACGGGCGTGTGGTGGACCTCTCGAACGGGGAGCCCGTGGCGGGCCAGCCACGCCTTGGTGGCTCGAGCCAGGTGCGGTGGCCGGGCGGTGATGCCGACGAGATCCCAGCCGCTGTCGCCAAGCTGGCGGAGGGCGGCCCGCACCCCGTCGCACACGGGTGCTCCGGAGTAGAGGCCGGGATCGGCGAAGGTCTCGTCGAGGAACTCACAGAACCGGTCCTCGGGGATGCCCAGGCGCAGCAGGCGCAGGTCGTAACTGCGCCAGGTGGACGGATGGCTGGCCACGCCGAAGCGGTCGGCGATGCGCTCGGCCACGGAAGGGCCGAGGTCGCACAGCACACCGTCGAGGTCGAGACCGCAGAGCATCACGTGAAGCGTACCGGCCGGGTGAGACAGGACCTTTGCCGGTCCGCCGGCGCCGCGGCCGTTGCACCGACCATCCACCATCCTGTCTCACCCCGACTGTACGTTCGATCGGTCATGAGCATTGCGCCGGCCACCGAGCTGCTGACCGGGCTGACGCCGGCCCAGCTGGAGGCTGTCACCACGCCGGGCCAGCCCCTGTGCATCCTGGCCGGCGCCGGCTCGGGCAAGACCCGCGTCCTCACCCGTCGCATCGCATGGCGGGTGGCCGAGGGCCATGCCGTCGCCGCCCACGTCCTCGCCCTCACCTTCACCCGCCGGGCGGCCGACGAGCTGTCGGCCCGGCTGGCCGCCCTCGGCGTGCGCGACCAGGTCGCCACCGGCACCTTCCACGCCATCGCCTATGCCCAGCTGCGCCGGCGCTGGGCCGACAGTGGCCAGCGGCCGCCGGCCCTGCTCGACCGCAAGACTCGCATCCTGTTCCGCCTGCTCCCGGCCCGGCGGTCGCCGTCAGACCCGGGCCCCACGGAGCTGGCCGGCGAGATCGAGTGGGCCCAGGCCCGCATGGTGTCGCCCGCCGGCTACGCCGAGGCGGTGGCCGCCGCCGGCCGGAAGCCGCCCATGCCGGCCGCCGCGGTGGCCTCGGTCTACGAGCGTTACCAGCAGGAGAAGCGCCGCCAGCATCTCGTCGACTTCGACGACCTGCTCCTCGAGTGTGCCCGGGCCCTGGAGACCGATCCCGCCTTCGCCACCACCCAGCGGTGGCGGTACCGGCACCTCTTCGTCGACGAGTTCCAGGACGTCAACCCCCTTCAGTTCCGCCTCCTCGAGGCGTGGCGGGGCGGGCGCGACGATCTCTGCGTGGTGGGCGACCCCCGCCAGGCCATCTACTCATGGAACGGCGCCGACCCCCGTTACCTCACCGGGTTCGCCGACCGGTTCCCCGGCGCCACCGTGGTCCACCTCGACGAGAACCACCGCTCGACGCCCCAGGTCGTCGCCGTGGCCAACGCCGTCCTCGAGGGCATCGGCGGCCGCCCGCTGCGTGCTCCCGGCGCCGACGGCCCCCTGCCCACGGTGACCTCCTATGACAGCGACGAGGAGGAGGCCCGCAGCGTCGTGCGGGCCCTGCGCCGGCGCGGCGCGTCGGGCCGCTGGTCACAGCTCGCCGTCCTGGCCCGCACCCATGCCCAGCTGGTGGTGTTCGAGGACCTGCTGAAGGCGGCGGCCATCCCCTACCGGCTGCGGGGCTCCTCGGCCTTCCTCGACCAGCCGGCCGTGCGGGAGGCCCTCGCCTTCCTGCGCCGGCGCCCCGGAGCGCCGCTGGCCGGCGTCCTTCCCGATCTCGACGCCTCCGCCATCGAGGCGGCGGAAAGCGGCGAGCGAGGCGCCGACCTCGACGTGCTGGCCCGCCAGGCCCGTGAGTTCCTCGTCCTCGACCGCACCGGGTCGGTCGGCGGCTTCGTGGCCTGGCTCACCGCCCGCCTGGCCCGGGAGGAGCCGGCCACCTCCGGCCAAGCGGTCGACCTGGCCACCATCCACGCCGCCAAGGGCCTGGAGTGGCCGGCGGTGTTCCTGGTCGGGTTCGAGCAGGGCCTCCTGCCCATCGGCCACGCCACCACACCCGAGTCCCGGGCCGAGGAGCGCCGGCTGCTCTACGTCGCCGTCACCCGGGCCGAGCGGGAGCTGCACGTTTCCTGGGCCGGGCGCCGCAGGTTCGGGACCGGCACCATGGCCCGATCGCCGTCGCCGTGGCTGGCCGAAGTCGAGTCGGCCGTCGCCGCCCTGGCCGGCGGCCGGCCCGACACCGAGGCGTGGCGGGGCTCCGTGGCCCAAGGGCGGGCCCGGTTGCGAGCCGGCACCGGCGGGCGGCGGGTCGCCCGGGCCGGGGAACGGGCCGATCCCGCCGTCCTCCAGGCCCTGCGGTCGTGGCGGGCCGACACGGCCCGGGCGTCGGGGGTGCCGGCGTTCGTGGTCTTCCACGACACCACGCTGGCCGCGGTGGCCGAGGCCCGACCGCGCGACCGGCACTCGCTGCTGGCCCTTCCCGGCATGGGGCCCGTCAAGGCCGACCGCTACGGCGACGCCCTGCTGGCGGTGGTGGCCGCCGCGGCCGGCTGAGAAGGGACTTCCGGCCCGTTGACACGGGCTCCCATCGGCGCGAGAACGGGTTATGCGTCCGTATCTGTGGCCCGAGGAAGGTTGGCCTTATCCCGACACCAAGCGGGCGGAGATCGTGGACCTCGACGCCACGATCGACGACGACGCCATGGTGCTCCGCAACATGGGCGCCCGCCTGTTCGAGTTCCTCGACCCCCTCGAACGCCAGGTCATCACCGCCCACTACGGTCTCGACGGCACGCCGCCCCGCACCATGAAAGAGCTGCACCACGAGACCGGCCTGCCCCGGGCCGAGCTCCGGGAGGCGCTGGCCGGCGGCCTGGCCAAGCTCCGGACGACCCTGGCCGAGTAGCTCCGCCGTTCTGGTTGCATCTCACCACCCATACCGCGGGTAGGTGCAACCAGTTCGGTCAGCGGTCGAAGTCGACCAGCAACGGCGCATGGTCGCTCGGGAGCTTGCCTTTGCGGGCCTGGCGGTCGATGAGGGCCCAGGTGGCCCGGTCGGCGAGGGACTTCGTCGCCAGGATCAGGTCGATCCGCAGCCCCCGGCCCTGGTGGAAGTCGCCGGCCCGGTAGTCCCACCACGAGTAGATACCCGACTGGGGGTAGACGCGACGGAACACGTCGGTCAGGCCCCACTGCTGCAGGGCGGCCACCGCCTCCCGCTCCGGAGGGCTGATGTGGGTGCCGCCGTGGAGCTTGGAGGGGTCCCAGCAGTCACGGTCCTCGGGGGCGACGTTGAAGTCTCCGCAGACCACCAGGTCAGCCGTGGGATCGCAGCCCGACGCCACGTGCCGGTGCAGGCGGTTCAGCCAGGCCAGCTTGGCCTCGTAGTGCTCGCTGCCCACTTGGCGCCCGTTGGGCACGTACACGCTGGCCACCCGCACGCCGGCACACGTGGCCCACAGCAGCCGTGCCTCGGTGGTCTCGTCCTCCTCCTGGTCGGAGAAGCCGGCCACCACATTCTCAAGACCCACCCGGCTGACGATGGCCACCCCGTTCCACCGGCCTTCGCCGCAGTGCGCCGACTCGTAGCCCAGAGCCGAAAAGGCGAGGGCGGGGAAGGCGCTGTCGGCCAGCTTCGTCTCCTGCATGCACAGGACGTCGGGCTGGGCGTAGTCCAGCCACTCCTCCACCTTGGGCAGGCGGATCTTCAGCGAGTTGACGTTCCAGGTGGCGATGCGCATGACGCCCCGACTCTACGACGGCGGCGTCTCGGGGCAGGGGACGACTGCGGCGCCGCTCCCATGCCCAGGAAGGCTCAGGACTCCTTGCTCACCGCCTGGGCCACCTTCCTGGTCGCCCTCTTCACCGCCTTCACCGGCGCCGGCTCGACGGTCTCGGGCTCCGGCGCGGCCGGCGCCTTCTTGCGGCTCCGGGTCGCCTTCTTGGCCGGCACCTCCACCGCCGCCGGCTCCGCCGCCACCGGCTCGACGGCAACCTTCTTACGGGACCGAGCAGCTTTCTTCGCCGGCGCCGGCTCGACGGCCGGGGCGGCCGCCTTCTTCCGGGCCCGCTTGGCCGGCGCCGGCTCTACCGCCACCTCGGGCGCGGCCTGGGACTTGCGCACGGTGCTGCGACGGGGACGGGCGGCAACCTCGGCGGTGGCCGGCGCCGGCTCGGCCTCGGCAGCGGGATCGACTGCCGGCTCGACCGGGACCGGCGCCACCTTGCGGCTCCGGCGGGGCTTGGCCGGGGGGGCATCCGCGCCCGGCTCCTCGGCCGTCGGCGCCGGCGCCGCCTTGCGGCTCCGGCGGGGCTTGGCCGCAGCCTCGACAGCCTCGGGCTCGGCGGCCACCGGCGCCGGCTCGGGCACGGGGCCCACCGCCGCCGGCGCCGCCTTGCGGCTCCGTCGGCGGGGCTTGGCCAAGAGCGCCTCGGCCTCCGGCTCCGGTTCCACGTCGCCCAGGGGCTGGGCACCCACGTCGATCACGGCCTCGACGGTCTCCTCAGTGGGGGCACCCGCCACCTTCGCCAGACCGGGCAGCGCCAGCTCGATACCGCGCCGGGGCGGGTCGAGGGCCTGGATGACGAAGGCCCGCGTCTCGCCTTTGGCCAGGACTTCCTTGGCGCTTCGAGGCGGTGGGTCACCCAGGCCCGACACCGGCGCGTAACAGCGAGCCCCGCCGGCGATGACGAAGGCGCCGTGGGACGTGAATCCCTCCACGATCCCTTCCACCTCGGTGCCCAGGGGGTGGTCGGCGATGAAGGTGATGAACGGCAGGGGCTCGTTGATGGCCTGCGGGCCCCGACCGCTTCCGGCCCCGCCCTCGGAACCGACACCGCCCTCGGCGGCCGTACCGCCCTCGGCGCCGGCGCCGGCCCGGCGCCGGCGACCTCTTCTCGACGACTTCGGCGCCTCGGGGGCGATGGCCTCGGCGGTGGCTTCGGCGATGGCGGCCGCCGTGGGCTCGGGCGGGGCGGCCTTCTCGGCAGCGGCGGCTCGCCGGCGGGCGCGGTCTGCGTCACGGGTGGCGACCCGGCTCTTGGGGCCGCGCACGGGGGTGCGGGGCGTGAAGATCCACCCCACGTTGGGGACCGGCTTGCCCCCCACCAGGCGGCCCTCGTCGAAGAGCCAGGTGTACTCGCCGTGGAACTCCTGGAACGAGTCGTTGGACAGCACGTCGGCGTCGATGCGGTCGGCGATGCGCAGCAGGAAGCCGTCGCCCCGGCCGATGGCCCCCGCCGGCGGCGACACGATCTCGCCCGCCTCCTCGGCCTCCTCGAAGATCTTCCGCTCCGACTCGTCGATCCGGTAGCCGAACGACGCGTCGACCACCACGATGATCTCGTCGTCGGGCCGCTCGGCGTGGAACGCCCGGACGGCCTCGTCGAGTTGGGCCAGGCTCGGGGTGCTTCGGCCCTCGGTGGCCAGGTTCGAGCCGTCGACGACCACTCGATGACCTGAGGGCGGGCGCGGTGCCATGTCGTGCTCAGTCAAGCATTCCGCAGACCACGAAACTGCGATCCCCCGTGACTACAAGCCGTCGAAGGCCCCCGAGAGCAGGTCGGCCTGCTGGCGCTGGTGCACGGTGGCGCTACCCGTCGCCGGGCTGGCGGACTCCGGCCGGCTCACGTGGCGGAGGGTGTAGTCGTCCCGCAGGAGGCGGTGGAGGCGCCCGTGGACGAAGTTCCAGGGGCCCATGTTCTCCGGCTCCTCCTGGAGCCACACGACCTCACGGGCGTTGGGGTAGCGGGAGACGGCGTCGAGCACCAGCACCTCCGGCCAGGGGTACAGCTGCTCCACCCGCACCACGGCGACCGGCACCTCCTGCTCGTCGCGATGAGCTATGGCGTCGTAGGCGACCTTGCCCGACGCGAGGATCACCCGCCCCACCGAAGCCGGATCGAGGAGCCCTGGGTCATCGAGCACCTCCCTGAACCGACCGGTCTCCAGGTCGGCGACGGGTGAGCGCGACTGGCGAGCCCGCAGCAGCGACTTGGGGGTGAAGATGACCAGGGGGCGCCGGACCGGCCGGCGCACCTGGCGCCGCAGCACGTGGAAGTACTGGGCCGCGGTGGTGGCGTTGACGACTTGTAGGTTGTCGCCGGCGCACAGGGTCAGGAACCGCTCGATGCGAGCCGAGGAGTGCTCCGGCCCTTGGCCCTCGTAGCCGTGCGGCAGCAGCATGACCAGCCCCGACGCCTGGCCCCACTTGCCCTGGCCGGCGGTGATGAACTGGTCGATGACGATCTGGGCGCCGTTGGCGAAGTCGCCGAACTGCGCCTCCCAGGCCACCAGCGCCTCTTCGTGCACCGTCGAGTAGCCGTACTCGAAGCCGAGGGCGGCGTACTCGGACAGCAGCGAGTCGTACAGCCACAGCTTCCCGCCGTGGCGCGAGAGCCTCGACAGCGGCAGCCACTCGGAGCCGGTCTCGTAGTCGACGAGTACCTGGTGGCGCTGGGAGAACGTGCCTCGCCGTGAGTCCTGGCCCGACAGCCGGATGTCGGTGCCCTCGACCAGCAGCGACCCGAACGCCAGCGCCTCGCCCATCGACCAGTCGACCTCGCCGGCGTCGTAGAGGTCCCGGCGGGTCCGGAGGGTCTTGCGCAGCTTGGGGTGGACGGTGAAGTCGGGGGGCACCTCGTCCATGGCCGTCGCCACCCGGTCGAGCACCTCACGGGCCACCCCGGTTTCCACCGACTGGAGCGGTCCGGGAACCGGCGCCGGCGCGGTGTCGGCCACCACGGGCGGCGCCGAGTGGCGGGTCTCCTCGAGCGCCACCTGCATCCGGGCCAGGAAGTCGTCGAGGGCCCGCTCGGCGTCCTCCAGGGTGATGTCGCCCCGCCGGACGAGGGCCTCGGTGTAGAGCTTGCGCACCGAGCGCCGAGCCATGATGGCCTTGTACATCAGCGGCTGGGTGTAGGACGGGTCGTCGCCCTCGTTGTGGCCGTGGCGGCGGTAGCAGACCATGTCGATCACCACGTCCTTGTGGAACCGCTGGCGGAACCCGAAGGCCAGGCGGGCCACCCGCACCACGGCTTCGGGGTCGTCACCGTTGACGTGGAAGATCGGCGCCTGGACCATCTTGGCGATGTCGGTGGCGTAGACCGACGACCGGGCCTCGGCCGGTGCGGTGGTGAACCCCAGCTGGTTGTTGACGACGACGTGGATGGTGCCGCCGATGCGGTAGCCCCGGAGGGCCGACAGGTTGAGGGTCTCGGCCACGACGCCCTGGCCGGCGAAGGCGGCGTCGCCGTGGATCAGCACGGCCAGGGCCGAGAAGGCCTCGGGGTCGTCGATGAGGTCCTGGCGGGCCCGGACCATGCCCTCGACCACCGGGTCGACCGCCTCGAGATGCGACGGGTTCGACGCCAGGGTGACCGGCAGGCTGACCCCGGAGCGGCCCACGAACTTCCCCGAGGCCCCCAAGTGGTACTTCACGTCGCCGGTGCCCTGGGTGGTGGACGGGTCGAGGTCGCCCTCGAACTCCCGGAAGATCTGGGGGAACGACTTGCCCACCAGGTTGGCCAGCACGTTCAGCCGGCCCCGGTGGGCCATGCCGAGGACCGCTTCCTGGTAGCCCGTCGACGCCGCGCAGTCGAGGACCTCGTCGAGGAGGGGGATCAGGCTCTCGGCCCCCTCGAGGCCGAAGCGCTTGTGACCGGTGTACTTGGTGTGCAGGAAGCGCTCGAAGGCCTCGGCCGCGTTCAGCCGGCCGAGGATGTGGAGCTGCTCGTCGGTGGTGAAGACGGTGTGCACACCCTCGACCTGCTGCTGGATCCACGCCTTCTGGTCCGGCTCCTGGATGTGCATGTACTCGACGCCGATGCGCCGGCAGTAGGCGTCGCGAAGGACACCGAGGAGGTCACCCAGGGGCATGACCGAACGGCCGGCGACCCCGTCGGTGAAGAACTCCCGCTCCAGGTCCCAGATGGTGAGCCCGTAGGTGGCGGGGTCGAGCTCAGGGTGGGTGCGGGGCTCCTTCCACGACAGCGGGTCGAGGTCGGCGATGAGGTGGCCACGGACCCGGTACATGTTGGTGAGGGTCTGGACGTGGACCTGCTTCTCCCGCTGGACCGCCCCGTTGGCCATCTGGTCCAGCGGATTGGTGTCGCGCCGCCAGCGGACCGACTCGTACGGGACGCCGAGGGAGCGGAAGATGCCGTCGTAGAAGCCGTCGGCGCCCAGCAGCAGGTGCTCGACGCGCTGGAGGTACAGGCCCGACTCGGCGCCCTGGATCACCCGGTGGTCGTAGGTGGAGGTGAGGGTCAGGACCTTGGAGATCCCGAGCTGGGCCATGACCTGGGGGTCGGCGCCGCGGTACTCGGCCGGGAAGTCGAGCGCCCCCACACCCACGATGACGCTCTGGCCCGGCATCAGGCGCGGCACCGAGCTGACGGTGCCGAGTGTGCCGGGGTTGGTGAGGGTCATGGTGACGCCGGCGAAGTCCTCCGGCGTCACCTTGTTGTTGCGGACCTTGCGGACGACCTCCTCGTAGGCGGCGAGGAAGGCGGCGAAGTCGAGGGTGTCGGCCTCGCGGATACAGGGCACCAGCAGCGTGCGCGACCCGTCGGACTTGGGCACGTCGATGGCCAGACCCAATCCGACGTGGTCCTTTCTGGAGACGCCGGCCTGGCCGTTGTCTCCCCCGACATACACCGAGCGCATGGCCGGCACGGCGTCGAGCGCCCGCACGACGGCGTAGCCGATGAGGTGGGTGAAGCTGACCTTGCTGCCACCGGTGCGGGCCATGTACCCGTTCAGGACCTTGCGGTTGACCTCCAGCAGCCGTGCCGGCACGGCACGGGCACTGGTGGCGGTGGGCACCGCCAGGCTGGCCTCCATGTTGGCCACCAGGCGGGCGGCGCCGCCCCGCAGAGGCCGGACGCCGGATGCGTCAAGGGTCGCCGGAGGCTTCACGCTCCGCTCTGCGGGGCCGCTCGGGCCCGAGGGCGCCGCCGGTGCCGCTTCGGCGGGTGCTGGCGCCGGCGGGGCCTCGGTGCGGTAGTCGGCGAAGAAGTCGCGCCAGCTCTCGGCCACCGACGCCGGGTCGGCCCGGTACTGCTCGTACATCTCGTCGACCAGCCACGCGTTCGGCCCGAAGCTCGCCTGGCGCTCCTGTGACATCGGGCCCCATTCTACCGGCACCCCCCTGAGTGCCTGAACGGGTACGCTCTGCCCACATGCCGGGTGTCGTGACTACCGGCCGCGTGGTGGACGACCGCTACCTCCTCATCGAACCGATCGAAGAGGGGGGAATGGGCATCCTCTGGCGAGCCGAGGACCTCATCGCCGAGCGCTTGGTGACCGTGAAGGAACTGCGGTTCCCCGACCCGCTCGACCATATGCAGCGCCGTGCGCTGGCCGCCCGCGTCCGCCGCGAGGCCAGGGCCATGTCGGCGGTCAGCCACCCCGGACTGGCCCGCATCATCGACGTGGTCGACGACGGTGACCGTCCGTGGGTCGTCACCGAGCTGATCGAGGATCCCACCCTCGAGCATCTGATCCGCCGGGACGGGCCCATGGAGCCGGAGCGGGTCGCCGTGCTGGGCCTCCGCCTGCTCGACGTCCTCGACGCGGCCGGCGACCATGACATGGTCCACCGGTTCCTGCAGCCCACGAAGGTGTTCGTCGGCGAGGGCGACGACGTGCACGTGGCCGACTTCGGGATCGCCTCGCTGATCGGCGACCCCACCGTGGCCCGCAGTGGAGAGGTCGGGGGCGTCTCGTTCATGGCCCCCGAACAGGCCGGCACCACCGAGGCCGACATCTGGTCCCTGGGCGCCGTTCTCTACTACGCGGCCGAGGGGGAGCCGCCCTTCGGCGGCGACAGCGCCGAGGCCATCCTGGAGGCAATCACCTCCCAGCCGCCCCGCCCCACGGTCGACGCCGGCCCGCTGGCCCGCGTGCTGGAGGTCACCCTCCAGAAGGACCCGTCGGAGCGGCCGTCGGCTGACGAGCTGCGCAGCCTCCTCGAGGTGGCCGCCGGGTCGATGCTGCCGGAGCCAGAGCCGGAGCCGGCGTTCGATGACGTCGCCATCACGTGGGGCGACGGCGACCTGGGCGAACGCAGCGGCAACGGCCACCACGCCGACGCGCCCATGGACCTCGGCCTCGGGCCCGTCGACGGGCTGGCGCCGGTCACCCGGGTCGTGCCCGGCACCGCCGAGGGAGAGGTGGCCGAGGAGGAGGAGCCGGCCGAGCCACCGCCCCCGCCGGCGCCGTTGGCCCCCAGGGAGGCCCTGGCCCGCATGTTCTCCCCCGACCCCGGCCGCCCGCTGGTGGTGTTCACGCCCGAAGAGGAGCACCGGGAGCCTCCGGCACCCTGGCCGGTGCCCCGCAAGCGCAGCAAGTGGATCGTGACGATCTCCTCGGCCGTGACGCTGGTCCTCGTCGCCATCCTGTTCACCAACGGCCGGGAGATCTTCACCAGCGAGGGGCGCTCGGCCCGCATCATCGCCTCGGTCGACTGGTTGAAGTACACCGACCCTGCCACCGGCTTCAGGATCGACCACCCCTCGGACTGGCGGATCACCAGGGAGGGCAACTACACCGACTTCCGGCACCCCGACTCCGCCGCCGCCCTTCGAGTGGTCGTGCAGGACTCCAACGCCCGCTCGGCCGAAGCGGCGTGGCTCGATCTGGAACGCCGGTTCCGGACCGAGCAGCAGGGCTACAGCCGCATCCGCCTGGAGCCCACCGAGTTCAAGGGCCACAACGCGGCCGTATGGGAGTTCACCTACGAGCGCCGCAACGTCCAGCTCCACAACCTCGACCTCGGCGTGGTGACCGGGGCCAAGGGCTTCACCCTGAACTTCGAAGCCCGCCAGGCCGACTGGAACATCGTCAAAGCCTTCATGGAGAGGTTCCAACGCAGTTTCGAGCCCCCTGCGACGTAGTAGTCGGCGGCGCGAAACGAAGACGCCGAGCGCCCGCCGGCCGGCCCAGCGTTGCCGATTTGACGCCTTCCGCCCGGGTCTGCCACCTTTAGCGAGTCGGGGCTCGGGGTGCGTCCGCCGTGCACCCCAGCCCCGGCACTCTCAGCCTTCGGTCGAGCGATTCCCCGGTCCCGCCTCGGCGGGGCCTGCTTTTTTTCCCCCGAACCAGCGGGCTTCGACCCGACGGTTCGCGGGCCGGCGGGCGGGAATGTCTCAACCACTCCCGGTGAGATGCCGATAGGTCGAACATGGCCGTTCAGAGCATTTTCACCAGCCGTGCCGTTGCGCGCTACATCGAGGCGGGCAACACCGCCACCTGCGCGGTGTGCAAGCTGCCGGTCAAGTTCCGGGCCAAGAGCAAGCTCCAGCAGGTCATCGCCAACGTGTACAACGACGGGGTCTGGGACCGCGTCGAGCACTACCACGTCGACTGCTACGAGAACGCCGGCCGCCCGTACGGTCCCGCGTCCTGAGCGTCACGAGCCGGCCCTAAGGGCCGGGTTGCGCGGTATCCTGGCGGCATGGCCCCCGAAGGTCTCCTGGGTGTCGCCGAGATCGGCCGGCGCACCGGTCTCACCCGCAAGGCCCTCCGCCTCTACGAGGAGCTGGGCCTGGTGGCGCCGGCCGCCCGTACCGGCGCCGGCTACCGCCTCTACGACAGCGAGGCCCTCCGGCGCATCGAGCTGGTCAACCGGGCCAAGGTCCTCGGCCTCCGCCTGACCGAGGCCAAGGAGTTCCTCCACGTGGCCGAGGGCTGCTGTGGCGACCACCACCCCGAGTTGGCGGAGCTGGTCGAGAAGAAGCTGGCCGAGACGGAGCAGCGCATCGGCGAGCTCCAGTCGTTGCGGGGCACGCTCACGACCGTGCTCGACCGCCTGGCCAGCAACGAGGGTGTGCACCGATGCGAGGAAGCCCTCTGCACCTGCCGGTCGCCCCTGCAGATCGGCCCCAAACCGGGCTAGCAGCTTTCGTTTGGTCGATCGGGGCGACCATGGGGCCACCCATTGACCAATCGCTCAGCGGGTGCCGGCCAACGCCGCTTGTACCGCGGCCCAGAGGGCGCTGTTGAGGGCGGCCTGCGATTCCTGGATGCGGTGGACGCTGTCGGAGCGGACCACGAAGCACTGCTCCACCGGGCTGCCCTCGGCGGCCATGCGCCCACCGTCGGTGCCGGCGATGCCCACGGTGAGCATGCCCTGCTTGCGGGCCTCGGCAAAGGCCCGCATCAGGTTGTCGGAGTTGCCGCTGGTGGAGAAGCCCATGGCGATGTCGTGCCCGCGCCCATGGGCGATGAGCTGGCGGGAGAACACCAGCTCGAAGCCGACGTCGTTGCCCAGCGCGGTCATCACCGCCTGGTCCTCGGCCAGCGAGCGGGCCGGCAGGGCCCGAGCGGCCCCGGGAGCGGGGAGATCGGCCGGGCCGGCCGGCGGCTGGGTGTAGAGGTGGGCCACCGCCTCGGCGTCGGTGGCGCTGCCGCCGTTGCCGAAGGTGAACAGCCGGCCGCCGGCGGCGAAGCGTTCGGCCATGGCCGCGGCCGTGGCCTGCAGCTGCGCCTCGTGCTGGGACAGCGTCACCTGGCGCAGCTTCCAGCTCTGCCGCCACTTCCCCTGGGCCGAGCGGGCCAGGTCCTCCAGCAACTCCTCGGAGTCGGTCTCGTCGCCCTCGATGAAGGGGTACAGGAAGTCGGTGGTCTCGGGCATCAGGAGCTCGTGATGGCGAAGCCGGCGTGGATGAGGACGAGGTCGCCGGGCGCCGGCGCGTCGATGAGCGACACGTCGATGCGCTCGTGGCCGTCGGGCGTGCGCACCACCGCCTCGTCACCGTCGACGGTGACCACCTCGGCCGGGCGGCCCTCGTCGGAGCAGGTGATGCAGACCTCGTCGGTGCACTCGGGCTCCGGCTTCAGGAGGCCGGGGTGCTCGAAGCAGACGTGGGTCAGCTCCCAGAGCAGGTGGTAGATGCGCACGAAGAGCTCCGAGGCCTCGAGGGGCACGTCGGTGTCGACCCAGATGACGTGGTCGGCCGCCCCGGGCGCCGGGCGGTGCGATCCGGCCCCGATCCAGACGGTCTCGACGCCCCACGCCGGCCCCCGGCGCATGGTGTCGAGCACCCGGGGATCATCGGCGTCGGCCAGGACGAGCACGATGTCGCCGGGGTTGACCGAAGCCCGCAGGGTGGCGACCATGTCCGCCGCCGGCGGCACGGTGACGGCGGGCAGCGCCCGCTTCCCGACGATCACCGGGTGGACGAACTCCACCGCCACGTGGTGGGCGTGGAACGGCCAGTCCGGCGACGCGCACCACATGGTCGCGCCGGCGGAGAACCGTCGGGCCAGGGCCAGCGAGGCTCGGGCCAGGTCGTCGGCGACGCGGCCGGCGTCGCCCATCGCGGTGTGCTCGGCAACCATGGTCACGGCTCCAGTGTCGCACCGGGATCTCGGTTCAGGAGACCAAGTTCCTCCTGAAATTCATTTTCACTAGATGTAGATTACATCTATAAGCCCGAAACACGGGTAGGAAGCACTTACCGGTCGGCCATCCCGACCACGATGACCCGCAGGAGATCTGTGCATGGCTGACGTGAGAACGCGCCGTTCGACGGCGCGCACCCGTGAACTCGTTCCCGACCGCGACCGGAGCCAGACCGTTGCCCCCGCCGCCGGCGCCGGCATCGAGGACTGGCGCGACAACCCGCTCGACCCCATGGCGCCCATCGGCGTCCGCTCGCGGGCCGTCGAGCCCGACACCAGCCGCATCCGCCTGGGGCCGCTGGAGAAGATCTACCTGATCTGGATGGTCGGCGCGTCCTGCGACGGTTGCACCGTCGCCGTCACCGGCGCCGTCCACCCCCGGGTGGAGCACCTCCTCGCCGGCATCGTGCCCGGCCTGCCCCGCGTCGAGCTGATCCACACGGTCGTCTCCACCGAGGTCGGCCCCGAGTGGACCCACAACCTCTTCATGGCCGAGCGCGGCGAGCTCGACGCTCCCTACGTCATCACCTGGGAGGGCTCGATCATGGACGAGTCCATCGCCGGTGACGGCTACTGGATGGGC
>DATLHA010000196.1:0-13048 GCA_035540095.1 Acidimicrobiales bacterium | reverse complement strand
CGAGATCGACCTGCGCTACACCGACGCCCTGACGATGGCCGACAGCCTCATGACGTTCAAGCTGGTCGTGAAGGAGATCGCCATGGAGCGGGGGGTCCACGCCAGCTTCATGCCCAAGCCGCTCGCCGGCGTGCAGGGATCCGGCATGCACACCCACCTGTCGCTCTTCGAGGGCGACGTCAACGCCTTCCACGACCCGGGCGACGAGGCCCAGCTCTCCAAGGTGGCCAAGGGGTTCCTGGCCGGGCTGCTGCACCACGCCCGGGAGATCACCGCCGTCACCAACCAATGGGTGAACTCCTACAAGCGGCTGGTCGTCGGCTTCGAGGCGCCGGCGTACGTGGCATGGGCCCGCAACAACAGCTCGGCCCTGGCCCGGGTGCCCACGTCCAAGCGCAACAAGCCCGCGTCCACCCGCATCGAGTTCCGCTCCCCCGACCCGGCCTGCAACCCGTACCTGGCCTTCGCCGTCATCCTGGCCGCCGGCCTCAAGGGCATCGAGGAGTCCTACGAGCTGGCGCCCGAGCTCACGGCGAACCTCTATGAGATGACCGCCGAGGAGCGGCTGGCCGAGGGGGTCGAGGCCCTTCCGGGCAGCCTGAGCGAGGCCGTCCGGTGCATGGAGCAGTCGGAGCTGATGCCGGAAGCGCTGGGGGAGCACGTCTTCGAGTGGTTCATCCGCAACAAGCGGGCCGAGTGGGACGCCTACCGCACCCAGGTCACCCCGTTCGAGCTCGACCGGTACCTGAACCTGTAGGCGCCGTGGAACCCCTGCTCGTCTTTCCCGATCCGCCGCCGGCGGCGTTGGCCCAGGCCCTCACCGACGCCGGCTACCCGTTCCGGCCGGCCACCACGTCGGACGAGGCGACCCGTCTCGAGCCGGAGGACGGCTGGGCCGGCGCCCTCATCTGCTCCGACGAGGACCCCGAAGGCGCGGCCGCCATGTGTCGCCACCTCCGTAAGCGCGACGTCCCGCTCGAGCCCCTCCTGCTCGTGGTCGGTAGCGGCCATCTGGGCGGCCTGGAGCCCCGCGAGGACCTCTTCGACGACTTCTGCCTCCTCCCGCTGCAGCCCGGCGAGCTGGAAGCGCGGCTCAAGCACCTGTTCTGGCGGACCGGCCGGGGCACGAGGCCGGAGCTCATCGAGTACGGACCGCTGGTCCTGAACCTTGAGACCTACCAGGCGGCCATCGACGGCCGACCGCTCGACCTCACCTACATGGAGTACGAGCTGCTGCGATTCCTGGCCGCCCACCCGGGCAAGGTCTTTACCCGCGAGGCGCTGCTGTCGCGGGTGTGGGGCTATGAGTACTACGGGGGCGCCCGCACCGTCGACGTCCACATCCGCCGGCTGCGGGCCAAGCTGAGCGAGGAGCACGCCGTGCTGATCCAGACCGTCCGTTCGGTGGGCTACCGGTTCGGCCAGTCCCGCTGGGGGCTGTGACAGCATCAGGTGGAGCTCGCTCTGACGAATGCCCGTCCGTCGTTGGCCGCCACGGCAGTGCGGGGCCTCCCGGCACTCGTCAGAGCGAGATCCTTCGACCGTTGCACGCAGCAGACCATCACTCCGGGGTCCCGGGCATGAGTAGCAGCTACTTAAAACGCGGCCTCCTAGCGGCCACATGTCCGGAATGAGAGAATTTGGCATGCTCACTTCGTGGCCTCTGGTAGGCCGGAGCCGCGAGTTGGAGTGGCTGGCCCGGGTCCTGGCCAACGGAGAGCATTTCGCCGTGGTCCTCGCCGGTCGGGCCGGCGTGGGCAAGACCCGGCTGGCGTCGGAGTGGCTGGCCGCGGCCGAGGCGCGCGGACGGACGACGGCCCGGGTGAAAGCAGGGCAGTCCGCCCGCGGCCTGCCCTTCGGCGCCCTGGCCCCCCTGCTGCCCGGCTCCTCCGGTCCCAGCGTGGAGCCGGCCGACATGCTGCGCCGGGCGCGGGCCGACATCGTGGCCCTGGGCCAGGGGCGCCCTCTCGTGCTGCTGGTCGACGACGCCCACCTGCTCGACGACGCCTCGGCCACGCTCGTCCACCAGCTGGTCACCAGCCGCTCGGCGTTCGTCATCGCCACCGTGCGCACGGAGGAACCGGCGCCGGACCCGATCGTCGCCCTCTGGAAGGACGAGCTGGCCGAGCGCCTGGAGCTGCAGCCGCTCGCCCCCGGCAACATCGACGCCCTGCTCGGCACGGTGCTGGAGGGGCCGATCAGCGGCGCCACCCTGCACCGGTTGGGCGAGCGCAGCGCCGGCAACGCCCTCTACCTGCGGGAGCTGGTGCTGGCCGGCATCGAGTCGGGCAACCTGACCAACGAGGACGGCATCTGGCGCCTCTCGGGGGCGCCGGCGGTGTCGAGCCGGCTGGTCGAGCTGGTCGAGGCCCGGCTCGGCGCAGTGAAGGACCCCGAACGCAAGGTGCTGGACGGCCTGGCCTTCGGCGAGCCCCTCGGGGTCGGGTGCCTGAAGACCCTGACGACGGGCCGGAAGCTGGAAGAGCTCGAGGCCCGGGGCCTGATCGTCACCGGCTACAACGGCCGGCGGCTCGAAGCGCGTCTCGGCCATCCGCTGTACGGGGAAGTCATCCGGGCGCGGATCCCGGCCTTGCGCTCGCAGGTGGTCCGCCAGGGGCTGGCCGACCGGCTGCAGGCCGCTGGGGCCCGCCGGCGGGAGGACCCCCTGCGCTTTGCCACGTGGCGCCTCGACGCCGGCGGCGACATGGCACCCGACCTGATGGTGGCCGCCGCTCGCACGGCACGGAACCGCTGGGACCTCGACCTGGCCCGGCGCCTCGCCGACGCCGCCGTGCGGGCCGGGGCGGGGATCGAGGCCGCCCTGCTGCAGGCCGAGGTGGCCGTGCTCCAGGGGCGGGGCCCCGAGGCGGAGGAGCTCCTGGCCGCCCTGCTCCCGCTCGCCACCGACGACTCCCAGCGGGCGCGCGTGGTGGCGGCACGGGTGGAGTACCTGGTGAGCCGGTTGGGCCGGATCGATGAGGCGGTGAAGGTGGCCGCCGAGACCGAGTGCCTCCTCACCGATCCGGGGGCGCTGGACCTGGTGGTGGCCAAGCGGGCCTTCGCCCTCCAGGCCGGCGGGCTGCTCCGGGAGGCCTTGGACGCCCTCGAGCCGGTGCTGGGCCGGACCGAGGGGCCACCCCTGGCCTTCGCCTGGTGGGTCGGCGGCGCCTGCCTCGTCCGCATGGGTCGGTTCGCGGAGGCCCTGGCCTTCAACGGGAAGTGCGACGAGCTCGACACCGACCGGACCGGTTCTCCGCCGCTCAACCCGTCGCGGCGCCAGACCGTCCGCTGCGGCGCGCTGATCGGTGCCGGCCGACTGCGGGACGCCCAACAGGTCGCCGCCGCCGCCTATTCGTCTGGCGTCGCCCACGGCAACAGCACGCTCCAGGCCATGTTCGCCCTGTACCTGGCGCGGGTGGAGCTGATCACCGGGAAGGTGGCCGACGCCCGCCACCACGCCCTGGAGGCCCGCGACGTCTTCCGCCAGAAGCAGTGGCTCAACATGTCCCGCTCGGCGCTCACCCAGCTGGCGCTGGCCCACGCCCTCGGCGGATCGGTGGAGCAGGCCCGGGCCGCCCTCGCCGAGCTCGACGCCCTCGGGATGCCTTCGGAATACCTCAACGACATCGAGCGCGACCGCGCCCGCGCCTGGGCGGCGGCGGCCGACGGCGACGTGAGCGCGGCCGCCGAGCAGCTGCGCGCGGCAGCGGCGACGGCGCGACGCCGGGAGGACTTCGTGTGGGAGGGCGAGACCCTGCACGACCTGGCTCGCCTCGGCTGGCCGCGAGAAGCGGCGCCCCGCCTCCGAGAGCTCGTCGACCTCGTCGAGGGCCACCTTTGCGAGGTGCGGGCCGACCATGCCGCCGCCCTCGTCTGCTGCGACCCGCGGATGCTGGCCGACGTCTCCCTGGCCTGGGAGGCCATGGACGCATGGCTGTACGCCGCCGAGGCCTCGGCGAGCGCGGCGGTGGCGCTGCGACGCGCCGGCCAGCCGCGCCGGGCAGTAGCCGCCGAGGTGCGGGCCGCGGACCTGGCCCGGCGATGCCAGGGCGCCATGACCCCGGCCCTGCGGGACATCCAGACCCAGGCGCTCCTGAGCAGCCGGGAGATCGAGGTGGCGGCGCTGGCCGCCGCCGGAATGGCCAACAAGGAGATCGCCTTCCGGTTGTCGGTGTCGGTGCGGACGGTCGAGAACCACCTCCAGCGGGTCTACGACAAGCTGGGCGTGGCCCGCCGGGCCGATCTGACCCACGCCCTGTCCTCCCTCTGACCGGTTGCGGCAGCCGATGAGTACCCGGTACTCATGACGGCGACGTCGCATTCCGCTGAACTGGTCGCAGGCGGGGTTCACAGCGGCCCAGGGAGACGGCGTGATGCACCAGGTGTTGGCCACCGCTTCGAGCAGCCCGACGGAGCAGGCCGACCGGCTCCAGCGCACGGCCGCCGCGCTGCACGCCCGCCGGCGGTCGGCAGAAGCGGAGGCGCTGGCCGCGAGGGCCTCCTCGCTGCTGGCCGGCGCGCCGGATGCGCCGCCGCTGGGCCGGGTGTGCCATGCACTGGCCGGCACGCTGGACGATCTCGGCGACCGGGCCGGTGCCGAGAACCTCTACCGGCGGGCCGGGGACATCTTCTCGACCGTCCCGACCGGCGGGCCCGACGACAGCTTGCGGATCCGCTGCGCCCGGGGCCTGGCCGCCAACCTCCGCATCCAGCGCCGGCCCTGGGAGGCCGACGCCATCCTCGTCGGGGCCCTGGCCCTGGCCGAGCAGCTGCTGGGCCCGAGCCACGAGGACACCCTCGCCACCATGGTCGGCCTCGGCATGCTGTGGGAGGGGCTCGGGCGGGTCGACGAGGCGGAGGAGATCTACCGCCAGGCGCTGTCCCGAGCGGAGGCGGCGGCCGGCACCGAACCTGACGAAGTCGCCGGCATCGCCGCCGCCCTCGCCGGGCTGCTCGAGCGGCGGCGCTAAGGCGCCGGGACGTCCGCCGCTTCGAGCGTCACCAGCACCTGGTCGGTGACGTCACCCAGTTCGACGACGCGTGTCGCCTGGGCGGAGACGGCAGCCTCGAACAGGTTGCGCACCAGGCGGGCATTGCCGAACCCCCGATCTCGAGGACGGGCGGCCACGAAGGCCAGGACCTGGGCCCGGGCTTCTTCGGTGGGGCTGTAGTGGCTCTTGGCACACATGCCGTCGAAGATCTGTTGCAGCTCTTCGTTCGAGTAGTCGTCGAAGTAGATCGTCTTCGGGAAGCGGGAGCGGAGGCCGGGGTTGGCGTCGAGGAACGTGGCCATCTCGTCGGGGTAGCCCGCCACGATGACCACCACGTCGTCGCGGTGGTCCTCCATGAGCTTGACGATCATGTCGATGGCCTCGTGACCGAAGTCCCGCTCCTGGCCCCGCGCCAGGGCGTGGGCCTCGTCGATCAGCAGGACGCCGCCGAGTGCCTTGGTGAACATCTCCTTGACCTTGATGGAGGTCTGGCCGATGTAGCCGGCGACGAGGCCCGACCGGTCGGTCTCGATCAGCTGCCCCTTCCCGACCACGCCGAGGGTCCGGTAGATCTGGGCGAGGAGCCGGGCGACGGTGGTCTTGCCCGTGCCCGGGTTGCCGGTGAAGACGAGGTGGCGGCTGTGCTCCACGACCTTCAGCCCCCGCTCGGCGCGCAGCTTCTCGATGCGCAGCAGGTTGGTGACCAGCTTCACCTCCGCCTTCACCGGCGCCAGCCCCACCAGGCCGTCCAGCTCGGCCAGCAGCTCCTCGAGTGGTCGGGCCGGCTCCAGCGGCTCCTCCGGTTCGGCGGCCGCTTCCGGCTCGCCGCCGGCGGTGCTGGGTGCCCGCTCGGGCCCGCCTGGCCGGGTCACGCCGGCGCCGTCGATGGTCCGCAGGAGCAAGGAGCGGAAGCGCTCGACCGCGGTCAGCTCGGCGTGGGAGGGGTGGTCGTCGAGGGCGAAGACGGCATGGGCGATCTCGACCGAGGCCAGGTAGTAGCGCCAGGAGTGGGCGGTGCCCGAGCGGCGGTCGGCCTGGACCAGAAGGTCGAACAGCGGCGAGGGAGCGTCGAGGAAGGTCCGCTTACCGGCGAGGAGGCCGGCGGCGCGCAGCGCCGGCGGGCTCCCGGCCCGGGCCACGGTGTCGAAGCGGGCGGCGAAGACGGAGATGAACGCCGACAGCTCCTCGTCGGTGTGGCGGCCGTCGGCGTCGATGAAGGCGGCAGCCAGGTTGAAGGCCTCCAGGGCGACATCGTCGGGCAGCTTGTCCGCCTTGGCCAAGGGCAGGCCGGCGACGAGGTCGACCAGGACCGGGGTGAACTCCCGCACGAACGTCTCGACCGGCCGGCTGAGCGGGCTGTCCACCGGCCAAGTCTGGCCCATCGGCGGTACCCTTCCCGGAGGGTGTGCCGGGGCTAGATGCGGAGATCATCCATTGCGGACGACGGATTCGGGCGCGAGGTTGGAAGAGATGGCGGAGCTCCCGGAACTGCGCACCCACGCCCTCCCGGAGCGCCTGCCAGAGCCCCGGCAGCTCTACGACAGGGCTCACACCTACGGCGTCGCCCACGACCTCGAGCGGATGCGCCAAGGCTTCGGGCCGGCGGCGCGCACACCTCGCACCCCATCCCGCTACGGCCGCCGGCTCGGGCTCCGCCGGTCACGCACCAGCGACGTCGGCTGGCTGGCCGGCGTCTGGCACCGCCTCCGGTGCCGTACCGGCCACCACGACGTCCGCGGTGGTGGCCAGATGCAGCTCGGCAGCCGCTACGTGCTGATCGAGCGGCGCTGCATCTGGTGCGACGCCCCGCCGCCGGCGTTGTAGCTGCTCCGTTACCCGACGGCGATGCCGGCGTTGCGCCGGCGGGCGAAGTCGAGCTCTGCCAGCGGCGGTCCTGAAGGAGCACATCCATGCGGCATCCGGTCCTGGCCTTCTCGGTCTCCTCGTTCTGAGCAGGTGCACGCCGCCTCATGCGCACGCCGTCGTTCGACGCCGGCGATCACGCCTTACCGTAGAACAGGCGCTCGACCACGGCGCGGGACCGGCGGGTGGTGCGCCGGTACTGCTCCCGCAGCTCGTGGGGGCCGGTGCCGAGGGACCGGGCCAGGCGCGTGAGCTGCTCCGGGCGGCCGGGAAGGGCGTCACCAGGGGTGCCCCGCACCAGGTACAGGCGGTTCCGGGTGCGCTCGCAGAACCGGTAGGCCTCGGCCAGCACGGAGCGGTCGCCGGTCGACAGCGCGCCGGCGGCGCACAGGGCGTCGAGGGCGGCCATCGTCCCGGAGGACCGCACGCCATGGCGGAGCTGGAGGAGCTGGACGGTGAACTCCACGTCGGACAGCGAGCCCCGGCCCAGCTTGAGGTGGAACTGCGGATCGTCGCCGGCCGGGAGCCGCTCGCGCTCGATGCGGGCCTTCATGCGCCGGATCTCCCGCACGTCGTCATCGTGCAGCGGCTCCTCCCACACGTGCGGTTCGACGATCTCCATGAACCGCTGAGCCACGCCGGCGTCACCGGCCACCGGTCGGCCCCGGATCAGGGCCTGGCGCTCCCACGTTCGTGACCAGCGCCCGTAGTAGGCCCGGTAGCCGTCGAGGCTGCGGGCGAGGGGGCCGTCCTTGCCCTCGGGGCGCAGGGACAGGTCGACCGGGTAGATGCGAGTCGGCGGGGTGGCGCCGGCCAGGAAGCGGACGAGGTGCTCGCCCAGGCGCTCGGCGGCGGTGAAGTCGGCCGGCGTCGATCCGTCGTAGACGAAGAGCAGGTCGAGGTCGCTGGCGTAGGAGAGCTCGGCGCCGCCGAAGCGGCCCATGGCCACCACGGCGAAGGGCAGGGGAGGCCGCAGGGAGTCGAGGGCCGCGGCCACGCACGCCTCGGCCAGGGCGGTGAGCTGGCCGGCGGTGCGGACGACGGCCTCCGGGTCATGGTCGTGGTCCAAGACGTCGGCCCCCGCCACCCGCACCTCCTCCCGGCGCTTGAAGCGCAGGAGCCCCGACTGCCGATCCTCGAGGTGCTCGCGCCAGGCCAGGGCGTTGGCGCTGCCGGCCAGCAAGGCACCGGGAGGGCGGGCGGCCAGGCCGTCGGGCTGGCCGAGCGACGGGATCATGTCCGGCTGGTGCTCGAAGGTCTCGGCGAAGAGCCGGCTGGTTCCGAGGAGCAGGCAGAGCCGGCGGGCGCCCTCGGGGGACTCCCGGAAGGCGGCCGCCAGCTCCGTCGCCCGCTGGTCGCCGGTCGTGAGGATGCGGAGGCCGAGCAGCCCGAGGTCGGGGTCGGGGGACTCCGAAAGCCACCCGAGCAGCAGCGGGAGCATCTGCTGCATGAGGCGGGACGAACGGGTCAGGCCCCTGGTCAGCTCCTCGAGGGCCTGGCGGGTGCGCTCGGCGTCGGCGAACCCGAAGGCGGCCAGGAGGGTGGCGACCGCCTCGGAGGGAAGGGGCACCGCGGCCCGGCCACGCGTCAGCTGGTCGAGCAATGGGCGGAAGAAGAGGTGCTCGTGGATGGCCCGCACGGTTGCCTGCTGGCGGGTGAGGTAGCCGGCGAGGAGTTCGCCGGCCCCGGCCTCGGCCGTGTCCCGGTAGCCCATGACCCGGGCCAGGCGGTCCATGGCCTCGCCGCCGGCGGGCAGGGTGTGGACCTGCTGCTCGGCGACCAGTTGCAACCGGTGCTCGACCGTGCGCAGCAGGCGGTAGGCGTAGTCGAGGGCGCGGGCGTCGTCCACTTCGACGTAGCCGCCGGCGCCCAGCTCGGCGAGCGCGTCGAGGGTGGTGGGCGACCGCAGCGCCGGGTCGGCACGGCCGTGCACCAGCTGGAGGAGCTGGACGGAGAACTCGATGTCGCGGATGCCGCCCCGGCCCCGCTTCACCTCGCGGTCGGAGAGGCCCTTGCGGGCCAGCTCGGCTTCGCCCCGGGCCTTCATCGACCGGACGGCGCGCAGGTCGTCGGCGGTGAAAGGGCGCTCCCACAGCCGGCCCTGGGCCGCGTCGTAGAAGCGCCGGCCGAGCGCGGCGTCGCCGGCCACGGGGCGGGCCTTCAGCAGCGCCTGGAACTCCCACGTCTGGGCCCACCGGTCCCAGTAGGCCTCGTACGACTCCAGCGATCGCACCAGCGGTCCATCGCGGCCCTCGGGGCGCAGGTCGACGTCGACCCGGAAGCACGTCCGGGCCACGTCGAGCACGGCGCGGGCGGCCTTCGTGTCCTCGCCGACGAACATCAGGTCGATGTCGCTGGAGTAGTTGAGCTCGGACCCGCCCAGCTTGCCCATGGCGACGACGGCCAGCCCGGGCGCCGGCCCGGCGGCGGCACACAGCACGTCGGCGGCCATCCGGGCCAGGCCGGCGCCGACCTCGGGCAGCTCGTCCATGCCGAGCAGGTCGCGCGCCGCGATGCGGAGCAGCTCCAACCGCTTCCAGCGGCGCACCTCGCCGCCGGAGGCGAGCGCCGGCCGGCGGCCGAGGTCGGCGAGCACCTCCAGGGCCGCGCCATCGGTGACCAGCAGCTCGGCGAGGGACCGGCTGGCCGCGGTGACGGCGACGAACGCCTCGAGCAGCCGGTCGTCACCGGCGAGGCGGTCGAGGGTCGCGGGCTGCGCCTCCCCCAGCCTCTCGAGGGCCAGACGGACCGCGGCCGGCGCCGCCGAGCGGTCGATGGCGGCCGGCAGCGACATGCTCATTAGGCTTCCATCGTGCCCCGACTGCGAGTCGCCGCCTGCCAGATCAACAACGTCGTGGGTGATCTCGACGGCAACGTCGAGTGCATCCTGGCCGCCCTCGAGCGGGCCGACGCCGCCGGGTGCGACGTCGCCGTGTTCCCGGAGCTGGCCATCACCGGGTACCCGCCCGAGGACCTGCTGCTCAAGCCGGCGTTCGTGGCCGACAACCGGGCCGCGCTCGACAAGCTGGCCGCCCGCACCGGCCGGTGCGCGGCCGTGGTCGGCTTCGTCGACGCCGGCCGTGACCTCTACAACGCCGCCGCGGTGTGCGGCGAGGGCGAGGTCAAGGGCGTGTACCGCAAGCGCATCCTGCCGAACTACTCGGTCTTCGACGAGCAGCGGTACTTCGCCCCCGGCTACGGCGAACCGCAGCTGTTCCTCATCGGTGGCGTCAAGGTCGGCGTTTCCGTCTGCGAGGACTCGTGGTCCCCCGACGGGCCGATCGCCGATCAGGCCGCCGGCGGGGCGGAGCTGATCGTCAACCTGAACGCGTCGCCGTACTACGCCGGCCGGCTCGCCGAACGCGAGCGCATGCTGGCCACCCGGGCGGCCGACACCTCCTGCGCCCTGGTCTACGTCAACCTGGTCGGCGGCCAGGATGAGCTGGTCTTCGACGGTGCCTCACTGGTCCTCGACGCCGACGGCCGGGTCGTCGCCCGGGGCCCGCAGTTCAAGCAGGCCGACCTCATCACCGACATCGACATCCGGCCGGTGTTCCGCAAGCGGCTGCTCGATCCCCGGGGCCGGGCCACCGCCCCACCCCTGCCCGAGGTGGCGGTCTCGGCCGTCGCCCGGCCCAACGAGACGGCCCGCGAGCCCGAGGTCACCGAGCCGCTGCCGGCGGTGGAGGAGGTCTATGAGGCCCTCGTCGTGGGCACCGCCGACTACGCCCGCAAGAACGGTTTCACCGACGCGGTGATCGGCCTCTCCGGCGGTGTCGACTCGTCGCTGGTCGCCGCGGTGGCCGCCGACGCCCTCGGCCCCGAACACGTGCACGGCGTCCTCATGCCGTCGCGGTATTCGAGTGAGGGCTCGGTGTCCGACGCCGAGCTGCTGGCCGAGGCCCTGGGCATCGAGCACCGCACCATCCCCATCGAGCCGGCCCACGCCGCCTTCATGGAGATGCTCGGGCCGTCGTTCGAAGGCATGGAAGAGGACTTGACCGAGGAGAACATCCAGGCCCGGGTCCGGGGCACGACGCTCATGGCCCTCTCGAACAAGTTCGGCTGGCTGGTGCTGGCCACCGGCAACAAGAGCGAGATGGCCGCCGGGTTCTCGACCCTCTACGGCGACCTGGCCGGCGGCTTCGCCGTCATCAAGGACGTGTCGAAGCTGCTCGTCTACGAGCTGTGCAGGAACCGCAACGCCCGGGCGGCGGCGGCCGGGGAGGCCGACCCCATCCCGCCCGACGTGATGACCAAGCCGCCGTCGGCAGAGCTGCGGCCGGACCAGCGCGACGACCAGGCGCTGCCGCCGTACGAGCAGCTCGACCCCATCCTGCTGGCCTACGTCGAGGGCGACGCCACCGCCGCCGATCTGGTCGCCGCCGGCTTCGACTCCCAGTTGGTGCGGCGGGTGGTCACGCTCGTGGACCGGGCCGAGTACAAGCGTCGCCAGGCGCCGCCCGGGGTACGGGTGACGCCGAAGGCCTTCGGCAAGGACCGGCGACTTCCCATCACCAATCGGTACAAGGGGTAGTAAGATGGCACGAGACGTGTACCGTGCTCGGCGGGGTTGACCTGCCAGGTAGAGTAGGGAGGACAGCCCACGCCGATTCCAGGCGATGCGGAATTCCCGCGTCCCGAATGGCGTTGTCTCTTTGCCGGTCTTTCACCACGGCTAGCTGCCGCTAGCCGAACTCCAAAGGAATGAGCTTTCAAATTGGCAAAAGAGCGTGTCGAGCGGGATGAGGAAGACCTTGTCCGGCTTTACCTCACGGACATCGGGCAGTACCCCCTGCTCACCAAGGACGACGAGGTCCGTCTCGCCAAGGCCATAGAGGCGGGGAACGAGGCCCGCCTGCACCTCGAACGGGAGGGCACCAGCCTGCCCCAGGCCCGGCGGCGGGAGCTGCGCCGGGTCAACGCCGAGGGTGCCAACGCCCAGCGCACGTTCGTCCAGTCCAACCTGCGCCTGGTCGTCTCCATCGCCAAGAAGTACCAGGCATCGGGCCTGCCCCTGCTGGACCTCATCCAGGAGGGCAACCTCGGCCTGATGCACGCCGTCGAGAAGTTCGACTGGCGCAAGGGCTTCAAGTTCTCCACCTACGCCACCTGGTGGATCCGCCAGGCCATCACGCGCGGCATCGCCAACACCGGCCGCACCATCCGCCTCCCCGTCCACGCCGGCGACACGCTGGCCCGCCTGCAGAAGGCCCGGGCCCGCCTGGAGCTGAAGCTGGGCCGCCCGGCCACGCTTTCGGAGCTCTCGGCCGAGGTGGAGATGCCGGAGGACAAGGTCACCGAGGCCCTGCGCTTCGCCGCCGAGCCCCTGTCGCTGTCCGAGCCCCTGCGCGAGGACGGAGACGCCGAGCTGGGCGACGTGGTCGAGGACCGCTCGGCCGAGTCGCCCTTCGAGGTGGCCGCCACCGCCCTGCTGCCCGAGGAGATCTCCAAGCTCCTGGGCCCGCTCGACGAGCGGGAGCGGGAGATCCTTCGCCTGCGCTTCGGTCTCGACCGCGGCGAGCCCCGCACCCTCGAGGAGGTCGGGGAGCACTTCAACCTGACCAGGGAGCGCATCCGCCAGATCGAGGCCCGGGCCATGTCGAAGCTGCGCCACCCGTCCTCCGATACCGGCGCGCGCGACCTTCTCGCCGTCTAGGTTTTCACCTTCGAAGCCGCAGGGCGGCCGCCGACGCCGCCGGCGTCACCCCGCCAGGGTGGTGAGGCCGACGATCAGGAAGATCAGCCAGGCCAGGATCCACACCGCCATCACCACGCCGGCGCCCCAGAGCGCGCCCCTCGGGATGCTCTCCATGAAGCCGCCGGAGGGCAGCGACGGCCCGCCGTCGAGGCGGGGGAGCACGCCGAGGCGGTCGAGGACGACCACGACGGCTACGGCCACGACGATGGCCGGGATCACGATCAGCACGACCATCATCGGCGCGGCACCACGGGGTAGAAGGGCTGGCCGGGCGTGGTCTGTGGCGTCCTGCTCTCCGGCGGGACGTAGGGCGGCGGCGCGATGTCGGTACCCGCCGGCGCCGGAACCGTCGTCTCGACCGGCGGCGGCACGTACACCGGGTCAGGTGTGGCGACGGGGGGGATGTAGACGTAGTACGGGGGCGTGACGTAGGGGTCCACCGGCGCGGGGTCGAACACGTAGGCGGTGGTGGGCGGCGTGGGCGACACCGGGC
>DATLHA010000195.1:0-4036 GCA_035540095.1 Acidimicrobiales bacterium | reverse complement strand
CCAGGCCATCCTGGGCGAGGCCGAGGCCCGGGCCCGGGAGGTCCTCCTGGCCAACCGGGCCACCCTCGACCAGCTGGCCCACGCCCTCATGGAGCAGGAGAGCCTGGAGGGCGACGCCCTCGACGACCTGCTGCTCAACGTGACCCAGACCGGCCCCGCCGACAGCACGCCGGCCGGCGCCGGCGCCGGCAAGGCGACCGGGTCCAACTAGCGACTTTGGAGAAGGCGGCGGTGACCCGGTTCCGGCCCGGTCGCCGCCGCCTTCTCGCGTCGTGAAAGGGCAAATGTTGCTCCTTTCAGCGGCGCATTCTCTGACGTAGACTTCAGAACCACTTGCAGGCTCGGGGGACCGGGGGGGACCATCGAAATGAATCGGAAGCTCAGGCAAATCGTCGTACTAGGCGTCGCAGCAGGAGCGTTGGCGATGGCGGCAATGCCGGGCGCCGGCGCTGCCGGTCCGCCGCAACTCACCAAGCCGGTGCATGCGACAAAGGGCGACCTCAATCCGCAGCGGACCTATTCGGCTCCGTACCTGTCGGTGAACCCGAACGACTCCGACATCATCGTCGGCGGGTTCATCGAGTTCCGGGCCCGCAAGTGCGGGCTGATCAGGTCGACCGATGCCGGCCAGACCTGGCGGATCTTGGAGTCCACGCCCGAGATCAGCTCGCAGCCCTACTGCCAGGCGGCCAACTCCAACATCTTCCACGCGCCGGTGGCCTGGGGCCGTGACAACGCCCTGTACCTGGCCACCCACGCCTGGGACGAGACCACCCGCACCCAGACGAGCATCATCGTGGCCAAGTCCACCGACCTGGGCGACACCTGGAACACCGTCTTCGCCCGCGACGCCCGGACGACCTCCGGCGAGACCCAGGAGAACAACCGGCCCGTCACCGGCTTCGTGGTCGACTCCAAGTCCGGCAGCCAGGACACGGTGTACGTCATGTACCGCCGGGCGTACCCGAACCGCACGGCGCCGAACGCGGCGCCGCAGGAGCCGGTGGTGGCGATCTCGCGCGACGGCGGCAGGTCCTTCACCGAGCACGTCAGCGCCATCGGCAACGTCTACGAGGACCCGAAGGTCCGCGAGCTCGGGGTGACCGCCCGCACCACGGTGCCGGCGGCTCCCGGCGCCACCACGACCACAACCCCGCCGGCGGGGTCACAGGCGGCCAACCCCACCGACATCCGCAACTTCGGCGCCTCCAGCAACGGCCAGGGCCTGGTCATGGACAAGGACGGCAACCTGCACGTCACGTACATGTCCGAGATCGCCAACGTCCCGGGGTCGCCGCGGGCCATCATCGCCTCCAGGTCCACCGACAAGGGCAAGACGTGGACCAGCACCATGGCGGTGCCCTTCAGCTACGAGCAGGCCCAGAACCCCCGCAACGCGTGGACGCCCGGCGGTGGGTCCAACGGCACCCTCCACATCGTGTGGGAATGGCGCCACCCGGCCACCCTCGGCTCCTACGCCGACGTCGGCTACATCCGCTCCACCGACGGCGGGAGGACCTGGAGCGAGCCCCGGCGCATCGCCGACGACGACTACAACAAGCTTGACGGCAAGTACCTGCCGATGCTGTCGGTGGCGCCCAACGGCCGTCTCGACGCCGCCTGGTGGGACACCCGCGACGACCCGGGCATCCGGGCCAACGACGTCTACTACGCCTACTCCGAGGACGACGGCGTGACGTGGTCGAAGAACATCCGGGTGAGCGACCAGTCGATCGACCGCCGCTTCGGGGTCTACGGCAACAACTTCGACCAGAACTCGCCGCCGGCTCTGGCCTCCACCAACCAGTTCGCCATCCTGGGCTGGGACGACACCCGGTACTCCACCGGCGAGGACGGCAAGATCGTCCTCGAGAACCCGGTGAACACCCAGGGCATCGGTGGCGGCGTGCAGGACATCTTCGTCTCCGCCGTCCAGTTCGAGAAGATCGGCGGCGGCACGTCGAGGACGGCGCAGATCGCCCTGGCGGGTGTCGTCGGCCTGCTGGCCGTCGGCCTCATCCTGCTGGCCGTGGGCATGCTCGGCCGGCGGGGCTCCGGCAGCGGCGTCCCGGCGACGGCCCGGGGCAAGACCGAGGCCGGCGTCAGCTAGTTCACGCGGTGGGGCGGCGCGCCGGAGCTCGTCCGGTGCGCCGCTACCATCGTGGCCGTGGATCGACGGGCCGGCCCGGCCGCGTGTCTGGTGACGGTGCTGGCCCTCACCGCGTGCGGCGGCGGCGGCGAGCCCGGCGCGTCGCCTGAGGCGACCGGGGCGTCGACCACCGTCACCAGCCTCTCACCTACCACGGCGGCGCCCACCACGACGGTAGATGCCACGGTGGCGAAGGTGGCGGTGGCCAAGCAGGCCAGCGTCGAGGTGTACACCTCGCCGGTGCAACCCGAGCCGGCCCGCAGCCTGGACAACCCTCAGCCCTCGGGGGCGGCCCCCGGCGGCGAGTACACCCTGCGCATGCTGGTCGTGGAGGACCGGGGCGACTGGTTGAAGGTGCTGCTGCCCATCCGACCCAACGGCAGCAACGGGTGGATCCGCCGCTCGACGGTCGATCTGGAGACCCACAACTACCGGGCCGTCGTCGAGCTCGGCGCCCATCGCATCACCGTCTGGGAGGGCAACGAGGTCCTCCTCCAGGAGCCGGTCGGTGTGGGCGCCTCGGGGCGCACCCCGACCACCAAGGGGCTCTTCTACACCATCGAGCTGTATCCGGTCCTTCCCAGCCAGCAGGCCGCCTACGGGCCCTGGGCCTTCGCCCTCTCCGGCTACTCCGAGGTCCTGACCTCCTTCGGCGAAGGCGGGACCGGCGTGCTCGGTCTCCACGGCACGGGTGACCCCTCGAGCATCGGCCGTGATGTGAGCAACGGCTGCATCCGCATGAGCAACAGCGGCATCACCAAGCTGGCCGAGATCCTCCCCCTCGGCGTGCCCATCGAGATCACCGCCTGACGCCGGCGTCCTCAGGCGTGCGTCCGAGGCGGTCCATGGTCGACGACGGTGACCGCAGCTCCCGGCGGACGATGGGCAGGAACAGCACGACCAGCAGGCCGATGAGGACGAGGCCCTCGATGATCTCCATGATCACGCCCGCCCACTGCTGATCGGCCAGGTCGTCGATGCCCCAGACGGGGGGGAACTCCTCGTAGATCCGGTAGGGCACCGCCGTCGTCCAGATCAGCGCCGAACCCACCATCGACGGCACGAACGACTGGCCGAAGATGTAGAGCATCCGGTGCACCGGTGCGGCCAGGCGGGGCGCCTCCGGCAACGGGCTCAGGAGCGGCCACCACATGATCACCGCAGTGACCACCAGCACCACGTGCAGGCCGAAGTGCACCGGCCCCGACCGCACCGAAGCGGTGACCACCGGCGGCAGATGGGTGACGACGGTGACCACGCTGAAGATGGACACTGCCGGCAGCGGGCGGGTCAGGGCCCGGAAGGCGCCCATGACCGGCCGCAGCAGCCACCGCCACAGCCACGCCGGCGTGCCGAGGATGAACAGGGGAGGGGCGAGCAGGGTGTACGCCGAGTGCTGGAGCATGTGGACGCTGTAGAGGTAGCCCTCGGCCAGGTCGTGCACCGGCCACTCGGAGAAGACGAAGAGGGTGGCCACGCCGGCCGTCAGCAGCCCCACGTGGCGCCGGCGGTACGGCGGTTCACCGGCCGGCGCCAGCTCCGGCCCGAGGCGGGTAAGGGCCAGCCAGTAGGCCAGGGCGAGCAGCGCCATCACGGCGATGACATCGGGATGGAGGTGGAAGTCGAGCGGCCAGTCGGCGGGGCTGCCGTGGGCGAGGGTCACCACTCCATCCTCCCCCGGACGCGACACTGCCGGGCCCGAAGGCCCGGCAGTCGTCAGCGGTTATCGCTTGTGGTTTCCTGGACTACTTGCGCACCGAAGCGGTGACGGGGACGTCACGGCGGCGGGCCTGGCGGACGAAGGCCACGAAGCCAGCGCCGAACAGGGCCAGGCCGAGGGCGCCGAGGCCGACGGTCAGGGCGATGATGCCGGAGGACGAGGGGCTG
>DATLHA010000194.1:0-1539 GCA_035540095.1 Acidimicrobiales bacterium | reverse complement strand
ATGTCTCACCCTCCTGGGAACATGGAAACCATGAACAAGACGGATCAACTGGCGCTCCTCCCCCGGGACGACGCCGCATCGTGGGAGCTCGACGAGCACACCCGCGAGATCGGCAAGCAGGGCATCGCCGCCGCCCGGCTCGCCCTGCAGCAGGCCGCCACCCGCCGCGCCGCCTGAGCCTCCGCGTCGTGCGCCGGGGCCTGGTAGCGGTCGTCGCCCTGCTCGTGCTGGCCACCGGCTGCGCCGGCTCCGGCGAGCCGGCGCCCACCGCCGCTCCGGCCACCGCCACCCTGCCCGCCGGCGTCGATGTCGTGGTCCGCAAGGTGGTCGACGGCGACACCCTCGAGGTCTCCAAGGGCGAGCGGGTGCGGCTGATAGGAGTCGACACGCCCGAGAGCGTCGCCCCAGACCGGCCGGTGGGGTGCTTCGGCAAGGAGGCCAGCCGGTTCACCGCCAGCCTCGTCCCCCCGGGCACCCCCGTCCGGCTGGTGGGCGATGTCGAGCAGCGCGACCGCTACGGCCGGCTCCTCGCCTACGTCTACCGCCACGCCGACGGGCTGTTCGTCAACGCCGAACTGCTGCGCCAGGGCTACGCCCAGCTGCTCACCATCCCGCCCAACATCGCCCACACCGACGAGTTCACCGCCATCGCCCGCCAGGCCCGGGAGGGTGCCCAGGGCCTGTGGGCCGCCTGCACCCTCCTGCCCGACGGGCGGGTGGCGCCGGCGTCATCCGGCACGCCGGGAGGATCCGGATGAAGATTGGGTACATAGGGGTGTACACGCGCAACAACAAGGAGGAGTCGTGGCGTACCGCTTCGCTTGAAGGGATGCTGAGCACGCCTGCCGTTGGCAGGGGTCAGGAGCAACTGAGGAAGAGCTGATGGCCAAGGTGGCCGACCACGTGAAGAAGAAGCACAACGTCCAGGTCACCACGGGCACCATCGCCGCCTACGTCAGGGGCAAGGTCCGCCAGGGCTGACCTCGCCGGTGCAGGAGCCGGCAGCGCATCGACGCCGCCGGCTCCTGCCCCACTACCGTTCCGGGCGTGACCTCGCTCGTCGAACGCCTCGGCCATCCGGCGGGGTCCCGGCTCCTCATCGTCAACTGCGACGACCTGGGCTCCTGCCACGCCGCCAACGTCGGCGTCTACGAGGCCCTGCGCGACGGTACGGCCACCAGCGCCAGCCTCATGGTGCCCTGCCCCTGGGCCCGCGACGCCGCCGCCCGCTACCGCGGTGAGGACGTCGGGGTCCACCTCACGCTCAACGCCGAGCACGACCTCTACCGCTGGGGTCCCATCACCCACGCCCCCTCGCTTCTCGACGGCGACGGTGGCTTCCCCCGCACCACCGCCGACCTTTGGGACCACGCCGACCTCGACGAGGTCCGCCGGGAGTGCCGGGCCCAGGTCGAGCGGGCCATCTACTGGGGCTTCGACGTCAGCCACCTCGACTCCCACATGGCCGTCCTCGAGCTGCGGCCGGAGTTCTTCGACATCTACCTGGAGCTGGCCGTGGACTTCCGGCTACCGATGCGG
>DATLHA010000193.1:0-3597 GCA_035540095.1 Acidimicrobiales bacterium | reverse complement strand
GCCGGGGAGTTGCACCAGGAGGAGTGGTTGGCGGTGGAGTCGTCCCAGAGCGCGGTGGTGTCGCAGTTGAAAAGGTCGTAGGGCGGCGTGCAGGTGACGATGCGGCAGGCGATGGCGCCGTAGCACTCGATGTGGGTGTTGCACTGGCCGTAGCGGAAGACGTTGCAGCACGTCCGCCGGTTGCCGCAGTCCTCGCCGGCGCAGCCGCACTGCCCCGAGCAGGCGCCCGATCCGCACCTGGCGTTGCAGTCGACGTAGTACCGGGGGCCCTCGCAGAACCTGGACCCGTCGGCCCGCCACCAGCCGGCCTCGAAGGTGCCGGGAGGGCAGGCGTTGGAGCCGTCGGCGTTCACCGCGCAGCAGAACTCGGTGTAGCCGTCGCAGCACCTCGACCCGCAGTCGCAGTCGTAGCCGGCACAGCCGCAGATGGCGGCGTAGGCGCTGACCGGGCGGAGGATGTACTTCACCGGCGTCACGGCCAGGGCCGAGCCGGCCATGGCGCTGCGGACCAGGAAGCCGCGGCGGGACGTGCGGGCGCCGAGGATGGCGGAGGTCTTCTCCGCCAGCCACTGGCTCACGGGTTCACCTTCAGCTTGGGAAGGACGGTGAGGGCGACGTAGGCCAGCCACACCGAGGCGGCGGTCGACGCCAGGAAAGCGACGCGAAGCAACAACGAACCCTCCAGGGTGGTGATCTCGGTGAGCCCGCCGGCGCCCGAGCCGGAAATGGCCACGGCGCCGGCCACGGCAGCGGCGGCCAGATTGAGGACGAGGTGGGTGGCGGTGGGCGGGGTGTCATCGGCGCCGAAGCAGCCGCAGGACGACAGGGGGACGCCGCGGCGGAGAGCGGCAAGGACGAAGCCGGCGAAGCCGGCGTAGGAGGCGGCGACGAGCGCGGCCAGCAGCCGGCCACCCCCCACCAGGGCGCCGGCGGCGATACCGACCTCGGCCAGTGCCCCGGCCCGCACGATGCCCGGTGAGGCGGGCAGGCCCATGTCCCGCATGGCGCGGGCGGTGAAGGCGGGGCGGACGACCTTCAGGGCGCCGCCGGCCAGCAGGACGGCGACGGTCACGAGGAAGGGGCCCGCCAGGGTCGACACGGAGCGGAAGTCTAGGGCGTCGGGGTCGAAGTCATGGCAGCGGCGCGACCAGGCTGAAGGTGGTCTCGGAGATCTTCACCTCGATGCGCCCGGCGGCGCCGGGCGGCGCGCCCTCCTCGATCAGCGGCGACGTCCCGTTGAACACCACCGAGGCTCCCGGGCCGATGGAGGCCACCCGGGGGCTGAAGGTGCAGGTGCCGGCGGGGTCGCGCACGAGGACCTGGGCCGGCTTGGTGCCTGCCGGCGCCGCCATCTCGATGCGCACCGGGGGGAACGGGGCGGCGCGATCGCTGGCCCCGTTGGCCACGATCAGGGTGACCGGCAGGCTGTAGCGGCCGGCAGTGGGGGCGGTCGGGCAGTCGAGCACGGCGCCGGCCGCCGGGCGGGCGCCAAGGGCCAGGGTGATGCGGTAGCGGTGGCCGTCGGCGCTGGTGAAGTCGGCCGCGTAGCTGCGGCCCGGCGCGCTGGTCGACGTGGTGAGGGCCTGTGCCGCCGCGGCCGTGGTCGTCACCTGTCCCGGGGCCTCGTCCGCCGGCTCGTCGCCACAGGCGCCCAAGAGGGCGGCGACGACGGCCACGACAACGGCGGGTGCGGCGGCGGCGAGTCTTCGTATGCCCGGAGCGTATCCCCCGGCTAGCCGGTACGGAGGGTTTCGTCCCTGCGGCCGGCCCGCACCAGCAGAGCACCCGCCAGCAGGGCCACGGCGCCGGCGGCGGCCAGCTCACCGTTGTCCGAGCCGGTGAGGGCCAGGCTGCGGCTGGCCGAGGCGGTGGTGGCTGCCGGCCGGGCCGCAGTCGTGGTGCCGCCTCCGGTGACCGTGGTCGCCGCCCGGATGGTGGTGGGGGTGGCAGTGGCCGCCGGGGCCGGGCACGGCGCGCCAGAGGCGGTGGAGTCGTTGACGGCGGTGGCGCAGCCCGAGCTCACCGAGCCGTCGACGGCGACCGCGCTCCCCGAGCTGGTGGAGTCACCGCTGGCGCGCCCGCTGCCGGAGCAGGTGGAGTCGTTGGTGGCCACACATGTGCCGGACGACACGGAGTCGTTGAAGGCCAGTGAGCCGCCGCTGGTCTGGCTCGTGGTCTGGGCGCCGGCGGGACCGGTCACCAGGACGGCGGCGCCGGCGAGCCCTGCCAGCAGGATACCGAGAGCGCGGGCGGGGCCCTGCCCGCCGCTGTACGCAGTCGCCCGTCGAATGCTTCTCGCCATGTCGGATGTGTCTCCCTGTGAGAGTTGAACGGCCAGCGTCGTCCTACCCCCGCAGGCGCGGAAAAACCCCTCAGCCGCCGATCTGCTGGGCCAGGTAGTTGGCCTCGCCGATCTGGCGGATCAGCTCCAGCTGGGTCTCCAGCCAATCGGCGTGCTCCTCCTCGCCGGCCAGGATGGTCTCGGCCACCTCGCGGCTGCCGTGGTCGCCGACCTCGGTGCACAGGGCGATCCCCCGGTTGAGCCGCTCGATGGCTTCCATCTCCACCTGCAGGGCGAGCCTCAGCTTCTCGGGCACGGACTCGCCCACCCGCACGCTGCCCAGCCGCTGGAGGTTGGGCACGCCGTCGAGATAGAGGATGCGGTCGATCAGCTTCTCTGCGTCGCCCATCTCGTCGATGGAGTCGGCCCGGACCTTGTCGGCCAGGCGCTGGTAGCCCCAGTTGCCCATCATCTTGGAGTCGATGAAGTACTGGTTGATGGCGGTCAGCTCGGCGGTGAGCACCTCGTTGAGGAACTCCAGCACTGCCTCGTTGCCTTGCATGGTCACGACTCCCGGGTGTGGGTGGACGAGGGGTCAGGCGGCGGCGAAGTCGGCGGTGGCGGTGGCGGCCTGGTCGCCGAGACCGTAGTGGGCCAGCAGGGCCCGTACCGCGGGCAGGCACCCGCCGCAGGCGCCACCCGCGCCACAGCGCCGGCTCACCGTCTCGGTGTCGCAGGCGCCGGCCTCGATGGCCTCACAGATACGCCGGTCGGTGACCGCCCGGCAGTGACAGACGTACAACGCCGCTAGCGGGTGGCCAGGGCCTGCTCGGAGGCGGCGTCGGCGGAACGGACGACCGTGGGCACGCCGCTGGCGGCCAGGCTCAGGGCGGTGTCGAGGGACACCCGGCGAACGGCCGGGAGCCGATGGCCGACACCCAGCACCTCACAGTGGGCGCCGTGGCCATCCACGACGATCCGCACCCAGCTCACCCGGCGCATACCGGTCTCGGGGGCGGCCTTTGGAGTACCGATCACGATTTGTAAGGTACACCTAAGACACGATCCTCACAACTGGAACCTGGCCCCGGACGCGCACGACGGCCCGCGACCGAGAAGGAAGCCGCGGGCCGTCGTGGTGAACACTTGGATGGGCCGCAGGCGCGGCGCCGGCTTAGCCCTCCTGGGGCCGGCGGGAGGCGACCAGGACCAGGGCGCCACCCACGGCCAGCGCGGCGAGGGCGAGGGCCGCCAGCTCCGAGGTGGAGGAGCCGGTGAGGGCCAGGGTGCGAGCCGCCGAGGCGGTCCCTGCCGCC
>DATLHA010000192.1:0-5944 GCA_035540095.1 Acidimicrobiales bacterium | reverse complement strand
ATCGGCCTCGCCGGCCAGTACGCGGCGGTCGACGGCAACCTGACCGGCCGGGAGAACCTGCGCATGGTCGGCCGGCTCACCCACCAGCGCAAGCCGCTGATCGCGCCCCGTGCCGACGAGCTCCTGGAGCGCTTCGGCTTGACCGGCGCAGCCGACCGCCCGGTGCGCACCTACTCCGGCGGGATGCGCCGGCGTCTCGACCTGGCCGCCGCCCTGGTCCACAAGCCGCCGGTGCTCTTCCTCGACGAGCCCACCACCGGGCTCGACCCGCGGGGCCGCAACGACTTGTGGGCGGTGATCGGTGAACTGGTCGCCGACGGCATGACCCTCCTCCTGACCACCCAGTACCTCGAAGAAGCGGAACGACTTGCCGACCGGATCATGGTGATCGACGGCGGGCGGGTCATCGCCGAGGGCACCGCCGGCGAGCTGAAACAGACGCTCGGCAACACCGTCATCGAGGTCAGGCTGGCCGGTGCCGCCGACGCCGAACGAGCGAAGGGCCGCCTCGAGGCGGTGGGTGCCGCCGAGATGCTCGACGACGGGCGCACGGTCGCGGTCACGGTCGTCGACGCCGGGCGGGCGGTGGTGGATGTCGTGCGGACCCTCGACACCGCCGGCCTGACACCGGAGTGGCTCACGATCCGGGAGCCCACGCTCGACGACGTGTTCCTCCAGCTGACAGGGCACAAGGCCGAGGAACCGGCGCCGGACGAGGCCGCCGAACCGGCCGGCGGCCGCACGAAGCGAGGTGCGGCTTGAGCGTCGGCGCCTACCCGGCCGGCGGCGACACGCTTGCGCACCGCTCGAGGATCGGTTGGGCGATCCAGGACGCAATGGCCGTCGCCCACCGCAACCTCATCGGCCTGTTCCGGGTGCCGACCACGCTGGTCTTCTCCACCATCCAGCCGGTCATCTTCGTGCTGATGTTCCGATATGTCTTCGGCGGCTCCATCCAGGTCGAGGGTTACCGCTACGTCGACTACCTGATGGCCGGCATCTTCGTGCAGACGGTGACCTTCGGCAGCATCAACACCGGCATCGGATTGGCCGAGGATCTGTCCAAGGGTCTCATCGAGCGCTTCCGGTCCCTGGCCATGGCCCGCTCGGCCGTGCTCGCCGGCCGCACGCTGGCCGACGGGGTCCGCAACCTGATCGTGATCGTCCTCATGGTGAGCGTCGGGTTCATGGTCGGGTTTCGCGTCCACACCAGCGTGCTCGGCCTGCTCGGCGCCGTCGCCCTCATGCTTCTGTTCGGGTTTGCCATGTCGTGGGTGATGGCTCTGATCGGCTTGTCCACCGGGAACGCCGAGGCGGCCCAGGCCGCGTCGTTCCCGCTCATGGCCGTCTTGGTGTTCGCCAGCAACGCCTTCGTCCAGACCCGCACCATGCCGGGGCCGCTGCGGGCCTACGCCGAGCACCAGCCCGTCACCGCCGCGGTCGACGGGGTCAGGGCCCTGCTCAACGGAGGACCTACCGCCGGTAGAGTCCTGGTCTCCGTGGCCTGGTCGCTGGGGATCGTGGCCGTGTTCGCACCTCTGGCCGTCCGCCGCTACCGCCGGGCCGCGTAGGACCACAGGGCTTTCACAGGCCTTCCACAGCCAAAGCCGCGAGACTGGTCTGTGCCATGACCGAGAAGGCCCGCATCCTGGTCGTCGACGATGAGGCGAACATCACCGAGCTCGTCAGCATGGCTCTGCGGTACGAGGGCTTTGACGTGGACGTCGCCCCGGACGGCCGGTCCGCTCTGGCCCGGGCGGCGACGTTCCGGCCCCACCTCATGGTGCTCGACGTGATGCTGCCCGACATCGACGGCTTCGGAGTGCTGAAGCGGATCCGCGCCGACGGCCAGCCGGTGTCGGTGGTCTTCCTGACCGCCCGCGACGCCACCGAGGACAAGGTCAACGGTCTGACCCTGGGCGGAGACGACTACGTCACCAAGCCCTTCAGCGTGGAGGAGCTGGTGGCCCGTGTGCGGGCCGTGCTGCGGCGCACCGGCAGCGGCCCCGGCGCCGGCTCCAGCCGCCTTACCTTCGCCGACCTGGAGCTGGACGAAGACACCCGTGAGGTCTGGCGGGGCGACGAGCCCATCGAGCTCACGGCCACGGAGTTCAAGCTCTTGCGCTACCTCATGCTCAACGCCCGCCGGGTGCTGTCCAAGGCCCAGATCCTCGACCACGTGTGGCAGTACGACTTCGGCGGCGACGCCAACGTGGTGGAGACCTACATCAGCTACCTGCGCAAGAAGGTCGACAAGACCGAGCCCCGCCTCATCCACACGGTCCGGGGGGTGGGCTACACGCTTCGCGTCCCCGCGGCGCGCTAGGGCATGTCGCTCCGGACCCGGCTCCTGCTCGGCCTTCTGGGCTTGGTGTCGGTGGGCCTCATCGCCTCGGACTTCATCGCCTACCGGTTGATGCAGTCCTTCCTCATGGACCGCCTCGACGAGCAGGTGCAGGCGGCGGTCGACCCGGTGGCCAGCCGCCTGTCGGCCGGCGAGCGCCGGTCGCCCCCGCTGGGCCGCACGCCGATCCCCGGCGGCACCTACGGGGCAGTGGTCGACAACGACGGCAACGTGCTGGTCAGCCGCCCGTTCGGCTACGAGGGCGACGACCTGGAGCGCCTCCCCCAACCCAAGCTCACCGTCGGTGACCTTTCGCGGCGGGAGCCGTTCACCACGCCGGCGATCGAGCGCGGGGCGCCCGGATTCCGGGTCGTCGTCGCCCCGTTGAGCTCCGGCGGTGGCAGCCTGGTGGTGGCCGTGCCCATGAACGACGTGGTGCAGACCATGCGCCGGCTGGTGCTGATCGAGCTGCTGACGACGGCGGCGGTGCTGGCCGGCGTCGGCGGGCTGGCCCTGGTCGTGGTCCGGACCGGGCTGCGGCCGCTGGAGGACATCGGCAGGACGGCCGGGGCCATCGCCGAGGGCGACCTGAGCCGGCGGGTCGAGCGGGCCGAGCCTGGCACTGAGGTGGGCCGACTCGGCCTGTCCCTCAACGCCATGCTCAGCCAGATCGAGAACGCCTTCGAGGCCCGGCAGGCGTCGGAGGACCGCCTCCGGCGCTTCGTCGCCGACGCCTCCCACGAGCTGCGCACGCCGCTCACCTCCATCCGGGGCTACGCCGAGATGTTCCGCCGGGGCGCCGCCGAACGCCCCGAGGATCTGGCGACGTCGATGCGGCGCATCGAGGAGGAGTCCGCCCGCATGGGCGTGCTGGTGGACGACCTGCTCCTCCTCGCCCGCCTCGACCAGGGCCGGCCCCTGGACCGCCGGCCCGTCGACCTGACCCGGGTGGCCGCCGATGCCGTCGCCGACGCCCGGGCGGTGGAGCCGGAACGCTCGATCACCCTGGAGACACCCGAGGCCGCCGTGGTGCTCGGCGACGAGCTCCGCCTGCGCCAGCTGGCGGCCAACCTGCTGGCCAACGCCCGCCAGCACACCCCGCCGGCGGCCGCAGTTCGGGTGGGCGTCCGCCGCGACAACGGCTCGGTGGTCCTGGAAGTGGCCGACGACGGGCCGGGGCTCTTCCCCGAGGAGGCGGCCAAGGTCTTCGAGCGCTTCTACCGTGCCGACCCTTCCCGGAACCGCAACCAGGGCGGCACCGGCCTCGGCCTGTCGATCGTGGCCGCCGTGGCCGAGGCCCACGGCGGGCGGGCCAGGGTGGAATCCGTCCCCGGCCAGGGCGCCCGGTTCTGGGTGGAGCTGCCGTCAGTGGCCGCCTCCGAAGGCCAGCGCCGCGACCAGGTCCATGCGGACGAGCTCGTCGAGCGGTCGCTCGATGTGGAACAGGTACGCCGCGCCTTCCGGCGTCGCCCCGACGGCGACCTGGGTCACCACGGGTGAACAGCGGGGGTCGGTGCCCGGCTGCTCGGAGATGTCGACGGACTGCGCCGGGTCGAGCCGGAGCTCCTCCCGGACCCAGCTTTCGAGGTCGGCGGTGGTGGTCATCGGTCCACCATCTCACGAGAGTGGGCCGATGAGCGTCTTTGGGAGCGGCCTCCCGGGCCGGTCATGCGTGCGTCTCTCCCATCGCCGAACTTCCCACCTCCCTCGCAGGCGGTTCTCAGGATGCTCACAGCCGGCGGTGGCTTACTAGGACCATGAGCGTGACCGGCGATCCCCCGTTCCGCCTTGGCCCCGAGGCCCCCCACTCGCGGCCAAGGCGCAACGGCCACTACCCCGTGGGTCGCCGGTCGCGCCTCTCTCTCCCCGTTTCGGCCACGCGTGGCCCGGCCAGGTATCTCCCGAGGTGAGCGACATGCCCGTCGACTTCGAGATCCCCGACGCCCAGCCGACCTCGCCGCCGCCGGCGGCGTCGCCGTGGCGGTCCACGTCGGCCACCGTGCAGTTCGAGGCCCCGCCGGCCCCGGCTCCCACTCCCCCGCCGGCGCCCACTCGCAACGGCATCGCTCCCAAGTGGCTGGCTGCGGTGGCCGTCGTCTCGCTGCTCGGCGGAGGATTGGCCGGCGCCATCGGCGGCCGCCTGGCCGACGACGGCACGTCGCCGGCGGGCGGCGTGCTGGCCACGTCGAACAACGGGTCGGTCATCACCCAGACCGGCGACGTCCAGAGCATCCTGGCCAAGGTCCAGCCCGGCGTGGTTTACATCCACAGCCAGGCCTCCCGCGGCGGGCGGTTCTTCCCGACCCAGGGCGCCGGCACCGGCGTCATCCTCACCCCCGACGGCGAGGTGCTGACCAACGCCCACGTGGTGGCCGGCGCCTCGTCGATCCGGATCAACCTGCCCGGCGAAACTCAGAACCGCGACGCCACCCTCATCGCCGCCGACAGCGGCAACGACCTCGCCCTGCTCAAGATCACCGGCGCCAGCAACCTGCCCACCGTCGAGCTGGGAAGCTCCGACGCCCTCCGTGTCGGCGACGACGTGGTCGCCATCGGCAACGCCCTGGACCTCCGGGGCGGGTTCACCGTGACCCGGGGCATCGTGTCCGCGCTCAACCGGTCCATCGGCGCCGTAGACGGGGCCAGGCTCAGCGGGCTCATCCAGACCGACGCCGCCATCAACCCCGGCAACTCGGGCGGTCCCCTCGTCAACAGCGCCGGCCAGGTCATCGGGATCAACACCGCCATCGACGGCCAGGGCCAGAACATCGGCTTCGCCATCGCCATCGACAAGGCCAAGCCCATCGTGGAGCGCCTCCGCAGCGGTCAGAGCACGGCAGCCACGCCTCGGGCCTACCTGGGCGTGAGCAGCCAGATCGCCGCCGACGGCACCCCCGGCGCGACCATCGTGGATGTCGGCGCCGGCACGCCCGCCGCCGGCGCCGGCATCCAGGTCGGTGACGTGATCGTCGGCCTGGACAACACCCAGATCAACGACCCCGACGACCTCTCGGAGGCCATCGGCGCCAAGAAGCCCGGCGACCGGGTGACGGTGACCTACAACCGCAATGGCGCCCGCCGCACCGTCCAGCTCAACCTGGGGACACGGCCAACCGGCTAGAGGCCCCCGCCCGCCGGTTCCACCGCCGACCTCGCGGCGTCCACCTAGGCAGGCGAGAACCGGCACACTGGCCGTGATGAGGCTCTCTCCGGCGGTCCAGCAGCGTCACGATCACGACGGCACCAAGCTGCGGTGTGCCTCCTGCGCCGAGCCGATCTGCCCGCAGTGCCTCGTCAAGACCGAGGCCGGCCTCAAGTGTCAGCGATGCGCGACGCCCGACTACCGGCGACAGCCCCGGTCGGCATTGCCGCGTCCGGCGCCGGTCAGCCTGGCGCTGGCCATCTCGCTCCTGCTGGGTATGGGTGTGCTGGCGGCGGCCGACGTGCGGACGAATGCGCCCGACAAACCCGAGTCGGAGCGTGACTCCGTCGGCGGCCCGGTGAACGTGCCGACGGTCGATGACCCGCGTACCGGGTTCCCGCCCCCGATCACCTCTCCCCCCGGGCGTCCGCCTGTCGCCTCGGCCCACGATCCCCGGA
>DATLHA010000191.1:0-7337 GCA_035540095.1 Acidimicrobiales bacterium | reverse complement strand
CACCCTCCACGACCTCGTCGCCTACAACCACAAGCACAACGAGGCCAACGGCGAGGGCAACCGCGACGGCACCGACGACAACCGATCATGGAACTGCGGCGTCGAGGGTGAGACCGACGACCCTCAGGTGATCGACCTCCGGAAGCGCCAGCAGCGCAACTTCCTCGCCACCCTTCTTCTGTCGCAGGGTGTGCCCATGCTTCTGGCCGGCGACGAGCTCGACCGCAGCCAGGGCGGGAACAACAACGCCTACTGCCAGGACAACGAGCTGAACTGGATCGACTGGGACCTCGACGAGGACGCGACCGATCTCCTGGCGGTGACCAAGAGGCTTGTGGCCCTTCGCCGTGACCACCCGGTGTTCCGCCGCCGCAAGTTCTTCCAGGGCCGGCCCATCCACGGTTCGGAGCTGGCCGACATCGGCTGGTTCGGGCCCGACGGCACCGAGATGGACCAGGACCAGTGGCTTGCCGGGCAGGTCGTCGCCCTCGGCATGTTCCTCAACGGCGACGAGATCTCCGAGCCCGGTCCCCGTGGGGAGCGGATCCACGACGACAGCTTCCTGCTCCTGCTCAACGGGCCGGACCCGGTGGAGTTCTGCCTGCCCAACGGCAAGTGGGCCAGCTCCTTCGAGCTCGTGCTGGACACGTCGATCGGCTACGCCCTTCCCCGGCTGGACCGTGAGGGGATCATCCTGCTGGCCGACGAGGAGCTGGCCATGTCCCCCCGCTCGCTGGTGATCCTGCGCAAGACGAGCTGAGCCGACCCCAGAACGGTGGGGCGGCGGTAAAATCGGTGTCGCCGTTTCAGCATGCAGACGCACCCATCGACGTAGCAGGGAGCAGTTCGTCATGTGCTTCTCGGCTGAGGCCGACCTCGTCGCCGGAGTCGTGGTGACGGCCATCGGGGCCGATGCCCTCCGGCAGGTCCGCCGGCCGGCGGAACGGGCTCTGGGCGCCCTCCCGGTGCTCCTCGGCGCCCATCTGCTCATCGAAGTGCCGGTGTGGCTGTGGCTCACGGGCGACATCGACCCGTCGATCGGCAGGCAGGCGATGTGGCTCTACCTCGCCGTCGCGCTGGTGGTCCTACCGGTCTTCGTGCCGCTCGCCGTGCGGGCCGTCGAGCCCGATCCCGGGCGGCGCCGCACCATGGGGCACTTGGCGATGGTGGGCGCAGCCCTGGCCGGCGTCTACCTCCTCGGCTTGCTGCACGCGCCGGTCGACGTGGAGATAGTGGGCAGCCACCTCGCGTACCGGCTGGGGATGGACTACGGCGGGCTCCTGGCCGGCGTCTACGCGGTGGTGGCCTGCGCGCCGCCGATGCTGTCGAGCGAGCGCCGCATTGCCGCCTTCGGAGTGGCCAACCTGGCGGCCGTGGTGGTCCTGGTGTGGGTCGAGAGCAGCGCCCTCACCTCCCTGTGGTGTGCGTGGGCGGCCCTCACCAGCGTCGCCATCGCCGCTCACCTGCGCCGGGCCGACCGCCACGAGGAGGTGCGGATCCACGTGGCGTAGCCGTACCCTGGGCGGCGCGTGCCCGACACCCTCCACCAGCTCCCCACCGATCATCCTGCCGATCCGCTTCCGCCTCGCCTACGGGGCTGGTTGCACCTGGTTTGCTTCGTGCTCTCGGTGCCCGCCGGCGGCCTGGTGATCGCCGGGGCGGAGTCGGGGCGGGCCCGCCTCGGTGGCGTGGTCTACGCCGTCGGGATGAGTGCCATGTTCGGCGTCAGCGCCGTTTATCACCGGCGGAAGTGGTCCTCCGCGGGCCGTCGCCGTATGCGGCGGCTCGATCACGGGACGATCTTCGTGATGATCGCCGGCTCTTACACACCTCTCTGCCTGCTGGCCCTCCCGGGCCGCACGGGCACGGTCGTGCTGACCGCCGTGTGGGTCGGCGCCCTGTTGGGCTTCTGCATGGCCTTGTCGGGGATCGCCGAGAAGGCGGTGGTGGGACTCCTCTGCTACATCGGCCTGGGCTGGGCCATGGTCCTCGCTCTGCCCGAGCTGAGCCGCCAGCTGAACGGCAGCCAGGTCGCCCTGCTCTTCATCGGCGGGGTGATCTACACCGCCGGCGGCATCGTGCTCGGCACCCACTGGCCCAACCCCTCACCCATCTGGTTCGGGTACCACGAGATCTGGCACGCCATGGTGGCGGTGGCCTGCGCCTGCCACTACGTCACGATCCTGTCGGCGGTGCGCGCCGCTCCATAGCGAGGGCCACCGCCCGCTCCGCGGCGTCGGCCGGCGTCGTCGCCACCACGATGGCCTCGACCGGCTGGCCTTCACGCCCGAGCTGCCAGGTCTGGAGCCCGACCACGGGGGTGCCCACCCGGAGGGCGAGGGCGATCTCCGACAGGGTCCCGAACCCCCCCGCCACGGCGATCACCGCGTCGGCCGCCCGGACCACGAGGGCGTTGCGGGCCTCGCCCAGCCCGGTGGGCACGGCCAGGTCGACCCACTGGTTGGCGTCGGCGCGCTCGTGGGTCGGGAGGATGCCGACAGTGGTGCCGCCCTCGGCCTTGGCGCCGCGGCAGGCGGCCTCCATGGCCCCACCGAGACCTCCGGTGACCACCACCGCTCCCCGGCGGGCCAGCTCCCGGCCGACGTCCTCGGCCAGCCGGCACGCCGCCTCGCCCGCATCCCCTCCGCCGGAAACCGCGACGTGCACCCGGTCCCGGATCACCGGCGGCACGATAACCGGGACCTGGGCCGCAGGGCCGCTAATCTTCCTGCTCCATGACCCCGCGCGGCTTCATTGCGTTCTTGGTCATGGTGCTCACGTTCGCCGGCTGTGGCGTGGCCACCATGACCGAGTCCGGCGTTCTGCCGGCTGTCACCGACGGCTCCGAGACGCTCCCGGTCACCCTGGCGCCTCCGCAGGCGCTGTCCCCCGTGAACCTCCGGGCTTCTCGCCCCACCGGTAGCCGGCTGGCCGCGCCGGTCGCCGTCGCCGACGGCGAGACCGCCGTCGAGCCCACCGCCTCCAGCCAGCTGGCTCAGCCCGCCATGCGGGTCGGGCCGGTGGTGCCGGGGCCGGCAGGGCCACCGTGGCCCGTCGTGGACACCCAGCCGGCGGCCGTCGCCCCCGGCCCGGTGAACATCTACTCCCACACGCTCACGCCCCACCTCAGCCCGGCCGTCGCCAACGTGCCCCTCCGTGTCTACGTCCCCAACAGTGACGCCGCCTCCGTCAGCGTGATCGACCCCACCACGATGCGGGTCGTCGACCGGTTCAGCGTCGGCATCCGACCGCACCACGTCACGCCGTCCTGGGACCTGACCAAGCTGTACGTGAACAACACCGAGGGGAACACCCTCACCGAGATCGACCCGATGACCGGCCGGGCGGTGCGCAACATACCCATCACCGACCCCTACAACCTGTACTTCACGCCCGACGGCACCAAGGCCATCGTCGTGGCCGAGCGCTACCAGCGCCTGGACTTCTACGACGCCGCCGACTGGACGTTCCTCAAGAGCGTGGGGGTCCCCTGGGCCGGCGTGGACCACGGCGACTTCACCGCCGACGGCCGCTACTTCATCGCCAGCTGCGAGTTCAGTGGCCAGGTCGTCAAGGTGGACACCGAGACCATGGAGCTGGTCGGCCGGGTCAACGTCGGTTCTCTGCCCATCGACGTGAAGACGAGCCCCGACGGGACCGTGCTCTACGTGGCCAACCAAGGGCGCCACGGGGTCTCCCTGGTCGACCCTGAGACGATGACCGAGATCGGGTTCCTGCCCACGGGAACCGGGGCCCACGGGCTGAACGTCAGCCGTGACGCGGCCACGCTGTTCGTCAGCAACCGGATGGAGGGCACCATCTCGGTGATCGACTTCGCCACCCGGTCGGTGCGCCAGACCTGGCGGGTCGGGGGCAGCCCCGACATGATCCAGGTGAGCGGCGACGGGGCTCAGCTGTGGGTCTCGAACCGGTTCCACGGCTCGGTCTCGGTGATCGACACCACCGACGGGCGGGTCATCGCCACCATCCCCACCGGCGCCGGCGCCCACGGGGTGAGCCTGTTCCCCCAGCCCGGCCGCTACAGCGTCGGCCACAACGGGGTCTATCGGTGATCGCCGTCGCAACCGGAGGTTGCTCGGCGAGGTAGTTGCGCTCCGGCCCGCCGGCGGAGCGGGCGGGCCTTCGCCGTTTCTTCCTCGCCACCAGCCCGGTGGGGGCCGCCTCCGGCGGCGTCCTGCGGCCGGCGCCCCGTTCCCCCGGCGGCGAACTGCCGCTTCGCGCCCGCTTCGGTAGCCTGGCTCTTGTCGACGTACAACAGGCCGCCCGATGCTGTGGAAGATGCCCGCAGCCACTGGTGTCGGGGCTGGTGGCCGCGCTGGAGGGGTGACGGATATGCCGGTCGAAGCTGGACGATCAAAGCCATGACCGCGATCGACCTGGACGCCGGGGCCCCGGACGCCGGCGAGGGGAAGGCTGATCCTGCGCTCGACAAGTTCCTGGGCGAGCTGTGCCAGGCGCTGGCCGCGGCCGAGGCCGGCGAGGAGGGCGTCCGCCTGACGACCCGGCGGGCGGCGCCGTACGTCGAGGTGGCCAAGCGCTTCAACGCCCTGACCCACCGCCAGACCGAGCTCAGCAAGGAGATGGCCCGGGTGGCGAGGGCCGCCGGCCGCGAGGGCAAGCTCACCGAGCGGGTGGAGCTGCACGGCGCCGGCGGGCTGTGGGCGGCGGCCGCCGGCTCGGTCAACGGGCTCATCGACGACCTGGTGCGGCCCACCAACGAGGTGGCCCGGGTCATCTCCGCCGTGGCCGACGGAGACCTGTCGCAGAAGATGGCCCTGCAGATGGACGGCCACCCGGTGAAGGGTGAGTTCCAGCGCATCGGCCGGGTGGTCAACTCCATGGTCGACCAGCTGCGGTCCTTCGCCGACGAGGTCACCCGGGTGGCCCGGGAGGTGGGCACCGAGGGCCGCCTCGGCGGCCAGGCCGACGTCCACGGGGCCTCTGGCACGTGGAAGGACCTCACCGACTCGGTGAACGTCATGGCGTCGAACCTGACCGATCAGGTGCGGAACATCGCCCTGGTGACGACCGCGGTGGCCAACGGAGACCTCTCCCAGAAGATCACCGTCGACGCCCGCGGCGAGGTGGCCCAGCTGAAGCAGACGGTCAACACCATGGTCGACCAGCTGCGTTCCTTCGGCGACGAGGTGACCCGGGTGGCCAGGGAGGTCGGCACGGAGGGTCGCCTGGGCGGCCAGGCCGACGTCCACGGCGCGTCGGGGACGTGGAAGGACCTCACCGACTCGGTGAACGTCATGGCGTCGAACCTGACCGACCAGGTGCGCTCCATCGCCCAGGTGGCCACCGCCGTGGCCCGTGGTGACCTGTCCCAGAAGATCACCGTCGAGGCCAAGGGTGAGGTCGCCATCCTGGCCGAGACCATCAACTCCATGACCGACACCCTCGGCGCGTTCGCCGACGAGGTGACCCGGGTGGCCCGTGAGGTCGGCACCGAGGGCCGCCTCGGCGGTCAGGCCGACGTGCCCGGCGTCGCCGGCCGGTGGAAGGACCTCACCGACTCGGTGAACGTGATGGCCCTGAACCTGACCGATCAGGTGCGCTCCATCGCCCAGGTGACCACGGCCGTGGCCCGGGGCGACCTGACCCAGAAGATCACCGTCGAGGCCAAGGGTGAGGTGGCGGCGCTGGCCGAGACCATCAACTCCATGACCACCACGCTGGGGGCGTTCGCCGCCGAGGTGACCCGTGTGGCCCGAGAGGTGGGCATCGACGGCCGCCTGGGCGGTCAGGCGGAGGTGCCCGGGGTGTCGGGCACCTGGAAGGACCTCACCGACAACGTCAACCAGCTGGCCGGCAACCTGACGGCCCAGGTCCGCAACATCGCCCAGGTGACCACCGCGGTGGCCGAGGGCGACCTGTCCCAGAAGATCACCGTCGACGCCCGCGGCGAGATCTCCGAGCTCAAGAACACGATCAACACCATGGTCGACCAGCTCGGCTCCTTCGCCGACGAGGTCACCCGTGTGGCCCGCGAGGTGGGCACCGAGGGCCGCCTTGGCGGTCAGGCCCACGTGAAGGACGTCTCCGGCACCTGGAAGGACCTGACCGACAACGTCAACCAGCTGGCCGGCAACCTGACCAGCCAGGTGCGCAACATCGCCCAGGTCACCACGGCCGTGGCCCGGGGCGACCTGTCGCAGAAGATCACCGTGGAGGCCCTCGGGGAGGTCGCCGAGCTCAAGGACACCATCAACACGATGGTCGAGCAGCTGTCGGCCTTCGCCGGCGAAGTCACCCGCGTGGCCCGCGAGGTGGGCACCGAAGGGCGCCTGGGCGGCCAGGCCGACGTGCCGGGCGTCGCCGGCACGTGGAAGGCCCTCACCGACAACGTCAACCAGCTGGCCGGGAACCTGACCGGCCAGGTCCGGAACATCGCCCAGGTGACCACGGCCGTGGCCCGGGGCGACCTGTCCCAGAAGATCACCGTCGAGGCCCTCGGCGAGGTGGCCGAGCTCAAGGACACCATCAACACGATGGTCGAGCAGCTCCGGTCCTTCGCCGACGAGGTCACCCGGGTGGCCCGAGAGGTGGGCACCGACGGCCGACTGGGCGGCCAGGCGGACGTGCCCGGCGTGGCCGGTACGTGGAAGGCCCTCACCGACTCGGTGAACTACATGGCCGCCAACCTGACGGCCCAGGTGCGCAACATCGCCCAGGTGACCACCGCGGTGGCCGGCGGCGACCTGAGCCAGACGATCACCGTCGAGGCCCGGGGCGAGGTGGCCGAGCTCAAGGACACCATCAACACGATGGTGGACCAGCTCCGGGGCTTCGCCGACGAGGTCACCCGTGTGGCCCGGGAGGTGGGCACCGAAGGCAAGCTCGGCGGCCAGGCGACCGTGCCCGGCGTCGCCGGCACGTGGAAGGACCTCACCGACAACGTGAACCAGCTGGCCGGCAACCTCACCGGCCAGGTGCGCAACATCGCCCAGGTCACCACCGCGGTGGCCAAGGGCGACCTGACACGGAAGATCACCGTCGAGGTCCGGGGGGAGCTGCTCGAGCTCAAGGACACCATCAACACCATGGTCGACCAGCTCGGCTCCTTCGCCGACGAGGTGACCCGTGTGGCCCGGGAGGTGGGCACGGAGGGCAAGCTCGGTGGTCAGGCCGAGGTGCGGGGCGTCTCCGGCACGTGGAAGGACCTCACCGTCTCGGTGAACTCCATGGCCGACAACCTCACCGACCAGGTGCGCAACATCGCCCAGGTGACCACCGCGGTGGCCCAGGGCGACCTGTCCCAGAAGATCACCGTCGACGCCCGGGGCGAGATCCTCCAGCTCAAGAGCACCATC
>DATLHA010000190.1:0-8784 GCA_035540095.1 Acidimicrobiales bacterium | reverse complement strand
GTCGGGGATCAGCATCACCTACTTCGTCAACGAGCAGGTCCCCTATGTCGGCGTCGTTCGTGTCCGGCGGCGCTGATCCCAGCAGCGGGTATCCCACAAAGGCGCCGTCTCGCCGACGGTCGTGGGCGCCCACAACGCCGGCTGGCGGATGAGCCGCCGGACCGCCGGCGTGGCGATCATGGCGGATCGAGGGTTACGGGGGCGACCGCAAGGTGGGAGGCAAGAGCGCCGTTATGAAGCCGTCGGTCCCACACGGCGAAGATGAGCGACTGGTCCGACATCGCCAGTGCGCTGGCAAGATGCACTGCATCGGCGCCCCGCAGGGCGAGCTGTCTCGCGAGCTGACCGGCCTGATGCCCGACGGCCGGCGTGAGTTCGACAGGCCGGGTCGCGCCCCAGAACTCTTCCCAGCTCTCTTCGGCCTGCTCAAGGCCATCCCGGTCGAGGTCGTGGTTCCGACGCGCGGCCGCGAGCGCGGCCCGGACCTCGGGGTAGGCCAATCTGCTCGACACGGCCGCGTCGCATCCGTCCCACAGGGCAACGGCCAGCTCTGTCCCGGGCTCCTCGACCAGCAGCTTCACGAACGCGCTGGCATCGAAGTAGACCAGCGGCACCTCAGCGCCGCTGCTCGCCCACCAGTGGGGCGACCGGTCGGCGGGGACGGGGCCTCGGTCGTCCGGATGCCGCAGGCTTCTCAGCACTGGTCGGTCGCCCGATCACGCCTTCGGCCGTCAACCGGTCGAGCAGCGGGGTCGTCTCCACTCCGAGGAGGCGCGCAACCGGGACGCCACGCTCGGTGACGACAACCTCATGGCCTTCCCGCACCCGCTCCAGCCAGTCGCGGAGGTTGGCCCGGAATTCGCTGACAGCTACGTCCATACCAAGAAACTGTACAGGACGAGATGGCCAGAACGTACGTCAGCCCGCCCGTCGGAGCCACGGGAGCGCTTCGCGAGGTGCCCCAATACGACAGCGTCATGTCGTGCCCCCGGTCGCCCTGATCGCCGGTTCCTGGTCACGGTCATAGGGCCTCCTGTACGCAAGTCCCGTCAGCCGCTCAGCTCGCTCAGCCGGCTCTGGCGACGCCGGCGAGGACGAGGTCGACAGCATTGCGGGTCTCGTCGTCGCTGTCGGGCCAGAGGTGGCCGTAGGTGTCGAGTGTCTCGGTCGCGGACTGGTGGCCGAGGCGGCGCTGGACGGACTTGACGGAGCAGCCCTTGGCGATGAGGAGCGAGGCGTAGAATGGCGAAGGTCGTGGAAGGTGGCCCACTCGGGTAGGCCGGCGACTGGCCGGGCCCGGTGCCACATGCTGCCGAGCGTGTTGCGGCGGAGGGGATTGCCGGTTCGACTGGTGAACACCAGGCCGTACCGGCCGGGGCGATACCGGGCGAGATGGGCGGCGAGAACAGAGGACACCACCTCGGGCATGGGCACGGTCCGAAAGCCGGCTTTGCTCTTCGGCGGCCCGAACTCAGGGACACCGCGCAAGGCCGCGATGAGCTGGCGGTCGACGCGCACCTGACGGCGGAGGAAGTCGACCCGGTCGACGGAGAGGCCGAAGCACTCGCCCTGCCGCAGTCCCATCCCGGCGGCGAACACGATCAGAGCCCGGTACCGGTCGGGCACGGCGGCGGCCATCGCCTCGACCTCGCTCACTGACAGCGGGACCACCTCGGCGTCGTTGCCCTTCGGCAGGGTGATGCCGATGCAGGGTGATGCTGCGAGCAGGCGATCGCCAACGGCGGCCTTGAAGATCGTCGCGACCCACCGGTAGGTGAGCTCGACCGACCCAGGGGCGAGCACGCCGGTGAGTTCCTTCACCCACGCCTGCAGGTCGCTCCGGCGGATGGCGCCTATCTGGCGCTGCCCGAGGTGTGGGTAGGCGTGCAGGCGTAGATACGACTCGACCTGGACGGCCGTGCCCGCCCGGTGGACCTGCACCGAGCGCCACCGCTCGGCGTAGTCCTGGAACAGAGTTCGGCCGCCGGCGGGGTCGACGTACACGCCGTGGGCAAGGTCACCCCGGATGGCGTCGAGAAACTGATCGGCGTCACGCTTGCGGGCGAAGTGACGGACCTTCTGGGGACCGCCCGGGTACTCCCGCCAGCGGGCTCGGTACCGCCCGTCGGGACGCCTGTCGATGCTAGCCATCAGCTCCGCTCACTCTCGGTGACGGCCGTTTCCGACCTCCGCTTGGACCCCGATCAGTCCTCAATTAGTCCTCAGTCCTCAGAAAGTCCTCAGCTCTGAGGACTAAAAGTGGTCACTCACGGTGACTAGTGGTCAGTGTCGGACACACAAAACCGCAGGTCAGAGGCTATTTTAGCGGGTTCACGAAGAGTGGTGACGGTGAGTCGGCCTGTAGGCGGGGTTCTGTGCGTCGCCCGGAGGCGGCGCGGTGGCCATCCATCTATGCGGCCTACCTGGGGATCGGGCGGGCCACCCTCCCCTGTTCGGCCTTGCTCCGGGTGGGGTTTGCCGAGCCGCCCGGGTCGCCCCGGGCGCTGGTGCGCTCTTGCCGCACCGTTTCACCCTTACCTGTGCTCCGCTGTTCAATGAACACCGGGGCCATCGGCGGTCTGTTTTCTGTGGCACTTTCCTGCGGGTCACCCCGACTGGCCGCTAGCCAGCACCCTGCCCTGTGGAGCCCCGACCTTCCTCGACCCGGTCACTGCCGAGCCGCGGCCACCCGGCCGACTCACCGTCACGGTCAATTGTCGCGCACGGACACGCCCGTGAGCGCCCGGGCCACCTACGGGAACGTCGCCGTGAGCTGGGGGGTCACCATCGCCGCCGTGCCGACGTTGCGGATGCGGATGGCGATGTCGGCGGCGCCGGCCGGCGCCGTCCCGTTGAGCTGCACCTGGGTGTTGGCCCCCTCGGCTTGGTTTGTGACGTTGCCGCTCTGCACGAACTCGAGCTGGCCTCGGCTGTCGGTGCCGCCGAACACCGGGATGATCTTCCAGTTCAGCTCGGCCCGGTACGGGCCGCTTCCCGCCGGCGTCATCGAGAACGTGGGGCGGCCGCCGGCGTTGCCGCCGGCGATCTCCTGGAGGCGGAGGCTCACCTCCTTCGACGACGCCGCGTAGCGGATGGTGACGTCGCTCAAGGTCGTGATGTTGCCTTCCGGTCCGCTTCCCGACACGCCCACCTGGGCGATCTCCACGCCGGTCGCCGCCGAGCCGAGAGTCACCGTGACGGCTTCGCCGTTGGCGGGCGTGCGACAGGCGGCGCCGCTCAGCCGCCGGTCGAGCTCCCTCGCCTGGCACACAGAGATGACCCGGTTGGGGGAGGGCAGCCCGTTCACGGTGACCGACGCGGTGGCCACGCCGGCGGGGAGCAGGACGCGCATGCCGCTGTCGGATTCCTCCGAGTTGACGACGCGCACGTCGGTGAGGCGGAGGGTGAGGTTCGTCGGGGGCACCGTGGTGCCGCCCACGGTCGTGGGGACGGGAGTGGTCGTCAGCGGCGGACGCTCGGGCGCCGGCTCGACGTCTCCTGCGGTCTCGCCGGTGCCGTCGCCTCCGCAGCCGGCGGCCACCGCCATCATCACCAACCCCATGGCAAGCATCCGGAACCGGCGCACCGGGGCAGGGTACTCGTCCCCGAAGCTCAGAAGTCGAGCGCGGACAGCTCCGGGATCCATCCGCGGGCGCGGTCACAGGCGTCCTTCCAGCGCCGGCGGTCGGTGATGGCCGCCGGCTCCACGGTGGCCCGGGGCGACCAGGTGGCCGCCACCTCGTCCTCGTCGGCCCACAGGCCGGTGGCCATGCCGGCCAGGAAGGCGGCGCCCAGCGTGGTGGCCTCGAGCACCGGCGAGACCTCCACCGGGCGCTGGCAGGCGTCGGCCAGGGCCTGCACGAAGACCCGATTGGCGCTCATGCCACCGTCGACGCGCAACGTCGGGATGGGGCAGCCGCCGTCGGCCTCGGCTGCCTCCAGGAGGTCGGCGCCACGGTGGGCCACGCCCTCCAGCACGGCCCGGACGACCTCGGGCCGGCCGGTGCCACCGGTGAGGCCGAGGAGGGTGCCTCGGGCGCCGAAGTCCCACGCCGGCGTGGCCATGCCCAGCAGCGCGGGCACGAACCACACGCCGCCGGTGGTCTCACAGGCCGAGGCGATCACCTCCGATTCGCCCGCTTCGGCGATGACACCCAGGTCGTCGCGCAGCCACTCGACGGCCTGGCCGGCGGTCAGCATGAAGGCCTCGATGCCCCAGGTCACCCGTCCCTGGCGTCGCCAGACGACGATGGGGAACGTGCCGTGAGAGCCGCGCTGCTCGAACGGCGGGCGGTCGGGGCCGAGGCAGAGGTCGAGCATCCCTCCGGTGCCGAAGGTCATCTTGGCCAGACCGGCTCGGGTGCAGCCCTGGCCGATGAGCGACGCCTGCTGGTCACCGGCCATCCCGGCCACCGGCGGGGCGCCCGGAAGGGCGACGGCTTCGCCGACGGCCTCGGAGGAGTCCACGATCTGCGGCATGACCGCCGGCGGGATGCGCAGGGCGTCGAGGATCTCGTGGTCCCAGCCGGCGCCGTCCGTCCGCATCAGGCCGGTGACGCCGGCGTTGGAGAGGTCGGTGACGTGGAGGTTGCCGCCCGACAACGTCCACGCCACCCAGGTGTCGACCGTGCCGAAGCACAGATCGCCGCTTCGGTCGGGGTCGTAGGTGTCGAGAAGGTAGGCCAGCTTGGTGGCCGAGCTGCTCGGCGAGAACCGCAGCCCCTGGGCTTGGAGGGTCAGGCACATCATCACCGTGCGTTGGTCCTGCCAGCCGATCCCAGGTCCGACGGGGACACCGGTCTGGCGGTCCCAGACGATGGTGGTCGAGCGCTGGTTGGTGATGCCGACGCCGTCGACCGGCCCGGCATCGGCCAGGGCGGCGTGCGCCACCTCCAGCACCGCGCCGGCCAGCTCGGCTGCATCCAGCTCGACGAAGCCGGGCGCCGGCGTGTGCGGGAGGACGGTGCGCCGGTGGATATGGCCCACGCCGGCGCCGGCGCCCACGATCGAGCCACGGACGCTGCTGGTGCCGACGTCGATGACGAGCACGCTCATGCCGTCCGCCCATCCCGCCGCAGGGCGAGGTAGCCGCCGAACATGCCGGCGGAGGCGGCCATGAGCCCGTTGAAGACCAGTGACACCGGGTCTGCCACCTCCTTGCCCAAGGCGAGCCGGATGACGGTGATGGCGGCGATGAGCACCAGGTACGCAGCCATGGCGGCGAGCGCGCCGTGGGTCAACGGTGAGAGGGGTTGGCGGAGGGCGGCGCGCCGGCCCCCGGCACCGAGGCCGCCGAGGAGGACGAGGTAGAGCGGGAGGTTGGCATCGCTGTCGGTGAGCGACGTGACCGCCTGGGCGAGGGCGATGGCGGCGGCACCCACGATCACGGCCAGCCGGGCGCCGGCCAGCACCGCTCCACGGTCGACGGTCAGGGCCATGCCGGACCTCCGAAGCCGTGGGGGAGGCCAAGCTTGCCGGGGTTGAGGATGCCGGCAGGGTCGAGGGCCCGCTTGAGATCGACGAGCACGGCGTGGGCCAGCCCGAGAGCGGCGGGAAGGAACCGGGCCTTGGCCAGGCCGATGCCGTGGTGGTGGCTGAGGGCGCCGCCCGTCGCCAGGATGGCGCCGGCGGCGGCGTCCCACGCCGGCACGTACCAGTCGGCGCCCATGCCGGCGATGGTGACGTACAGGCAGGCTCCATCGCCATAGGAGTGGGAAAGGTGGCCCGACGTCCACACCGTCCCCTCGACGCCGGCGACGGCAGCCAGAACAGCTTGGTAGAGCGCAGGCAGGGACGACCAGCCGGCCGCCATCTCGATGGTGTCGCCGAAGATGCCTTGCCGGGCCAGCTCGTCGGTGTCATAGGTGTCGTCACGATGGGCCAGCCACCGCTCGACTGGCCCCTCACCCAGCCGCTCGCCGCCCTCGTCGGCGACGATGTCCATGGTGGCCCGGACGAGCATCTCGTCGCCCTCGTCCAGGACGACCAGCACGTTTGTCGACAGCTCGAAGCTCCGCTCGGACTCGGCCGTGTCGTAGAGGCGCAGGACGGCAGGAGTGGCGCCCCGCCGGAGGATGCGCCGGCAGGCGTCGAGGCCGGCGGCGAAGGACTCGAACCCGTAGGCGGCCCGAATCTCGGCCGGGGGGGCGGGGTGCAGTCGCAGCCGGGCGGACGTGATGACGCCCAACGTGCCCTCGCTGCCGACGAACAGCTGCGTCAGGTCGGGGCCGGTTGCGGCCCGGGGCGCTCCGCCGGTGTGGATGAGCCGGCCGTCGGCCAGGGCGACGTCGAGGCCGGCGACCATGTCCTCGATCTTGCCGTAGCGGGTCGAGTACTGCCCGGCGGAGCGGCAGGCCAGCCAGCCGCCGACGGTGGAGATGGCGACGGACTGCGGCCGGTGGCCGAGCGTGAGCCCGTGGGCCGAGCGCAGCTCCGTTTCCAGGGCGTCGCCCATGGTGCCGGCGCCGGCGTCGACGAGCAGGGAGGCGTCGTCGACGGCGACGATTCCGCCGAGGCCCTGCAGGTCGAGCACGACGCCACCGTGGACCGGCATCGCTCCGCCGCAGACCCCACTGCGGGCCCCGGCCGGTGTGACCGGCACCCCGGCCTCCGAGCACGCGGCAAGGACGTCGGCCACCTCGGCCGCGGTCGCCGGTCGGGCCACGGCGTCGGGCCGGCGGGCCACGGTGGCCGCCATGGTCCAGCGGTCCCGGGCCGCGTCAACCAGATCCGCCTCGTCGGTGGAGACCTGGGCGCAGGCGGATCGGAGCCGTTCGACGATGTCCACCACCGCTCAGCCTGCCTCGGCGCCGGCCCGGTACGCCTGCACCTGGGCCCGGGCGTCGGCGTCGGTCCAGCCCAGCTCCGGGCCGATGAGCTCGGCGACGCCGGCGGCGGCGTCGATCGAGGCGTCCCGCGCCAGGATGAGCGAGCGGGTCCGGCGGGCGAGCACGTCGTCGACCGTGGCGGCCATCTCGTAGCGGGCGGCGTACAGCGCCTCCGCCCGCTGGTAGGGCAGCGTGGGCACCAGCGGCTCGGCGAGCGACGGGTCGCCGGCGATCATGGCCCGGAGGACCCGGGCCTCGGTCCCGTAGCGGCTGGCGAGGTGGTCGTCGCCGGCGCCGGCGCCCCGCAGCGCCAGCTTGGCCGTCCGCGACGGGGTGCCGGGCCGGCCCAGCGCGGCCTGCACCTCGTCGACGGTGTCGGCGGCCATGGCCCGGTAGGTGGTGAGCTTGCCGCCGGCGACGGTGACTGTGCCATCGGCGCCGCGGGACACCCGGTGCCGGCGGGAGAGGTCGGCGCTGCGCTCGCTGCCGGCGCCGGCCACCAGCGGCCGCAGGCCAGCCCAGTCACCGACGACGTCGCCGGCGCTGAGGGTGGTGCGCAGCGACGCGTTCACCGCGTCGAGGAGGTAGGCGGTGTCCTCGGCGGTGCACGTGGGAGCGTCCAGCGGCCCGCCGTAGTCGGTGTCGGTGGTGCCGATGTAGACCCGGTCGGTCCCCGGCCAGGGGACCACGAAGATCGAACGCCCGTCGGCCGGCACCGGCAGGACGAGGGCGACCTCGGTGGGCACCAAGGCAGCGGGCACGGTCACGTGCACGCCCTTGGCGGGGCGGATGGTGGCCGGCTCCCCGCCGGCGATGGTGTCCGCCCAGACGCCGGTGGCGTTCACCACGACCGAGGCCCGTACCTCGATGTCCCGCCCGCCGACCTCGACCACGGCGCCGGCGCCGGGGAGCCGTTCCCGTACGCCGGCGTGGTTGGCGGCGACGGCGAGGTGGTCGAGCACCGCGGTGCGGATGACCGACAGCGTGAGGCGGGCGTCGTCGGCGTAGGCGTCAAGGTAGAGGAGGCCACCGGCGAGGCGCTCGCTGCGGAGGGCCGGCGCACGAGCAAGGGTGTCGGCCACCGAGAGCCGGCGGTGCAGGGAGCCGATGCGGAACCCGCCGATGAGGTCGTAGGTCCACAGTGCGGCGGAGATGGCCCGGCTCTTGGTCCGGCTGCCGTAGGTGGGGATCAGGAAGGGGAGGGGCCGGACCAGGTGAGGGGCGTTGTGCAGGAGACGCTGGCGCTCGGCGAGGGCCTGGGCGACCAGGCCGTAATCCCCTTGGCTCAGGTACCGCAGCCCGCCGTGGACCAGCTTGGAGGACTTCGACGACGTGCCGGCGCCGAAGTCGTCGCGCTCGACCAGGGCCGTGCGCAGCCCCCGGGAGGCGGCGTCGAGGGCGACGCCGGCGCCGGTGATCCCCCCGCCGATGACCAGCACGTCGAACCGGTCGCTGGCTAGACGCTCCAGGGCGGCGTCTCGGTCGAATCCAGTCAGCTGGTCGTCAACCCGGCGCCTCGGTCACACCTGCATCCTACGAGCGGCCGGAACTCGCCGGCGCGGCGCCGTCGCTGTCCGTGGACCGGCGGAACCGTCGTGTCGCCACGCCGGCGGGGCAGGGGCCCCCGTCGGCAGCGCCGGGCGTGGTCCGAAGGACCCGGGTGCCCGAGCCAGCGCCACAGAACCGACCGGTCATCGCCGGCGGGGCAGGGGCCCCCGCCGGCAGCGCCGGGCGTGGTCCGAAGGACCCGGGTGCCCGAGCGCAAAGAAATTGTGTTTTGCAACGAACTGGTTGGATAATTCAAACCTCTGGTCGCTCCCCCATGAGGTGCGAAGAGGCACCCAGGTTTGGAACCGAGCCGAGAGAGGAAGGTGAACCCCAATGGATCTGTCCTGGCGTCTTCGAGGCGCGTGCCGCGGGCTGGACCCCGAGATCTTCTACGCCGCCGGCGAGGATG
>DATLHA010000189.1:0-18461 GCA_035540095.1 Acidimicrobiales bacterium | reverse complement strand
CGACATCATCCAGCTGCAGCAGGAGCGGCCGGACATCCGCTTCGTGATCCCCGACGAAGGCGGGATCCGCTGGTTCGACAGCATGGTGATCCCCGCCCGCTCCGGGGGCGCAGCGGCGGCCGGCGACTTCATGAACTTCGTCTACGAGCCGGCCAACGCGGCGCGCATCACCGCCGCCGTGCAGTACATCAGCCCGGTGCTCGGCGTGCGCGAGGAGCTGCAGCGGGCGGGCGGAGCGTCGGCCCAGCTGGCCCAGAACCCGATCCTGTTCCCCGACGACGAGACCCGCCGGCGCCTCTACTTCTGGGCCGGCCTCGACACCGCCACCGAGGACGAGCTGCAGGCACGCTTCTCGGCCATCACCGCCTGATGCACAGCTACCACCCGGGGCTCGACGCGTTTGCCGAGGAGGTCCTGGCCTTCGCCCGCCGGCGCATGACCGCGGACGCCCACGGATTGTCGATCGGTGTGCCGCGGTCGCCGGTGGAGCTGGATGCCGCCGCCGGCGTGACCATCACCGACGAAGGGATCGGCGCCAGCGAGGCGCTGCGGCTGTTCACCGAGGTGCTGGAGCCGGCGTGCCTGTCCTCGGACCATCACCGGTACCTGGCCTTCGTGCCGGCGGCGCCCAGCGAGGTGTCGATCCTCGCCGACCTGGTCGTCAGCGCCTGCTCGATCTACGCCGGCTCCTGGCTGGAGGGCGCCGGCGCGGTGTGGGCCGAGAACCAGACCCTGCGCTGGCTGGCCGATCTGGCCGGCCTGCCGGAAGAAGCGGGCGGCGTCTTCGTGTCCGGCGGCACGAACGGGAACCTGTCAGCCCTGGTGACCGCCCGGGCCGCCGCCGCCGGCCGTCAGGGCGGGCGTCCGGGGCGGTGGGCGCTGGTGGTCGGGGAGTCCGGTCACAGCTCGATCGAGATGGCGGCCGGGGTGATGGACGTCGACCTCGTCACCGTCCCGGGTGACCGCCTGACCGGTGAGGCGTTGGAACCGGTGCTGGCCGGCGTGGCCGACCGGGTGTTCGCAGTCGTCGCCACCGCCGGCTCGACCAACCTCGGTCTGGTCGACGACGTCGACTCCATCGCCGAGGTGTGCCGGCGCCACGGTGTGTGGCTGCACGTCGACGGTGCCTACGGCGGCGCCGCCCTGGCCGCCCCGTCGGCCCGGCACCGCTTCGCCGGCGTCGAGCACGCCGACTCGTTCATCGTCGACCCCCACAAGTGGCTGTTCGCCCCCTTCGACGCCTGCGCCCTGCTGTACCGCGAGCCGGCGCTGGCCAAGGCCTGCCACGCCCAGCACGCCGACTACCTCGAGATGCTCTACGGGGCGGAGTGGAACCCCTCCGACTACGCCGTCCACCTCAGCCGGCGGGCCCGTGGCCTGCCGCTGTGGTTCTCCCTGGCCGCCTACGGGGCCAGAGCCTACGCGGAGGCGGTGGAGACCTGCCTGCGCACCGCGCAGGAGGCGGCCGACCTCGTGCGGGCCGCCTCCCACGTGGAGCTGGTCTTGGAGCCCGAGCTGTCGATCGTCGTGCTGCGCCGGCCAGGCTGGACGGCTGAGCAGTACCGGGCGTGGTCGCTCGACCTGCTGGCCCGCGGGGAGGGTTTCGTGGTGCCGTCCGCCCACCGCGGTGAACCCATGCTGCGCATCTGCATCGTCAACACCCGCTCGTCCACCGCCGACATCGCCGCCGTCCTCGACTCCATGCGCTGACCGGCGGGGACCGGTGCCAGCGCTGCCGATGACCGAAGCGCGAGTGGTCGACCAGTCCGCGATGGAGGAGCGCCCGTCTGCGCATGGGGCGAGAGCGCTTGTCGGACTTCGTGCCGCAGCCGCTTGGCCGTGAGGACGGCGTAGTGTCGCACCGTGCGAAACCGCCGGCTCGAACGTGCCCGTGACGGCAAGCGGATAGCCGGCGTGTGCGCCGGCCTGTCGGCCTACACCGGTATCGACGTCACCCTGATCCGCGTGGCATTCGTGATCTTCGCGTTCACGGGTATCGGTGAGTTCGTGTACCTCCTGCTGTGGATCTTCGCCCCGAAGGCGGCGAAGGCGTAGACGAGGAAGCGCGGGTCCCGCCCGCGATGGGCACGGCGGGCGGGACCAGGTGGCGACGATCGCCGGCCTCAGGTGCCCTTGTAGTTCAGGACCTGGCGCAGGGTGTGGAGCACGGTGACGAGGTCGGCCTGGTCGGCCATGACCTGGTCGATGTCCTTGTAGGCGGCCGGGATCTCGTCCAGCAGGGCGCCGGCCCGGTCCGACAGCCACACCTTGCCGGCCATGGCCGTGGCCAGGTCGGCGTTGGTGAACAGCTTGCGGGCCTTGGTCCGGCTGTGGCGCCGGCCGGCGCCGTGGCTGCACGACGACCAGCTGGCCTCGTTGCCCTTGCCCTCGACGATGTAGCTGCGGGTGCCCATGGAGCCGGGGATGACGCCGAGGTCGCCGACGTCGGCCCGGATGGCGCCCTTGCGGGTGACCCACAGCTGGCGGTCCCGGTGGACCTCGAGCTGGGTGAAGTTGTGGTGGCAGTTGATCCGGCGGGTCTCCTTGCCGGTGCCGATGAAGCGCAGCACCTCGGCCAGGGCCCGGTCCATCATCGTGTTGCGGTTGGCCTTGGCGTAGTCCTGGGCCCAGCCCATGTCGGTGACGTAGGCCTCGAACTCCGGCGTGCCCTGGACGAACCAGGCCAGGTCCGGGTCCTCGAGGCCGAGCGCGGCCTGCTTGGCCAAGCGCCGGGCCTTGGCGATGTGCATCTGGGCCAGCTGGTTGCCGATGCCCCGGCTGCCCGAGTGGAGCACGACCCACACCCGGCCCCGCTCGTCGACGCAAAGCTCGAAGAAGTGGTTGCCCGAGCCCAGGGTGCCGAACTGCTTGGCCGCCTTGTCGGCCTGCGCCGCCGACAGCGACGTGGCCGGGCGATGGTTCGACAGCCACCGGCCGGCGGCGTTGCCGGCGGTGTCGTGGCCCTTGCCCACGCCGGCGGGCACGGCCCGCTCGATGCGACCCAGGAGCGGCTGGAGGTTGTCGGGCAGCTGGTCCTCGGTGACGTCGAGCTCGGCGGCGATCATGCCGCAGCCGATGTCGACGCCGACGGCCGACGGGATCACCGCGCCCTTGGTGGGGATCACCGAGCCCACGGTGGCGCCGATGCCGACGTGGGCATCGGGCATGAGGGCCACGTGGCCCTCCACGATCGGCAGCCGGGCCGTCTTCTCGGCCTGGCGGATCGTCTCCGGCTCGATGTCGCTGGCCCAGGAGACGAGCTTGGGGTTGATGGTGGTGGGCATGGTGGACACCTCCTCTCGGTAGTTGTGCCTCGGCGTGGCCGGGGGGAACCGGGCTCCTGTCGCCGACGTGGCGTGCCGGGTTCCTCCGGGTGACGGCGGACGTCCGTGCCGTTGCTGTCCCGTACCGCGACGTGTGTGCGTTTGGTCGATCGGCGGCCACATACGCCCCCCTATCGACCAAACGGTCCGGCTTCGTAGGCCGGCGTCCTTCCCGGGTGTTTGACGGGGAAGGTGTCGACCCCTTCCCAATACGGCAGGACGTCAGCGCCGGCCGGCGCCTCGCAGGACCACGGGCTGGACGGGGGAGAGGGCCTGGTCGAAGCAGGGCTGGCAGAGGTCCCGGCCGTCGAGACGGCGGATGCGGCTCTCCATGGCCGGCTCCCGGCATTCGGCGCAGGTGATGTTGGTGTGTATGCGGGCCTTGCGGGGCGGGGCGGCGTCGATCTCGGTGAAGGAGTAGAGGCCGTCGGGGTCCAGCGCCAGCACCTTGCGGGACTGCGCGACGTGGAGCTCCTGGAACTTGGCCCGCTCGGCGTCGGTGGCCGACCCGGAACGGACCTTGGCGAACAGGGCCTGGTGCTCCGGATCGCGCTGCCAGGCGTCGGGGCGGACCTTGATGCGGATGGCCCGGCCGTCGGAGCGGCGGAAGAAGCTGTAGGCGTTCTTGCCGACGTCCTGGTGGATGAGGTTGCCCTTGCCGAAGGTGCAGCCGGTCAGGAACTGGATGGCGTCGACCCCGCACATGTCGGTCTCGACGACGGCCACCACCTCCTCGTCCTTGGCGTGAGGGCCGATCTCCCGGAGGGCGATCTGGGCCGCGGCGATCCCCATCGCCAGCCCCGGGCACATGTGCCCGTGGAACTCGACGACGCGGTCAAGGGTCTGTTCGTCGATCATGGTGCCTCGCTCGCTGGAGTCCCGATGTCCATTGGTCAAGCTACCTTGCCCTGGACGCAAGGCCGCACAGTGCAGATTGATCGGCTTTGTCGATGACAGTGATCGGCTTCACCGATAAGTAAGAGGGCTACGATCAAAGGGGAACCGTGGGGGGAACCGGGGATGATCCGTTGAATCTCAGCCAGCTTCGCTTCGTGCGGGCCGTGGTCGACGCCGGCACGTTCACCGGCGGCGCGGCGCGCTGCTACGTCACCCAGTCCACCCTCTCGACGGCCATCGCCCACCTGGAGAAGGAGCTCGGCGAGCGCCTCTTCCTGCGGACGACCCGGTCGGTGAGCCTGACGCCCTTCGGCCACAGACTGCTGCCACTGGTCGACGAGGTACTACGGGCGCAGAACGCGCTCGTCGACGCCGCCGACAGCTTCCTCGACCCCGAGTCGCAGCTGGCCCGCCTCGGCGTGTGCCCGACGCTCGATGCCACCCGCCTGGAGCGGATCCTGGCGCCGTACCGCCACGCCAACCGCAACGTGAGGATCGTCCTCGACCAGATCGGCACCGGTGAGGCCCGGCGGGCCCTGGAGCAGGGCGAGCTGGACTTCGTCCTCGGCCCCGTGTCGCCGGGGCGGCGGGCAAAGGTGGAGCGGGCCCGGCTGTACGACGACCCGCTGGTGTACCTCCGCGCCGGCGAGCGCCCGGGCTCGCGGGACGGGCGCGCCGTGACCCTCCAGGAGATCGCCGGCGACACCTTCCTCCTCGTCCATGACGCCTGCGGGCTCACCCGTGCCACCCGCCAGCTGTTCGCCTCCCGCCGGCTCACACTGCACGAGTACGAGGGCCAGGCGGTCAGCTACCAGGTGCTCGAGGAGTGGACCCGCGTCGGCGTCGGCTCGGCGATCCTGCCGGAGTCCAAGCTCTCGGCGCCCGGCCTCGGGCACCCGATCGTGCTCGGCAACGGTCACCGGGCGTCCATCCGGTTCGAAGCGGTGTGGATGCCGTCGACGGCGCCGGCGCCTCACCTGCAGGCACTCACCCGACACCTCAAGTCCGCCGGCGCTGCGCTGGCCCAGAAGGAGCCCACATGACCAAGCGACAAATCCGTCTCGCCGCCGCAGCCTTGGTGATGGCCTTGACCGCGGCCTGCAGCAGCGGCGACGGCACCGGCACCGGTACGACCGACAGCAGCACGCCGGGAAATGAGCGGATCACGCTCCGGATCCCGGCCAGCACCCAGAGTGGGGGCTACCCCCAGCCCTACGCCGCCATCCGGGGGCCCGGCCGCCTCATCACCACCTACATCTTCGACACCCTGGCGTTCCCGGACGTGACCGGCACGCCCAAGCCGTGGCTGGCCAAGTCGTGGACGTCGTCGCCGGACGGCAAGACGTGGACCTTTACGCTGAACGAGAACGTGAAGTTCCACGACGGCATGCCCCTCACGTCCGACGACGTGAAGTTCACCTTCGACTACAACCTCACCGGCCCCGGCACCGCGGTGGCCCAGGGAGTGACCTACATCGACACCGTGACCGCCCCCGACCCGAAGACCGTGGTCATCCAGCTCAAGACGGTGCGGCCCAGCTTCCTGCAGGACATCGCCGGCACGTTCGGCTTCGCCATCATGCCCAAGCACATCTGGTCGGGCGTGACCGACCCGGCCAAGTTCCAGGGCCCCACCGCGCTCATCGGCTCCGGTCCCTACAAGCTGGAGAACTTCGACCTGACCACGAACAGCTTCAACTTCGTGGCCAACGAGGACTTCTACCTCGGCCCGGCCAAGGTGCGGCAGTTCCAGGTCGTCCCGGTGGCCGACGCCCTGCTTGCCCTGGACCGGGGCGAGGTCGACGCCGCCAGCGGCGGCAACGCCCTCATCCCGAGGATCCAGTACGACGCACTGGCCAAGAGGTACAAGGTCCTGACCGCCCCCGGCGAGTACAACCTCGCCCTCTTCTTCAACCCCAGCAAGGGCTTCCCCTACAACGAGAAGGCGTTCCGCCAGGGCGTGGTCTACGGCATCGACCGCAAGGACATGGTCAAGCGGCTGGTCGACGGCCGGGGCATCCCCGGCCCGGCCGGTGCGCTCGGCCCCGGCAACGAGTTCCTGAACAAGAACCTGCCGGCCTATGACTACGACAAGGCCAAGGCCTCGGCGCTGTTCGACCAGATCGGCCTCCGCGACCGCAACAACGACGGCATGCGCGACAAGCCGGACGGGTCGTCGTTCAAGGTGCCGCTTTCGGTCAGCTCCTCGGACAACCAGGAGGCGCAGCTGACCAAGGAGTACCTGCGGGCGGTCGGCATCGACGTCGAGATCAACGCCGTCGACCAGCAGACCTCCGACGACCGGGGCGCCAAGGGCGACTACGAGATGGCCATCCAGCACTTCGGCGGCCTCTCCGGCGACCCGTCGGGCCTGATCACCCGGTTCACCTCGAACAGCCGCAGCACGTCGTTCACCCGGGTGCACGGCTACAACAACCCCGAGTTCGACAGGGTGGCCAACGAGCAGGCGGTCGAGGTCGACCCGGCCAAGCGGCGGGAGCTGGTCAACCGGATGCAGGCCATCCTGGCCGAGGACCTGCCCCAGATCTCCCTGTACGTCCCCGACCAGGTCGCGTTCGTGGACGACAAGAAGTTCAAGGGCTTCGCCTACACGCCGGGCTGCCCGCCGTGCGGCGTCACCGGCAACAAGCGCCACCTCCACTCCGGCACCGCCGACCCGGCGCCGTCCAACTGATGGCCGGCCCGAACGACCTGACGTTCCTGGCCCCGCCGGACCAGGTCGCCGACTGGCGCATGGTGCTGCTCTGCGACGCCGCCATCGCCAGCGGGGTGTTCGACAAGCTCCCGGGCACCGCCGAGGAGGTGGCCGAACGGGCGGGGCTGGCGGCCCAGGCAGTCCGGGTCGTGTGCGAGGCCCTGGTCACCCTGGAGGTGCTGCAGGCCGACGGCGACGGCTGTTTCTCGCTCGGGCCGGCGGCGCCCGAGCCGGCGGCCATGCCCAGCGTGCGCCACCATGCCCGGGCTCTGCGCCGGTGGGCCACCGGCATCGGGTCGCAGCTCCGGGGCGAGAGCACCCCCTCGGAGATCACCGACCCGGAGACCTTCCACGACGCCCTGAGACGCAACGCCCGGCAGGTCGCCCCTGCGGTCGTGGACGCCGTCATAGCCCGGTTCCCCGACGCAAGGACCGTGCTCGACCTCGGTGGCCTCCACGGGGAGTACTCGCTGGAGTTCACCCGCCGGGGGCTGAAGGCGACGATGCAGGACATGCCCGCCATGGTCGACGTGGCCCGCCGGCAGGGTCGCCTCGAAGCGGCCGGCGTGGACCTGTACGAGGGCAGCTTCTTCGACCGCGTCCCCGAGGGGCCGTTCGACATCGCCTTCTGCTCCGGCATCACCCACACCTTCGGGCCCGAGCAGAACCTCACGCTGTTCCGGAACCTGCGGCCGGTCGTCGCCCCGCGTGGTGGCGTGGCCGTCGTGACGTTCCTACGGGGGCGCGACCCGATGGCGGCCCTCTTCGCCGTGCAGATGCTGCTGAACGACAACGGCGGTGACACCCACACGGAGGCGGAGTACCGGGGCTGGCTGGGCGAGGCCGGCTTCACCGTCGACGAGGGCGTCCTGGACCTGCCTGGGCAAGGAGCCAGGTCGGTGCTCTTTGCCACCTGAGGGTGAGGTCCGGCGCGGGCTCGACGTCTGCGATCTCGTCGTCACCTACCCCGGCCCGCCGGCGGTCCGTGCCGTCGGGGGGATCAGCCTGTCGGTAGCACCGGCGGAGTGCCTCGGCGTCCTCGGGGAGTCGGGATCGGGCAAGTCGACCATGGCCCGGGCCGTGCTGGGGTTGGCGACGGATGCCACGGTGGAGGGGACGGTGCGCCTCGGCGACATGGACCTCCACACCCTCGACGAGGCGGGTTGGCGGCGGGTCCGCTGGAAGCACGTCGCCCTGTCGTTCCAGTCGACGTCGGCGCTCAACCCGGTCCTGCGGTGCGGGCTCCAGATCGTCGAGCCCCTCAAGGCCCACCTCGACCTGCACCACGACGCAGCCCACCAGCGGGTCGAAGAGCTACTGACCGACGTCGGCCTCGGACCGTGGGCCGCGGAGCGCTACCCCAGCGAGCTCTCGGGTGGCCAGCGCCGGCTTGTCCTGCTGGCCATGGCTCTCGCCTGCCGGCCCGACGTCGCCATCCTCGACGAGCCCACCGCCGGCCTCGACCCTGCCACCCGCAATCTGGTCATCGCCCTGCTGCGCCGGGTGAAGGAGGAGACCGGCACCGCCCTCATGGTGCTCAGCCACGACGCCGAGGCCCTGGAGATGCTGGCCGACCGGGTGGCGGTGCTCTACCGGGGCTGGCTGGCCGAGGTCGGCCCCGGGGGCCAGGTGCTGAGCGATCCCCGGAACCCCTACTCGTGGGCCCTGCTCAACGCCCGGCCGACGCTGGCGTCGGTGAAGGATCTGCGGGGCATCCGGGGCACGCCACCGAACCCCACGGAGAGGGCCGAGGGCTGCCCGTTCTACGGCCGGTGCCACCAGGGCCGGGAGGAGCTGTGCCGGCCGGCGCCCCCGCCCATGGTCACGCCGCACGGGGAGGACGGGTCCCGCCGGGTGGCCTGCGTACGAGGTGGCGTGGTGTCGATCCTGACCGCCCGCAACCTGCGCAAGAGCTACACGTCCGGTGGCGTGATGGGGCGCAAGACGTCGGTGCCGGTCGTCGACGACGTGAGCCTCGACGTGCGCGAGGGCGAGGTGGTCGGCCTCGTCGGCGCCACCGGGGCGGGCAAGTCCACCCTCGGCATGCTGCTCGTCCGCCTGCTCGACGCCGACGCCGGCGCGGTGGGCTTCGACGGGCACGACCTCCTGGCCGCCGGCGGCGCCGAGCTGAAGGGGCTGCGGGCCCAGGTGCAGATGCTTTTCCAGGACCCGTTCGAATCGCTGTCGCCCCGGCTGACGATCGGCGAGGCGGTACAGGAGCCACTCGACATCCAGGGGATCGGCGACAAGGCGAGCCGGCGGGCCAAGGTGCGCGCCGTGCTGGCCGACTGCCGGCTGCCGGACGACGACGCCTTCGTCGACCGCCACACCCACGAGCTCTCCGGCGGCCAGCTCCAGCGGGTGGCGCTGGCCCGGGCCCTCGTTCTCGACCCGCGCCTGCTGGTGGCCGACGAGGCCGTGTCCATGCTCGACCCCAGCGAACAGGCCAAGATGATCCAGCTCCTCAAGCACCTCCAGGTGGAACGGGGGATGGCCATGATCTTCATCTCACACGACCTGTCCGTGGTGCTGCGGGTGTCCGACCGCGTGCTGGTGCTCGAGCAGGGCCGCGTCGTGGAGGAGGGCGCCGGCGGCACGCTCCTGGCGTCGCCCCGCCACGAGGCCACCCGGTCGCTCCTGTCGGCCGCGGGCCGGGACCTGCTCTTCGCCTCCAGGAACGGCTCGCCCACGCCGTGAAGGCGCTGGTCGTCGAGGACCTCGTCGTCCGCTACGGCGACTTCGAGGCCGTCCGGGGCGCAAGCTTCGGGGTGGAGGCGGGGGAGGTTTTCGGCCTGCTCGGGCCCAACGGGGCCGGCAAGACGTCGATCATGCGGGTGCTCACGACCCTGCTCAAGCCCGCCGGCGGGCGGGCGTGGATCCTTGGCCACGAGGTCGGCGCCGAGCCGGCGACGGCACGCCGGTTGATCGGCTATGTCCCCCAGGCGCTGTCGGCCGACGGGTCCCTGACCGGCCGGGAGAACGCCATGCTGTTCGCCCGGCTTCACGGCGTCGCCCGCCAGGACCGGGGCCGCCGGGTGGACCAGATGCTCGAGCTGATGGACATCGCCGCCGCCGCCGACCGGTTGGTGCGCTCCTACTCCGGCGGGATGGTCCGGCGGCTGGAGATCGCCTGCGCCCTGCTGAACCGGCCCCGCCTCCTCTTGCTCGACGAGCCGACGATCGGTCTCGACCCGGTGGCCCGCCGGGCCGTGTGGCGCCACCTGGCCGAGATGCGGGCCGAGACCGGCCTCACCATGCTGGTCACCACCCACCTGATGGAGGAGGCGGAGGAGCAGTGCCAGCGGGTGGCGGTGATGAGCGCAGGGGAGATCCGCGCCGAGGGCAGCCCGGTCGAGCTGCGCGCCGCGCTGGGAGCCGGCGGCGGCACCCTGGAGGACGTGTTCGTCAGCCTGACGGCCGACGCCCAGGCGAGGGGGGGTGAGTTCCACGACATCGGCCGCACCCGCCGCACCGCCCGACGCCTTGGTTGAGGCCATCCCGGCGCTCACCGCCCGCCAGGTCGCCGTCTCCTACATCGGCACGGTCGTGGCCATGGCCCAGGCCGAGATCCACAAGGCCGGCCGTGAGCGCTCGGTCCTCGTGGCCCGAGCCGCCCAGCCCCTCCTGTGGCTGCTGGTCTTCGGGTCCGCGGTGTCCCGGGTTCGGGAGCTGGGCACCGAGGAGGTGCCCTACAAAGCGTTCCTCGTGCCCGGGGTCCTGGCCCAGTCGGTGCTGTTCGTCGCCATCTTCTCGGGGATGGCGATCATCTGGGAGCGCGACCTGGGCATCACCCAGCGGGTGCTCGTCGCCCCCGCGTTCCGCAGCGCGGTGATCCTGGGCAAGGCGGCCAGCGCGGCCATGCGGGCGGTGATCCAGGTGGCGGTGGTGCTGGCGGTGGTGGCCGTGCTGCGCATCCCCCTCGAGTGGTCCGTGCTGGGCGTCGTCGGTTCGCTCATCGCCGTCCTCCTGGGGGCGACGATGCTCTCCGCGCTGTCCATGGTGATCGCCTCCATGGTGCGCAGCCGGGAGCAGTTCATGGGGCTCGGGCAGCTGGTGACCCTCCCGCTGCTGTTCGCATCCAACGCCCTGTATTCGGTGGAGATCATGCCCGGGTGGCTGCAGGTCGTGGCCCGGTTCAACCCCCTCACCTACCTGGTGGAGATGCTGCGCCAGCTGCTGGTCGGCGTGGGGCCGGACCGGCTGCTCCTCGACGCCGCCGTGCTGATCGGCGGGATCGTCGTCACCGTCGCCATCGCCAGCCGTACCTTCCCCCGCCGCGTGCTCTAACGGGAGTGCCGGGCCACCCGGGGGCTGAACCGCCGCTCGGCGGCGGTGCCCAGGAGGGTGATGGCGATGATGAGCAGCACGAGGGCGACGATGGGGGGCGCCAGCCACCACTTCCAGGCGTCGGTGATGAACACGCCCCGGAAGGCGATGGCGTCGCGGATCATGGCCCCCCACGACGGCTGGGTGGGGTCGCCCACCCCGAAGAAGGCCAGGCCGGCCTGCAGGCCGACCGCCCGGCCGGCGGCGGGGATGAACTCGGCCACCGACAACAGGCCCAGGTCCGGGAGGATGTGGCGCCGCAGCTGGTGCCAGGTGCCGGCGCCGAACCCGGTGGCGGCCCGGACGTGGGTGCGGGAACGCAGGCTCAGGACCTGTGAGCGCAGGATGCGTGCCGCCGTGGGCCAGAACAGCAGGGAGATGACCAGCGACAGCCCGAGCACCGAGCCGCCGGTCAGGGCGCCGATGAGCAGCAGCAGGGGCAGCTTGGGCAGGATGAGGACGAGGTCGGTGACCCGCATCAGCACGCTGTCGAACCAGCCGGGGAACCACCCGGCGAGGACGCCGATGACGCCACCCAGCAGCACGGTGCCGGCGCCGGCAAGGAGGGCGACGAGCAGCGAGGCCCGGGCGCCCAGGATGAGCTGGCTGGCCAGGTCCTGGCCCAGGATGTTGGTGCCCAGGAGGTGCTCGCCGCCCGGGGGCTCCAGCGAGGCGCCGGCCAGCTCGGTGGCCCGGAACGGTGCCAGCCGGCTCCCGAAGAGGACCAGGGCGACGTAGACGGCGAGGAGCAGGCCGCCCACCGCGCCGGCGACCGTGGTCCGCCGGCCCGAGAGCGGTGCCGCCGCCGGCGGGCGGGCGATGGTGGTGGCGGTCATCCGCCCACCCGCCGGCCCACCCGGGGGTCGAGCTTGGTGTACGTCAGCTCGGTCAGCAGGTTGGCGACCAGCACGACGACGGCGATGACGACGAAGTAGCCCTGCAGGAGCGGGTAGTCACGGGCGAAGACCGCCCTCTCCAGTAGCGTGCCCATGCCGGGGTAGGCGAAGATCGTCTCCACGAACACCGACCCGCCGAGGGCGAACGCCGACTGGATGCCGAGGGCGGTGACGAACGGCAGCAGGGCATTGCGGCCGGAGTGGCGGTACTTCAGCCGCCGGCGGGACAGGCCCTTGGCCCGGGCCAGCAGCATGTAGTCCTCGCCGAGGGTGGCGATGGCGGTGTTGCGCACGATCAGGAACTTGTTGGCGAGGAGGCCCAGGGTGAGGGCGGCCAGCGGGAGGGCCAGGTGGAACAGGATGTCGCTCACCTGGTCCCACCTCGAGGAGTAGGTGGCGAACGCCTCGTGGGCCCCGGCCTGGGGGAACAAGGGGTAGGTGACGGCGAACAGGATCAGCAGGCCGCTGGCCATGGCGTACTCGGGGATGGCTCGGGTGACCGAGAGCACGGCGATGAGGGCCCGGTCGGCGAAACGGCCCCGGTTCCACGCCGCGGTGAGCCCGGCGAAGAAGCTGACCGCCGACGACAGGAGCAACGCCGATCCGGTGAGCAGGAGCGTCCACGGCAGGCGGTTCCGCAACAGGGTGGACACGGCTGCGTTCTGCGAGATCGACCAGCCGAAGTCGCCCTTGGCCAGGCTGGACAGATAGGAGCCGTACTGGGAGACGAGTGGGCGGTCGAGCCCGTAGTAGGCGGCCACCTTGTCCCGCTCCTGGGCGTCGTAGACGAAGGTGCCGCTGTCGGGGTCGTTGAGCGCGGCCAGGGGGTCACCCGGTAGGAACCGGGGAAGCAGGAAGGTAAGGGTGATGGCGGCCCAGAGGGTGACGACGTACAGGGCGACGGTGCGGAGGTAGGCGGCGCGCCGGCGCCCACGTCCTGAGTCGGGCGGAGCCGTCGTCAGGGTGGCGGGCGGGCGCAGGGCCTGCGTCATCGGTGGGAGAGTACGCGGCTACCGGGCGGCTTGCGCCGGCCCCCTCTCGGGGCGGGGAGAGGCCGAGCTGGCGGGCGTCCGCGCCGTCGCCCGACGCCCGCGACGGCGTGCCACGCAGTGGCGGCGGCAGCTGTCCTCCCCGCCCTTCCCGTCGCGTCCTACCCATGCCATCGCCGGCGAGTCTCCGGTCGGTTTCCCCGCCTGACCCGCCCGCCCGCCGAGATTCAGGCGCGTCGAACCGAACGTGTCGGAGGACTCGTAAACGTCTTGTACCCTTTCCGCAGGTTCGGTAAACATTTCATCCTGGACATGAGGGCAATTTCTCTCTAGATTCAACGCACGTACTGGGGGCGCAGGCGGAAGCTGCGCGTAGGGCCGGCGGAGTCGGGAGTCGTTCAAGTGAAGAACGCGCGCGCGTTCAAGCAGCTCGGCGCGGCACTGGTGGTCGGCGCAAGCCTGTTCCTGGACGGCTGCGCCATCCCCGCCACCCGGACCGAGACGGCGATGGCGCCGAACCAGCAGCTCGCAGGCGTCGACGCCCTCCTGGCCGCCGACTCGTTGGCGGCCACGCTGGTCACGACACCGGCCGTGGCGGCGCCGGCGCCGGTGCCGTTGGTTCTCCCGACCGCCCCCGAGCAGTGGTTCCAGCCGGCCGGCCGCAATGGCGGGACCGAGGGGCCGGCCCGGTTCCTGGCCGCCATCGCCCTCCACGACAACCCGCCGCTCTACGTCAGCGAGCAGTGGGGGCGGACGACCGGCGGTGAGCAGTCGGACCACCACGTCAGCCGGAGCGATTCCTGGGCCGCGGACCTGGCCGTCCGGGGCATCCAGGCCCCCACGCCGGCCACCGAGCTTGCCGCCCGGCGGGTGGCGGCGGCCCTCGGCGTGCCGGACTGGGGCGGCGGCGAGCTCACCAGGACCATCGACGGCTACCGGTTCCAGGTGCTGTGGAAGGTGGCCGGGCACTTCAACCACGTCCACGTCGGGGTGCGCAAGCTGAACTAGGCCGGTGGCGTCCGTCCGGTGTCCCGGACGGACTTGGCGAGAGCGGGCCAAGCCGGCCGCTGGGGAGAGGAGCGCCGGCCGGCGCGAGCCCGCCGGTGGACCGGTGGGGTGGCGCCACGGGGAGCGGAACGCCGGCGGATCGTGTAGGACTGGCGGCCATGGCCAAGGTCACGCGGGGGTTCACGGGACGTCCGAGGCCCGGGGGCGACAGGCGCCTCCCGCCGGGGCAGTACGACGCCGGCGGCGACTGGCCGGTGCTGACCGCCGAGCCGACGCCGGCCATCGTCACGGACGACTGGACCTTCGCCGTCGAGGGGCTGGTGGAGCGGCCGACGACCTGGACGTGGGACCAGATCCGCGCCTTGCCGGCCTCGATCTACGAGGGCCCGATCCACTGCGTGACGACGTGGTCCAGGTTCGGCATGACCTTCACCGGCGTCTCGGTCGATCTGGAAGAGCGCCAAGTGGGTCGCCGGCCTCACCCTGCTCGAACACGACGAGCCCGGCTTCTGGGAGCGCAACGGCTACCACGACTGCGGTGACCCCTGGCTCGAGCAGCGCTACCAGGGCGACTAGGCCCGGTGGCCGCCACCACGTGGCAGACGGCCACCGTCGTGGGCATCACCGATGAGACCCGGCGGGGCCAAGACGTTCCGCCTCCGCCTCGAGGCGCCGCACCGGCGCCTGGCCGGCCAGCACTACGTCGTCCGGCTCACCGCGCCCGACGGCTATACCGCCTCCCGGTCGTACTCGATCGCCTCGGCGCCCGACGACACGGCGGAGATCGAGATCACCGTCGAGCGGCTGGAAGGCGGGGAGGTGTCGGCGTTCCTCCACGAGGTGCTGGAGCTGGGCGACGAACTGGAGGTGCGGGGGCCGCTGGGTGGCTGGTTCGTCTGGGACGGACACACGCCGGCGCCGGCGGAGCTGGCCTACGTCTGCGGGTCGAGCGGGTTCGCCGACGCCGCGTCCGCCCTGCTCATCGACTCCGGGATGCCGGCCGGCGCCATCCGGGTCGAGCGCTTCGGCCCCAGTTCTCCGCTCAGAGGGCCGGTCGGCCCAGGCGGCACGCCCTAGAGTCTGGGAAGTGTCGCCACCACGCCGGCGGCGTTGAGCAGGTCGGCGGCGGTGAACGTGGTGCCGCTGCCGTAGGTGGGCGTCCAGGCGGGGTCCTGGCGCAGGTAGGAGCTGCGGTCCCCCTTGATCAGCCCGACGATCACCTCGGCCACGATACGGCCGCCCACCGGCCCCAGGCACTGACCGCCGGCAGCTACCTCGGCTTCCCGTAGGACGTAGAACCACAGTGGGGTGCGGTCGCCCAGGTTGAGCTCGGCCAGATCGGCGAGGTCGCCGGGGGCGAGCACCGGCAGCCGCATGGCCTGGGCCACCCGCTGGCCCGACGGCACCTTCATGGTGAGCGCTCGCAGCAGGTTGCGTGACGCCAGTGACACCGGCTCCCCCGCCGGCTGGCCCATGAGCTCGAAGAGCACCGAGGAGAGCTTGGTGTCGATCAGCTTGTTGTTCCGGGCTCGGTTGTCGCCGAAGTCGAAGAACGTCTGCCAGTCGATGAACCGCCGGGGCGCCCGCCGGCCACCGCGGAGGTCGGCAGGGTCGCCGGAGCCGGTGGCGGTGGGGTCGAAGATCAGGGCGAAGAACTGCCGGGACGTGTCGGTGGCGCTGGTGCCGAAGTTGGCCCGGTAGCTCGGGCGGACTTGGGAGTGGCCGAACCGGTAGGCGGCGACCGAGAACTCCACCGGGATGTAGGGGTCGTTGCGCCACTTGAAGTGCTTGAGCCCCTTGGTGAGCACGTCATCGACGGTGGCCTGCCCGACGGTCGCCGGCAGGAACTCGTGGAGGACCATCCACTGGTAGTGCCAGCGGACGACCCGCTGGGCCTCGGCGAAGATCTCCCCGACGGTGTAACCGTCGCCCAGCTCGCACTTCACCTCGGCGAGGACCCGGTTGTGGAAGCGCAGCAGGGCGAGGTGGAACTGGGAGACGACAAGGTTCTCGTCATTGCGCGGGTCTCCCAGGAGGGCGGTGCCCTGGCTGTTCCGGGGGACGTCGAAGCGGACCATGTTGCCCATGGACACCGCGCCCGATCCGGGGATCTCCTCGGTCAGCAGCGTGGTGCGCCCGGCGTCGACGGAGCTGTCGTAGAGATGGGGGGACGCGCCGGGGCCGCCGCCGTAGACGCTGTCGAGGTCGAGGGCGGGGATGCGGAAGTTGCGGATCGACTCGGGATCCTGGCGGCGGGCCAGGCTGGACGTTGGGTCGAACGTCATGTCGTGGTCGAGGAACTGGCCCACGAAGGTGAACCCGGCGGTCATCGCCGGGTTGTCGGGGTTGCCGATGTTCAGGGCCGGGTCGACGATGAGGGCGATCGGGTCGGACAGGTCGTCGCCGGCGTCCATCGGCCCCCCCTTGGCCCCGAGCTCCAGGAGGGCGTCGCGGACGAGCGGCGTGTCCGCCGCGAACGGTGGAAGGGTGGGGAAGAGCCGGCCGAAGCGCCCCTCGTCGTAGAAGACCGATCGTGGCGTGAGCTCGCCGAGCCCCGCTGAACCGTGCGGCATCCGCCTGACCTCCGTCCCTGGTGTCGCACCGGTCTAGCGCGAACCGCCGTTAGCGCGGGGGGTCGCTACTGCCGGTGTGCCCAGCCAGGCGGATCGGCAGTTCCACGAACTCGCCGGGGCGGGCCGGCGCGAACCCGGCGACGACGTTGATCACGCCGTTGGCGATCTCCTCCGGGCTCGTCGTGTCACGGTCGCACTTCACGAAGTAGGCCTCCCGAGGCATGACGCCGGCGAAGGCCGAGCGACGGAACAGATCGTCGAGGAAGGCGCCGGCCTCGGCGCGGATGCGGGCCCACAGCGGCTCGTCGTTGGCCTCGGAGACGGCCCACTCGAGCCCCTTCGACAGGGAGTGCTCGAGGAACAGGGCTGTGCGCCGCACGTTGACGTACTTCCACGCAGCGTCACGGTCGCCGGCCGTGGTTCGAGCGCCCCAGATGACCGGCCCGGCGCCGGCGAAGTTGCGCAGGGAGTTGACGCCCAGTGGGTTGAGGCGGCCGTTCTCGGCGTCGCTCACCGGCACGGTCAGGTCCTCGACCCACCGCAACGCTGCCTCGACGCCGGCCGGCGCCGCCCACACGCCCCGCACCACGTCGGAACGGGCCATCACCCCGGCGACGGCACCGGCGGGGCCCCGGAGCGGGCCGGGGCCGGCGATGCGGGGGAAGTAGACGGCGGCGTTGGGGCTGCGGGGGAAGGCCGGCGCCGAGGCGCCGGCGATCGCCTCCTCGACGGTCGTCCATGCCGGCGGCGGCTCGAGTATGCACATCGCCCCCTGCGCCTCGGCCATGGCGACGGCGGCGGCGGTGACCTCGGGCGAAGGCTCACCGGGGACGACGAGAAGGTTGAAGAAGGCGCCGGCCCGGACCAGGTCGTCGAGCTCCCCGGCCACGATGGCGACGGCGCCGCCCTGGCGGAAGAAGTCCTGTACGGCGAGGGCCAGGGCGCCGGTCGTGCCGTACATCCGGCCGAAGTCGGACGGGGAGACGACCGCGACCGGCTCGCGCGCCGGTGCTCCGACGAAAGCGGTGATCGAGGTGGCCACGTCGGAGATCGTGGAATACAGGCTACGGCGGTCCACGTTCGCCCGCTGTGACCAGGCGCGACCCGTGGGCGGGGATCCTGTCCGGGCCCGCCGCCGGGCTGCCATCCTGGTGCGGCCATGGAAACCGACCTCGACGGCCCGCTCCCCGGCGAGGAGGAGGTGCTCGACCGGCTCCACCGCCACCTGCGCCGCTGGCTCGGTGCCTGGCCTCCGACGTCGATGGTCGCGGTGGTGGGCTGCGACTGCCGCACCGCACCGGGATGGGACGGCGTCGTGCGTCCGTTCGCCGGCGTGGAGACCCCGGAGGGCACCATCCTGTCCGTACCACCCGAGACGGTGGAGGCGGTCCGTGCCGCCGGCGCCACCCTCGAGGAGATCCTCGACGGGGTCCCCGAGGCCATCGGCCAACCGGGCGCGGTGGTCGGCAAGGGGGTCTACCGGTACGCGCTGGCGCCGGCGGACATCGAGCCGATCGGCGAGTGGGTGCCGGCCGAAGCCCCTGACGTACCGGCCTGGCTCCGGCCCTTCGGCGGCGAGGTTCTGGTGGTGCGGGATGAGGGGAAGTACGTCGCCGGGCTCGGCATCAAGCGCCACGACCGGCTCGGCATGGAGGTGGCGGTCGCCACCGACGAGGCCTGGCGGGGGCGGGGTCTCGCCCGTGCCCTGGTGGCCCGGGGGGCGGCCGCCATCC
>DATLHA010000188.1:0-5089 GCA_035540095.1 Acidimicrobiales bacterium | reverse complement strand
CGTCGAGGGTCTCGAAGGCGATGTCGGCGCCCAGGGCGGCCACCGTCGCCGGCACGTGGAGGGTGCTGTGCAGGTCGATCCCCTCGCGGGTGAACCGGGGGTGACGGCCCACCCGCAGGTGGACGAACAGGTCTCCCGGAGGCCCGCCCCGAGGCCCGGCTGCACCCTTCTCGTACAGCCGCAGGGTCGCTCCGTGGTCCACGCCGGCGGGAACGTCGACGGTGTAGCTGCAGGACCGGTTGACGCGCCCCTCACCCCGGCAGGTCGAGCACGGCGACGCGATCTCCTGCCCCAGGCCGGCGCAGCGCGGGCACGGCGAGGACGTCACCATCTGGCCGAGGATCGACTGGCGCACCCGGCGCAGCTCGCCGGCGCCGTTGCACATCGTGCAGGTGGTGGGCGCGGTGCCGGGTGCGGCCCCCGTGCCGTCGCACCCCTCGCACGTGGTCGGCGCCCGCACGGTGACCTCGCGCTCGACGCCGAAGACGGCCTCGGCGAACTCGAGGTCGAGGACGGTCTCGAGGTCGGGTCCTCGCGGCGGTCCGCCCGGGCCGCGGCTGCGCCCGTTGCCGGCGCTCCCGCCGAAGAAGGCGTCGATCAGGTCGCCGAGCCCCCCGCCGCCGAAGCCGGCGAAGGGGTCCTGGCCCCCGCCGCCGCCGAGGCCGGCGTCGCCGAAGGTGTCGTAGCGCCGGCGCTTCTCCGGGTCGGAGAGGGTCTCGTAGGCCACGGTGACCTGCTTGAACCGCTCCTCGGCCGCGGAGTCGCCCGGGTTGAGGTCGGGGTGCAGCTCGCGGGCCAGCTTGCGGTAGGCCCGCTTGATCTCGTCGTCGGTGGCCCGGCGCGAGACGCCCAGGAGCTCGTAGAAGTCGGGGATGTCGGCCAAGTCCCTAGCCTTCGCGCAGGTGGCGCCCGAGGCGGGCGCTGACGATGGCCACCGCCGCCATGGCCTGGGGGTAGTTCATCCGGGTCGGCCCCAGGACGCCGATGGTGCCGGCGTGGGAGCCGTCGACCTCGTAGGGGGCGACGACGATGGAGCACTCGGCAAGGGAGTCCACCCCGTGCTCGGTGCCGATGGCGACGGTCAGGCCCTCCTCGTCGAGCGCCTCCCGCAGGAGGGTGACCAGCACGTACTGCTGCTCGAGGCCGGCGAGGACCTGTCGGACGGTGTCGACGGCCTGGAAGGTGGACGCCATGCGGGCCGCCCCGCCGATGAAGACCTGGTCGGCCTCGCTGTCATGGGAGTCCCACAGCGCCTGGCGGGCGGTGTTGGCCAGGGCGTCGACGGCGGGGTCGCCGGTGGGCGGGATGGGGCTTTCGTCGGCCAGCGGCCGGCCGACCATGTGGGCGGAGAGGTGGGCGGCGGCGGCGGCCACCCGGTCGTCACCCGTTCCCTCGGGCAGTTCGATGTGGGCCTTCTCGACGCCGCCGTTGGCCAGCACGCCCACGACCACGGCCACCCGGGTGCCTAGGGGCACGAGGTGGACGGCCCGCACCGGCGCCCCCTCATGCGGCGGGGCGACGACCAGCGCCGCGTAGGTGGTCAGGTTGGACAGCAGCTTGGAGGTGTCGGAGAGCATGCGCTCGAGCTCGCCGTGGGCCCGGGTGAAGAAGTCCTGCACCTGGGCCCGCTCGCCCTCGCCCAGGGTGCCGGGCGTGGAGCGGATGTCGTCGACGAAGAACCGGTACCCCTTGTCGGTGGGGATGCGGCCGGCGCTGGTGTGGGGATGGGCCAGAAAGCCCTCCCGCTCCAGTTGGGCCATCTCGTTGCGGACGGTGGCCGGCGAGACCTGCAGGTGCCCGATGCGGGCGACGTGGGCCGACCCCACCGGCTGGGCGGTGTCGATGTACTCCTTGACCACCGCCCTCAGGATGGCGGCCTTCCGTTCGTCCAGCATCTTGAGAGCCAATGATACCGACGGTGCCAGGATGGCGGAATGTGGGCCGAGCGCGACGCCGCCGCCGTCTGGCACGGCTTCACCGACATGTCGGCCTACCTCGACCACCGCCCCGTCGTGGTCGAACGGGCCGAGGGCCACGAGCTGATCGACACCGAGGGCCGGCGGTACCTCGACGCCATCTCCTCGCTGTGGGTGAACACCATGGGCCACCGGGTGCCCGAGCTGGACCAGGCCGTGCGGGACCAGCTGGACCTCGTCGCCCACTCGACGATGCTCGGCAACGGCAACCGGGTGGTGGTCGAGCTGGCCGAGGCCCTGGCGGGCGTCGTGCCGGTGGTCGACCCGCACTTCATGTTCTGCTCCGACGGGGCGTCGGCGGTGGAGCAGGCGCTCAAGCTGGCGTTCCAGTTCTGGGCCCTGGCCGGCGCGCCGGAGCGGACGACGTACCTCGCCTTCGGCGGGGCCTACCACGGCGACACCGTCGGCTCGCTGTCGCTCGGGTCCGACGACGGGTTCGGCGCGTCGCTGTTCTCGCCCCTGCGGTTCCCGGTCCTGCGGGCGCCCGGGTACGACGATCCCTCGTGCTTCGAAGTCGCCTGCCGGATGGTCGGTGAGCACGCCGGCCGGCTGGCGGCGGTGGTCGTCGAGCCGCTGGTGCAGGGGGCGGCGGGCATGCGCATGGCGTCGCCCGACCGGTTCGCCGCGCTGGCCGAGGCCTGCCGGTCCGCCGACGTGCTGCTGATCCACGACGAGGTGGCGACGGGGTTCGGGCGCACCGGCACGCTGTTCGCCACCGAGCAGTGCGGTCCCGGTGCCCGGCCCGATCTGCTGTGCCTGGGCAAAGGGATCACCGGCGGGTACCTGCCGCTGGCGGTCACCGTCGCCGGTTCGCGCATCTTCGACGGGTTCGCCGGCACGCCGTTCGCCCACGGGCACTCCTATGGGGGCAATGCGCTGGGGGCGGCGGTGGCGCTGCGCCACCTCCGGCTGCTGTCCGAGCGCGACGTGCTGGCCAACGTCGCCGAGCGCTCGGCGCAGCTCTCGTCGTCGCTGGCCGAACGGGTGGCGACGCTGCCGGGGGTCTACGGCATCCGGGTCAAGGGTCTGCTGTGCGGGATCGACGTGGAGCGCGGCGCCGGCCGCGCGGTGTGCGACCTGGCCGTCGCCGCCGGCGTGCTGCTGCGACCCATCGGCGACACGGTGATCGTCGTTCCTCCACTGACCATCACCGCCGGCGAGATCGAGCGCATCGTGGACGTGCTGGCCGGGGTGCTTCGTGCCCGGCTGGGCTGACCGGGTCGCCGGCGAGTGCCGGGCGGTGCACGCCGCCGGGCGCTGGCGCGAGGTACCGGTGCCCGACGAGGGCCTCGTCTCCTTCGCCTCCAACGACTACCTGGGGCTGAGCCGGCACCCGGCGGTGGTCGCCGGCGCCCACGCCGCCCTCGACCGCTGGGGCGCCGGCGCCGGCGCCGCCCGGCTGGTGGCCGGGGCCCTGCCGGTCCATGCCGAGCTGGAGGCGGCGCTGGCCGAGTGGAAACGGGAGCCGGCGGTCCTCATGTTCCCGACCGGGTACGCGGCCAACCTCGGCGTCCTGTCCACCTTGGCCGGCGGCGGCGTACGGGTGCTGTCCGACGAGCGCAACCACGCGTCGATCGTCGACGGCTGCCGGCTGTCGCGGGCGGAGGTCTGCGTCTACCGCCACGGTGACCTCGGCCACGTCGAGGAGCTGCTCCGGTCGTCGCCGGGACCGGCCATCGTCGTCACCGACACCGTGTTCTCCATGGACGGCGACGCCGCGCCGGTGGATGCCCTGGCCGAGTGCTGCGCCCGCCACCGCGCCCTGCTGGTGCTCGACGAGGCCCACGCCGTCCTCGGCCCGGATCCCGAACTGGCCGGCGTCGATCATCTGCGGGTGGGCACGCTGTCGAAGTACGTCGGGTCCCTGGGCGGCTTCGTCGCCGGCCCCCGGCCGTTCGTCGACCTGCTGGTGAACCGGGCCCGCACGTTCATCTTCACCACCGCCTCGTCGCCGGCGGATGCCGGCGCCGCCCTGGCTGCGCTGGAGGTGCTGCGCTCGCAGGAAGGGGCGGCGCTGGTCGCCGGGCTGCGGGCCAACGTCGACCTCCTCAGGGCGGGCCACCCCTCCCCGATCCTGCCCGTGGTGGTCGGCGACGAAGGCGCAGCGATGGCTGCCTCTGCCGCCCTGCGCCGGCGGGGCCTGCTCGTGCCGGCCATCCGCCCGCCGACCGTCGCCCCGGGGACGTCCCGCTTGCGCATCTCGGTGTCGGCCACGCACACCGCCGGCCAGATCGCCGGTCTCCTGGACGCACTGGAAGGGGTCGGCTGTGCGCCCTGAGCGGCTCGTCGTCGTCCTGGGGACGGGCACCGGCGTGGGCAAGACGTGGGTGTCGGCCAAGGTACTGGCCCGGCTGAAGGCCGGCGGGGCCTCCGTCGCCGCCCGCAAGCCGGTGCAGTCCTCCGCCGCGTGCGACATCGAGACCGACGCCCACCTGCTCGGCCTCGCCACCGGTGAACCGGCCGGCACGGTCTGCCCCCCGCACCGCCGGTACGCCGTCGCCATGGCACCGCCCATCGCCGCTGCCTTCTTGGGCACGGCGGCGCCGGCGCTGGAGGAGCTGCTGGCCGAGCTGTCGTGGCCCGAAGAGCGCGTCGACGTCGGCGTGGTGGAGACCGCCGGCGGCCCCCGCTCGCCCATCGCCGCCGACGCCGACAGCGCCGCCCTCGCCTTCGCCCTCCACGCCGACCTGGCCGTGCTCGTCGCCCACGCCGGCCTGGGCGCCATCAACGCCGTCCGCCTGTGCGCGCCGACCATGCCGGAGCCGTTCGTCGTCTACCTGAACCGCTTCGACAAGAGCGACCTGCACGACCGCAACCGGCGCTGGCTGCAGGTCGACGGCTTCGACGTCGTCGTCGACCTCGCCGAGCTCGCCCGCCGTGTCGGCGACCGCTAGATCACCCGGACGTTCTGCGCTTCCTCGCCCTTGCGACCGGGGGCGACGTCGAACTCGACCCGCTGGCCCTCGTCGAGCGACTTGTAGCCATGGCCCTGGATGTTGGAGTAGTGCACGAAGACGTCGTCGCCCTGCTCGCGCGAGATGAAGCCGAAGCCCTTCTCGGCGTTGAAGAACTTGACGGTACCTGTTGCCACGGAAGCTCTCTTCTTTCGCTGA
>DATLHA010000187.1:0-12922 GCA_035540095.1 Acidimicrobiales bacterium | reverse complement strand
CTCGAGAAGCTCCTTGGCCCCCTCGACCTCGGCCTCCTTGGCCCGCAGGTCGGCGAAGCGGCCCAGGGCCACCTCGATGGCCGGCACCAGGTCGCTGGTCTGGAAGGGCTTGACCAGGTAGTAGAAGGCGCCGGCGTCACGGGCCTGCTCGATCAGGTCGCGCTGGCTGAAGGCGGTGAGGATCAGCACCGCGGCCCGGCGGGAGCTGGTGATCTGGCGGGCGGCGGTGATCCCGTCCATCCCCGGCATCTTGATGTCGAGGATGGCCAGGTCGGGATGCAGCTCGTTGACCAGCTCCACCGCTTCGTCGCCCCGGCCCACGGCCCCGACGACCTCGTAGCCCTCGGCTTCCAGGGTCTCCTTCAAGTCGAGGCGGATGAGGGCCTCGTCCTCGGCGATGACGATTCTGGTAGCCATCTACGTTCCCCGCTCGAAGGGCCGCTCGGGCCACGTCTCGTTCCCTGCGCTCATTCGACTCTCAGATCTCGGCGAAAAGACGTTCGAGGAGCTCGTCCTGTGCCTTCTCCAGCTCACCGATCTGGCTGACCAGCTGGCTGCGGTGCCGGGTCATGGCGTCGGCGTGCTTCTGGGCCTCACGGTGCTCCTTGTCAGCCATGGGCGTCTCCGACACCATGGCCCTCATGCGGGCGTCGTCCGCGGCGTCGGCCAGGAAGGCGAGCTGCTCGTCGACGACGCTGAGCTCGGCACGCAGCTGGCGCAGCCGCTCGGCGGCTTCCGACAGCTTGCGCTCCACCAACCATTTCGACATAGGAGATGCAGTCTACCGCCGACCCCTGTGCCGGCGGCGGTTACGCCGACCGTAGACTCCGCCTCTCATGGGCATCGCCGAGTGGGGTGTGCAGGAGCGATGGAAGGACGCCCAGGGGGCCTGGCACGACGTCACCCGCGAGACCGTGGCCACGGTGCTGGAGGCCATGGGCACCGACGGCGACGACTCCCCGCCGGCGGGGCCGACGCTGTTCGTACGTGGGGGCCGTGCGACGCAGCTCGACGGCGCCGCCGACCTCCACCTCGAGGGCGGCGAGGTTCGCCGCCTGAAAGGGGACATGCCGGGGGACCTCCCGTTCGGCTACCACTCCCTCGTCCGCCTCGACGACGGCCGGCGCACCGAGGTCATCGTGTCGCCCGGCAGATGCCCGCTGCCGGCGCTGGCTCCCACCTGGGGCTGGGCCGTGCAGCTCTACGCCACCCGCTCCACGCAGAGCTGGGGCATGGGAGACCTGGGCGACCTCCGCCGGCTGGGACGGTGGACGTCGCAGGAGCTGGGGGGAGGCCTGGTCCTCGTCAACCCCCTCCACGCCTCGCACCCGACGCTGCCCCAGTCCGACAGCCCGTACTTCCCGAGCAGCCGGCGCTTCCGGAACCCGCTCTACCTGCGGGTGGAGGACGTGGACGGCGCGGCGGCCCTCACCGACCTGGAGTCGCTGGCCCAGGCCGGCCGGGCGCTGAACGAGAAGCCCCACATCGACCGCGACGCGGTGTTCCGGTTGAAGATGCACGCCCTGGAGCGGATCTGGGAGGGCTTCGCCGGCGACCGGGCCTTCGACACCTGGCGGGACGCCCAGGGTGACGCCATCGGCGACTACGCCGCCTTTTGCGTGCTGGCCGAGGAGCACGGCGCCGACTGGCGGGAGTGGCCGGTGGGCGCCCGGCACCCCGACGGCCCCGACGTCGCCGAGGTCCTGCGCACCCGGTACGGGCGCTGGCGGTTCCACCAGTGGCTGCAGTGGCTGGTCGACCGCCAGCTCCAGAGCGCGTCGGCCGACATCGACGTCATGCACGACCTGGCCGTGGGCGTCGACCCGGCCGGCGCCGACGGCTGGCTGTGGCAGGACGTGCTGGCCCTGGACATGGCCGTCGGCGCCCCCCCGGACGAGTTCAGCACCCACGGCCAGAGCTGGGGGCTGCCCCCTTTCGACCCGTGGCGGCTGCGAAGCGCCGGCTACCACCCGTTCATCCAGACCATCCGGGCCACCCTGGGCCACGCCGGCGGGCTTCGCCTCGACCACGTCATGGGGCTGTTCCGGCTGTGGTGGGTGCCCCGCAGCGCCGGGTCCCCGGCCGAGGGCGCATACGTGCGGTACTGCGCCGACGACCTGCTCGACATCGTCGCCCTGGAGTGCCACCGGGCCGGCGCCTACGCGGTGGGCGAGGATCTGGGCACCGTCGAGGACCGCGTGCGTGAGGAGCTGGCGCAGCGTGGCGTGCTGTCGTACCGGCTGGTGTGGTTCGAGGAGAAGCCGCCGGCGGAGTACCCCGAGCAGGCGCTGGCCGCAGTCACGACCCACGACCTGCCGACGATCGCCGGCCTGTGGACCGGCACCGACCTGGCCGACCAGCAGGAGATCGGCATGGAGCCCAACCTGGAGGCCACCCAGGAGCTGCGGGAGCGCCTGAAGAGGGTGGCCGGCGTGGACGACGACGCGCCGGTCCCCGAAGTGGTCGCCGCCACCTACGACGGCCTGTCGCACGCTCCTTGCCTGCTGCTGACCGCCGGCCTCGACGACGCCCTCGGCGTGCAGCGGCGCCCGAACATGCCCGGCACCCTTGACGAGTGGCCCAACTGGCGCATCCCGCTCCCCCTGCCGCTGGAGGAGATCGAGACCCAAGCCGGCCCCCGAGCCATCGCCGCCGCCCTGGATCGGCGGGCCCGGCCATGATCATCGCCGGGCTGCGGCTTTGGATCGCCGGCACCAACGCCTGGGTGGTGTCGGCCACCGGCGCCGGCGGCGAGTGTGTGCTCATCGACGCCCCGCCCGACCCCGGCGCCATCCTTGGCCACCTCCAGGAGCAGGGGCTGCGCCTGGTCGCCCTGCTGGCCACCCACGGCCACGTCGACCACGTCGGCGGGGTGGGCGAGGTGTGCCGAGGCCAGGGCGAGGACGTGCGGGTCCACATAAACGACCACGACCGCCACATGCTGCTCGACCCCGTCGGCACCAGCGGCACCCTGGGCCAGATCCTCGACTACGAGGACTTCGACCTGCGCCCCCCCGAGCTGCTGTCCGGCCTCGACGACGGCCAGCGGGTGTCCGGGGCCGGCATGACGTTCACCGCCGTCCACACGCCCGGGCACACCCAGGGGTCGACGTGCTTCCTGCTCGAGGTCGACGGTGAGGCGCCGTTGCTGTTCAGCGGCGACCACCTCTTCGCCGGCTCCATCGGCCGCACCGACCTGCCCGGCGGCAGCCACGAACAGCTCATGGCCTCGATGGCCGAGAAGATCCTCCCCCTCGACGACGCCGTCCGGGTCCTCCCAGGTCACGGCGACACCACCACCATCGGCAAGGAGCGGGCGACGAACCCGTTCCTGGTCGACCTGCTCAGGCACTCGTGAGCGATCGTCGGTCCCAGGAGACGCAACTTTGCTCACTCGCCACCGCCGGCGCGTTTCCGGCCCGCCGGCTAGCGGTTCGCCGGCAGCCACCTCTTCGACCGGTACCACTCCACGTTGTCGGCGACGGCGGCGCCGAAGTCGGTGCGGGAGAACCGGAAGCCGGTGGACTCGATGGCCTCGGTGGAGAGCCGGTTGTTGCGGTTGGTCTTGGACATCAGCCGCATCCGGTCGGGCGTGAACAGGATCGCCGGCTCCATGCCCTGCTCCAGCAGGCGCCCGTGCACCTTCCGGCGCCGGTCCTCGTCAAGGCCGTCGCCGCCGATCTCGACCTCCATGCCGAAGCAGCCGGCCAGCACCCGTCCCACGTCATGGCTGGAGGGGTAGATGCCGTCCACCACGTTGAACGCCCGGCCCACGGCCTCGGCCGAGCGGGCCAGGTGGATGGTGGCGGCGATGAGGTCGTCGACGTGGACCAGCCGCTGCTCCATGGGCTCGGGGGCGACGGCGAGCCGGGGCAGGCCGGCGACCCGCTCGATGGCAGTGTCGAGGATGGCGCTGGCCAGCAGCTTGGTGGCCCCCGGCCCGTAGACGGTGACCGGGCGCAGCACCACCACCGGCATGCCGTCACGGCTGCGGGCCCACACCTCCTGCTCGGCGCCCCACTTGGCCTTGCCGTAGCCCCGGCTGGCGTTGGGCTCGACGTCCTCCCGCACCGGCAGGGGGAGCTGCTTCTCCTCCCCGTAGATCGACGTGGAGCTCATGTGCACGAACCGCTCCAGGGGGCCACGGCCGGCGGCCTCGAGCAGCCGGGCGGTGGCGTCGATGTTGTCGCGCTCCATCTCCTCCTGGGTCGACTTGGAGCTGGAGGCGCCGGCCAGGTGGAAGACGTGGGTCACCCCCCGGCAAAGAGGACCGAGGATTTCTGACTCGCCGGCCAGGTCGGCGGGCTGGTACTCCACATCCTCGGGGAGGTTCTCGGGCCGAGGGCGCCGGCCGGTGGCCCGCACCTGGAAGCCTTCGGCCAGCAGGGCGGGGACCAGCCGGGCGGCGATGAAGCCGGTCGTACCGGTGACGAGGGCAAGAGGTTCACTCATAGGCAGTCGTAGACTGCCACTGCCACACGAAAGGCCTTGACATGGGTACCTCGGTCTTCTTCAACCCGGAGTGCAGCAACTGCCGGACGGCTGCCGCCATCCTCGAGGAGCGGGGCGTCGACGCCGACTACATCCGGTACCTGGAGACCTCGCCGGCGCGGGAGGAGCTCGAGGCCGTGCTGGCCAAGCTCGGCACCGACGACCCCCGTGACATCGTCCGGACCAAGGAACCGGTCTACGGGGAGCTGAACCTTGACGCCGCCGACCGCGACCAGCTGCTCGACGCCATGGTGGAGCATCCGATCCTCATCCAGCGCCCGATCGTCATCCACGGCGACCGGGCCGTCGTCGCCCGCCCCCCCGAGCGCCTGCTGGAGCTCCTGGACCGTGACTGAACCGGTGACGATTCGGGGGGTCCCGACCCCCGGAATCGTCACCAGTTCGCTTCAGAGGCAGGAGTAGACGGCCTCCACCAGCCGGCGGGCGCGGCGGTCGGCGCCCAGCGACGCGGTGAGCTGGTTCATCACGTAGGCGAAGCCCAGTCCCTTCGACCGGTCGGCGAAGGCCACGGAGCCGCCGGCGCCCTCGTGCCCGAAGCCGGCGCCGGCGGTCATCGCCGAGTGCAGGGAGAAGCCGAGCCCGAACGACGTGTCGATAGCCAGCACCTTGTCCGGCCCCGACACCTGGACGGCGGCGGCCTCGTCGAGCGTGGCTGCCGACAGGACCCGGTCGACGGCCAGCTCCCCGTACAGGGTGGCCAGGGCCCGGGCGGTGGCGATGCCGTTGGCCGCCGGCCACTCGGCCTGGTGCAGCTCGGGGGCGTTGAACGACTCGACGTCGAGCTGGCCGGGCGGGTTGGCGAAGGCCCGGAACGTCAGCGACTCGATGTCCATGATGGCGGCCAGGAACGTCAACCCGGGATCGTCGGGGCTCATGTCGCCGAGGTCGAACTGGCCCGTGGCCAGCCGGGCGACCGACGCCTCCCGCTCCGGCGGCAGCCCGACCCACAGATCGAGGCCGAGAGGCCCGGCCAGCTCCTCGGCCACCATGGTGCCCACGGTGCGGCCGGACACCCGGCGTACCACCTCACCGACCAGCCAACCCCAGGTCAAGGGGTGGTACCCGTGGGCCGTGCCCGGCTCCCAGTGGGGCGTCTGAGCCGCCAGCCGAGCGGCCACCAGGTCGGGATCGTGGCACTCGGTGAAGGTGATGGGCTCGTCGAAGACCGGCAGCCCGGCCTGGTGGGTCAGCAGGTGCCGGGTCGTGACCACGGCCTTCCCGGCGGCGGCGAACTCCGGCCAGACGCCGGCCACCGGGGCGTCGAGGTCGAGGAGGCCGCGCTCCCACAGGAGGAGGGCGCACGTCGCGGTGGGGCCCTTGGTCGCGGAATAGACCAGCACCGGCGTGTCGCCGGCCCACGGACTCTCGGTGTGGGCGTCGGCCAGCCCGCCCCACAGGTCGACGACGGACCGGCCGTCGACCACCACTGCCGCCGCCGCGCCCAGCTCGCCGGGATCGGCGAAGTTGGCGGCGAAGGCGTCGGCCACCGGCTCGAACCCGGGGGCGACGGTTCCGTCCATCCCGAGACGGTACGCCTGCGCCGGCTCCGGGTAGGTTCCCGAGGTGGCCCAACCCAGCAGCGTGACCATGGAGATCGGCGGCCGCTACCGCGTCGAGGGCTCCCTCGGGCGGGGTGGCATGGCCGAGGTGCGGGCGGGTACCGACCTGCGCCTGCAGCGCCCGGTGGCAGTCAAGTTCCTGCTGCCGGAGATGGCCGCCCGCGAGGACATCCGCCGGCGCTTCGAAGCGGAAGCGTGCGCGGCGGCGTCGCTGAGCGACCCCCACGCCGTGGCCGTCTACGACACCGGCGAGCACGAGGGCCTGCCCTACATCGTCATGGAGCGCCTCCCCGGCGAGACGCTGGCTGACCGCATCGCCACCGGTCCCCAGGACCCGGCGTGGGTGCGCCAGGTGGCCCAGGAGGTGCTGGGCGCCCTGGGCGCCGCCCATGCCGCCGGCCTGGTGCACCGCGACGTCAAGCCGGGGAACATCCTGCTCACCGCCGACGACCACGCCAAGATCGCCGACTTCGGCATCGCCAAGTCGCTGGAGGCCTCCGACGGCTCGCGGGATCTGACCGGCACCGGCCAGCTCCTCGGCACGCCGGCCTACCTGCCGCCCGAGCGCCTCGACGGTGGGCCGGCCACCGCCCAGTCCGACCTGTACTCCCTCGGCGTCGTCCTCTACGAGGCGCTCACCGGCCAGTGCCCGTTCCCCGGCGAGACGCCGGTGGGCACGGCGATGAAGATCGCCGCCGGCGAGTACCAGCCCCTGCACGACGCCCGGCCCGGTCTCGATCCCCTCCTGGTCAGCACCATCGAGCGGGCCATGGCCACCGACCCTGCGCAGCGCTTCGAGTCGGCGGACGCCATGTCCGCCGCCCTCGTGGCACGCGACCCCACCCTGGCCATGGTCGACGACGTGACGCTCGTCCACGCCGCCGCCCCGGCGACCGCCGTCATCGACCACCCGGTCATGCACCAGACCACGTCCTTCGAGGTCCTCCCCCCGCCGCCAGCCGTCCGGCCGCGGTCCCGCCTGCCTCTGGCCGCGCTGCTGGCCACGCTGGCGTTCGTCGCCCTGCTCGTCGCCTACCTCAACCGGGGCGACGGCGGCGGTCCCAACCAGCCGGCCTCCGCCCAGACCGAGTCCACCCAGCCGGCGCCGTCCACCACCGTGGCCCGGTCCCAGTCCCAGGCGCCGGCCACCACCCCGGCGCCGGTCGTCACCGTCCCCGCCCCCTCGGCCACCACCGCGCCGGCAGCCCGTGGCGGGAACACCGTCTCCGGCGGCGGCGACAGCAAGGGCAAGGGCGCCGAGAAGGACGACGACAAGGGCAAGGGCAAGGACAAGGACGACTGACGCCGGCGCCGGCGCCGGCGGCGCCTACTTCTCCTTCCGCACCAACCACCTGAGGCGCCTGGCCCCCTCGAACGCCGCTTCGCCGGCCAGCTGGCCGATGCCGGTCGACAGCGTCGGGTAGACGTGGATCAGGCTGGCCACCTCGGCCAGCTTCATCCCCTCGTTGATGGCCAGGGCCAGCTCGTGGATCATCTCGCCGGCGGAGGGAGCGAGGATGTGGGCACCGACCACCTTGCCCTTGGCCGTGACCACCACGATGACCCCCTCGGAGGCGCTGTCGGCCCGGGCCCTGTCCGAGTGGGCCAGCTCCATGCGGTACACCTCGACGTCGTCGCCGTGCTTCCTCTCGGCCTCGGCCACGGTCAGGCCGGCGTGGGCCAGTTCCGGGTCGGTGAACGTGCACCACGGCACGAAGTCGGTGACCTTGCCCTTGCCGGGGTAGAAGGCGTCACGCACGGCCCTCACCGCCTCGTAGGCGGCCGAGTGGGTGAAGAGGAACCGGCCGGCCACGTCGCCGGCGGCGTAGATGGACGGGACGCTCGTGCGCATGCGCTCGTCGACCTCGATCCCCCGGCGGCCGACCTTCACGCCGACCTCGTCGAGGCCCAGGCCCTCGACGTTGGGCCGGCGGCCGACGGCCACCAGCAGCTGTTCAGCGTCCCAGCGGGCCGGCTCACCGTTCTCGGCCCCGAAGACCATCTTGCGACCGTCGGCCACCGCCACCCGCTCGGTCTCGACGTTGAGCCGCAGATCGACCCCCTCGTCGCGCAGCATCTGCGTCAGGGTGGCCACCAGGTCGGGCTCGTCGCGGGGGAGGATGCCCGGGCCCTTCTGCAGCACGGTGGTGCGGATGCCCAGGCGGTTGAAGCCCTGGGCCAACTCGACGGCGATCGGCCCGCCACCGATCATGATGACGCTCTTCGGCGCACGCTCGATCTCGAACACGTTCTCGCTGGTGAGGAAGCCGGCTTCCCTGAGGCCCTCGATGGGCGGGGTGAGCGGCCGGCTCCCGGTGCAGAGGAGGATGAACCGGGTGTCCAGGGTGCGGTCCTGGCCCACCAGCTCGACGCTGTTCGGGCCGGCGATGCGGGCCTGGCCGGCGATGATCTCGACGCCCATGGCTTCGAACCGCTCGGGGTCGTCGTCGGTGCCGGCCAGGTCCTGCTGGATCGACCGGATGCGCTTCCAGACCAGCGAGGTGTCGATGTCGACGGGGCCGATCGACGGCAGGCCGTACTTGTCCGCCACCCTCATGGTGTGGGCCGCCTTGGCCGACGCCAGCAGGGCCTTCGACGGCACGCACCCTGTCCACAGGCAGTCGCCGCCCACCCGGCCCCGCTCGATCACCGCCACCCGGAGGCCGATGGTCGCCGCGAACTCGGCGCCGACCATCCCGGCGGAGCCCATACCGATGATGATCAGGTCGTAGCGACTCGCCATTGCAGGGCCCCTCCCTCGCTGACGCTTTTCGACTGTACCGCCGTAAGCTCAAAACCGTGCCGAACGGCCAGGACGCAATCGGCGTCGACATCGTCTTCGGGCTCGCCCTGCTGGCCACCCTCTTCATGGTCGCCCGCCGGTGGCGGGAGTTGTGGGACGACGACTTCACCGTCGAGGACCGCCGGCTGGCCACCCAGTGCGGCGTGTTCGTCGTGCCGCCGATCGTCGTCCTCGCCCACGAGCTCGGTCACATCCTGGGGGCCCGGATGGTCGGTGGGCGGGTCATCGGCTTCCACTACGGCTTGATCGAGGGGTCGGTCACCGTGGCCGGGGGACTGAGCGACGCGGATTTCTGGTGGGTGGCGCTGTCGGGCAACCTCATCGGTGCCGGCCTCGGGCTGGCCATGGCGCTGGCCGGCGCGTGGATCGTCCGCCTACGGCGGGCCCTGCGCCGGATGCTCATCTTCGGCGGGCTGCTGCAGGTCGGCTTCCAGCTCGTCATGTACCCCCTCCTGTCCCTGTCGGCCCGGTTCGGCGACTGGCTCGTCATCTACGACTTCGACCGCACGCCAGCGCTCAGCGCGCTGACCGCTGTCGCCCATGCCGTCGCGCTGGTCGCCCTGTGGCGCTGGTGGCGCGGGCCCGTGCGGCGCACCTTGTTCGACATCGACCACGGCCACGCGGCCGAGGTGACCCGCTTGGAAACAGCCATGGCCGCAGCGCCCCATGACCCCCAACCGGCGATGGAGCTGGCCGTGCTCTACGCCCGGAACGGCGAGATGGGGTTGGCCCGGGAGACGATGGACGAGGCCGCGGCGCGGCCCGAGCTCACGGGCCCCGCGGCGGCCAGGCTGCACCTGGCCCGAGCCCGCCTGGCCGTCATCGAGGACCGGTGGAGCCAGGCGTACCTGGCCGCCCAGGCCGGCCTGTCTGAGCTCGGGGGCGGCGACGGCACCGAGCTGGCCCAGCGGCTGTGGGCCAACGCCGGCCTTGCCCTCGAGGCCCTGGACCGGCCCGAGCAGGCGCTCGAGGCCTTCGCCCACGTGCGCCCGCCCGTGCTCGACGACCCCCGCATCCTGTACACCCGCGCCCTGGCCCGGCTGGCCGTAGGAGACCGGGCCGGCGCCGAGGCCGACCTCCACGCCGTGGTGGGCTGGCGCCCCGAGGGTGACCTGCTCCGCCAGTGGGCCGAGGCGCAACTGGAGGGCCGGGAGCCGCCGCCGCCCGATGACAGCGACCGGCCCAACTACGCCCGCCGGACCAAGGCGCCGCCGGCGCCCATCGCCGGCGTCTAGCCGCTACAGGCGACGCCGGCGCACTGCAGCGGGTTGCCGTTGGCGAAGGCCCGGTTCCCGCCGGCGTCGAAGGCGCCGGGAGCCTCGATGCCAAGATCGCGGTTCTGCACCGCGACATTGGCTCCGACAATCGCTCCCGGTTCAGCGTGGATGCCGTCGTCGGCATTGGCGAACACCACGTTCCCGGTGACCAGGGTTCCGGGACCGGCGCGGATGCCGTCGACAGTGAAGGACACCTGGTTGCCGGTGATCTCGCCTCCGCGGAGGATCTCGATCCCGGCCGCTCCCCCGTAGTGCGAAACCCTGTTGTTCAGGACGCGACCGCCGAAGAAGGCAAGGATGCCTCGGTCGTCGCCGTCCTCGCCGACGATGTCGTTGCCGACGATGTCGTGCCCGGGGCCGACCATGAAGACGCCGGCGAGGTTCTGCTGAAGGGAGTTCCCTTCCACCACGTTGCCGCTTCCCGCCAGGAACACCCCGACGACGTTGCTGTGGGTCATGGAGCTCTGAGCGATCCGGTTCGACGACGACAACACATGGACGCCGTCACCGTTGCCGTCGAGCCACAGCCCCTCGACGCGGGAGCCGTTCGAGCCCCCGGCCACGTGGACGCCGAAGCGGAAGCCCTCGATGCGGCCATTCCGCACCGTGGCCTGCATGGCCTCGACCCGGACGCCGGCGTCCTGGGCGAAGAACGTCGCGCCAGGGCCTCGCAGCGTGTGGCCGCCGAGGTCGAGCACGACGCCCGGGGCACCGATGACGAGACCGTCGCCCGGGCAGGTCATGTCCTCGGCCAGGGTGGTGCTGACGGTGATCGTCGCCCCGCAGGAGATCGGGGCCGCGCCGGCCGGCGCCGGTCCGACCACGAGCCCGCCGGGGAGGGCGGCCGCCATCATGAGGTACCTCAGTCGCCGTCCCACGCCGGCGACAACTCTATCGAGCGGCGGGGCCGATGACCGGGAGGGCCTTGATGAGTGGCTCCAGCTCGCCTCGGGTCACCACGTTGTCGAAGCGGGCGGTGATGCGGCCGTCGGCCCCGATGACGAACACCCACGGCTCGTTGAGCTGCTCGCCGCGGTAGACCCAGTCGGCAGCGGACTTGTTGACCGTCTTGGCCTGGAAGTCCCGCCAGATCTCGACGTGGACGAAGTCGGCCCGGTCGGCGTACTGGTGGGCCAGCTCGTCGACCAGGTCGGTGACCGGTCCGCAGAAGCGGCTCGTGCAGTAGACGGGCGTGGCGAAGACGGCCACCACGGGGCGTTGGGCCGCCAGGGCGGCGGCGATCGTGGTGCGGTGCAGGTGCGGGTCGGGAATGTCACCGCTGCCCGCCCGGGAGTCGATGGCCGGGCGGGGGACGTCGGGCGTGGTGAGGGTGAGGGTCTCGGTGGGCAGGGCCTGGTCGCCCACGGCGGGCACGGCATGGGTCGGGTTGACCGCGAACGCGGCCTTGCCGCTGCGGGACCTGCCGTCGACCGACGTCGTGGCCTCCACCTCCCAGAAGCCTGCCTTGTCGAAGCTGGTCCGGGCCGCGTAGAGGCCGCGAGTGTCGGAGGCGGCCACGATCTCGGGCGTGGCCGGCATCGGGTCGGGCTCGACGGAACCGTGGATCGGCAGGTACGAGGCCTTCACCACCGGCCCGAACGGCGATGGGTTGGCGGTGTTCTCCTTGGTGCCGACGTAGGAGAAGCGCAGGTCGACGGAGCCGTAGCCGATGAGGCGCTGGTCGGCGGTGACGAGGCCGACGATGAAGCGGGCGGGGGGGCCGGTGGCCAGGTCGTAGCTGGCGACGTGGACGGCCAGGTCGTCGGCGCCGGCCTGGCCTTTGCCACCGGAGCCGTTGCAGGCGGCGAGGAGGAGCATGGCGGCGCCGGTGGCGGCGAGGCGGCGGAGAAGCATGGAGTTCATTTGTCGCAGGGCGGTGCGGTGATGGCAAGTCGCCCCAGGCCGTCGCGGTAGACGCCGGCCAGCCGGCGGAGGTCGTCGGGCAGGCTGGCCGGCGGGTCGGAGAGCTCCGACTCCACCCGCTCCTTGGCCTGGAGGAGCGCAGCGGCCTGTTCCCGGTCGACGTCCTCGAGCGCCTTGGCCACGGTGTGGAGCTGGTCGTGGGCCCGGTCGAAGAAGTGGCGGCGGGCGGCGCCGGGCTCAGCCGCCGCCTGGCACAGGGCGGCGTGGGCGTCGACGAGGGGGGCGACGGCGACCGGCTGCCCGGCGACGGTGATGGTCCTGTCCTCGGGGCCGCCGGTGCCGCCACACGCCGCGGCCAGCAGGGCGAGGACGAACACAGCCCGCGTCAGCACCGGCGGAGGATGCGCAACGAGCCGGCGGTGCGGACGGGCTCGAACCGGCCCGACGCCACCGCCCGGCACCAGACCTCGTACGGGGGCCGGCCGCCGGCGGCAGGATCCTCGAAGACGTCGTGGATGGCGAGAAAGCCGCCGGCGGCCACGTGGGGCGACCAGGCGTCGTAGTCGGCGTGGGCCGGCGCCGCGCCGTGGCCCCCGTCGATGAACACCATTCCGAGGCGAGTCTGCCAGTGGGCGGCGACGAGCGTCGACTCACCCACCACGGCGATGACCGTGGCCTCCAGGCCGGCGTCCTCGATCGTCCGCCGGAAGCGAGGGAGGGTGTCGATGCGGCCGGTGCGGGGGTCGACCAGGCGGGGGTCGTGGTGCTCCCAGCCGGCCTGGTTCTCCTCCGAGCCCCGGTGGTGGTCGACGCAGAACAGCACCGTGCCGGCCTGGAGGCCACGGTCATCGCCGTGGTGGGTGAGTCGACGCTCGTCGCCGCCCACTGGCAGACTCGCCTCGGAATGG
>DATLHA010000186.1:0-1906 GCA_035540095.1 Acidimicrobiales bacterium | reverse complement strand
CGGCCGCCCTCCACCCCCGGCTCGCCCGCCACCTGGCCTGGCTGCTGGCGCCGGTGGCGTCCCGCCGGCCCTGGGCCGGCGTGGTGGTCAGCGCCGGCGGCCGCCTCGTCGCCGGTCAGGACCCCGCCTACGGCCTGCTGGCGCCCCTCGCCCGCCTCGTGCTGGCCGGCCTGGCCGTCGAGAGCTGGTACCGGGCCCGCACCGGCCGCACCGTCGCATGGAAGGGAAGGCAGGTCGCACTCCAGTATCAGGCCGAATGTGTCGATCTCTAGAGGACACAACTGGCGAGAAAGGAAACGGCGATGACAGTCGAGAAGCGTCGAGAGCTGCGCGGGTTTGAAGGGTCGAGCGTGAGCCTGGCGCTCGCCGACGGTTCCCGGTTGGACGACGTCAACCTCGTCTCAGCGCGGGGCAAGAGCCTCTGGATCTTCGCCGGCGGCGAGGACCGGTTCGTCCCCGTCACCGCCGTCATCGACGCCTGGCCCTCGGCGATCGCCGCCTGACCCGGCGGGGAAGGCAACAGCGGTCATTCCCACGACACGTCGCCGGCGCCGATGGGTAGGACTCCCCTGATGAGCCGACCGACGCCCTGGTTCGCCGCCGTTGCCATGGGCGTCACCGCCGCGTGCCAGTCGGCTGGGACCGACAGCGGTTCCGACCGTGCCGCCGTAACCCAGACGTCGACCACGCCGCCCCCCACGACCACCGCGCCGGCGCCCACGACCACCGAGGCCACCACCACCACGGTCCCCGGCCCACCCGTCGCCGCCGATACGCCCGCCGGCCTCGCCGCCCAGATCACCGAGGCCGAGCGGGCCATCCGGAACCCGTCGACCGCCGGTGCGGTGCTGGCCCGGGCCGGGCACACCCAGCAGGTCGCCTACGGCAGGCTGGCGGTGCGGGAGCAGTGGCAGACCGAGGTGCTGGCCCTCGTCCCGCCCGACCTCCAGCCCGTCGTCGACGCCAACGTCCGGGCCGCGACCGACCTGGCCCGGCAGGCGTCGGCCGACGTCGCCGCCTACGGCGGCCCGGCGAGGGAGCTGCCGGACTGGCGGATCGTCGCCCCGCCCCCGCCCGCCGAGCTGCTGGCCGAGTACCGGTCGGCCGAGGCCGCCACCGGCGCCCCCTGGGAATACCTGGCCGCCATCCACTTCGTCGAGACCCGGATGGGCCGGATCAGGGGCAACAGCATCGCCGGCGCCCAGGGCCCCATGCAGTTCATCCCCTCCACCTGGGACATCTACGGCCGGGGCGGCGACATCAACGACACCCACGACGCCATCCACGCCGCCGGCCGGATGCTGGCCAACAACGGCGCCCCGTCCAACATGGCGACCGCGCTCTACTCCTACAACCCCAGCAACCGCTACGTCCGGGCGGTCAGCCTCTACGCCGAGCAGATCAGGAACGATGAACGCGCCTACCTCGGCTACTACCACTGGCAGGTCTACTTCGGCAGCCGGCTGTTGCCCGAGGGCTTCGGCAGCTGAGGAGGCTCAGCGGTCGGGTGTCACCGACACCAGGGTGAAGGCCGACCGGTCGGTGTAGTCCAGGCGGCCGACGAACTGGGAGCCGACGTTCAGCTTGATGTCGCGGGTCTCCTTCAGGAGGAGGCCGGTGGAGGGATCGAACCAGTCGTCGACCAGGGCGCCGCCGATCGTCGCCCCCGAGAACAGCGTCGTCCAGCGGGTGTGGCGGGCCGGGAGGGGCACGCCTTCGACCTCTACCGTCTCGTCGCCGATGTACTCGGTGATCTGGCGGGCCGTGGTGTCCTCGTCGGCGCACTCCCACTCCACCCGGTCCCCGGGGCGCATGCCGGACATGTCGAACGAGCCGCCCTGGCACTTGAAGTCCTGGGTGCCGTGGGTCCACCAGTAGGCGATGTCGGTGCCGTAGCTGACCAGCG
>DATLHA010000185.1:0-4126 GCA_035540095.1 Acidimicrobiales bacterium | reverse complement strand
CGCCCGCCCCGGCGCATCCCCGTCGCCCTGCCCCCGGGCGTGCTGGACGACTCGGTGGAGGCCGCGGACCACCTCTTCCGGGTTCCCGGGATCGCCGTGCTGGTCGACGGCTACAACGCCTCCCAGCTGGGCTGGTACGACCTGGCCATCGCCGAGCAGCGCCGGCGCCTGATCGACGCCCTCACCGAGACGGCCATGCGGACCGGCGCCGACGTGACCGTCGTCTTCGACGGCGCCGAGTCCGCCTGGCCGGCGCCGGTGCCCAAGACCTCGCCCGTCGTCAAGGTCCACTTCTCGCCGGCGGACGTCGAGGCCGACGACGTCATCCTGGCCCGGGTGTCCGAAACCGACCCCTCCCGCCCGGTGTTGGTCGCCTCCAGCGACCGGCGTGTGCGCGACGGCGCCTCGGCTCAGGGCGCCAACGTCATCTCCTCCGACCAGCTGCTGGCCGCCCTCCGCCGGTGACCATGGCAAGGTTCCCCCTGTGAATCCCGACGAGCGGATGCTGGTGGTGCGCAACGACCCCACGGTCCGCGGCTTCGAGTTCTGCCGGGCCTACACCGAGGCGGTCGACGCCTGGCTCACCACCCTGTTCCACACCGCCGCCGGGGGGGCGACAACCGACGGGCTGGCCCTCGTAGCCGTGGGCGGCTACGGCCGCCGGGAGCTGTGCGCGGGCAGCGACCTCGACCTCATGCTCCTCCACCGGGGCGGCCGGCGCGACCGGACCGACGTCCACAAGGTGGCCGAAAAGCTGTGGTACCCGATCTGGGACCGGGGACTGAAGCTGGGCCACGCGGTGCGGACGGTCAAGGAGGCGGTGGCCCTGGCCGGCTCCGACCTCAACACCGCCACGTCGCAGCTGGACACCCGCCTCCTCGCCGGCGACGCCGACCTGGCCGGCGAGCTGGCCCGGCGGGCCGGCGACCAGTGGCGGGCCACCGGGTCCCGCTGGCTGGCCGCGCTGAAGCAGTCGGTGGAGGAGCGCCACGACAAGGCCGGCGAGGTGGCCTTCCTCCTCGAGCCCGACCTGAAGGAGGGGCGCGGCGGCCTACGCGACGTCCATGCGCTGCACTGGGCCGGGCTGGCCCGGCGCATCCTCTTCGCCGGCGACGACGCCGCGCTGCACGCCGCCCACGGCGTCGTGCTCGAGGTCCGCATCGAGCTGCAGCGACGGACGGGCAAGGGGTCGGACCGCCTGCTGCTGCAGGAGCAGGACAGCGTCGCCGAGGCCCTGGGCGACGACGACGCCAACGCCCTGATGGCCCGGCTCTCGGCGGCGGCCCGCACCATCGCCTGGACCAGCGACGAAGCCTGGGAGCGGATCGGCTCGTCGCTGAAGGGACCCCGAGGCCGGGTCGCGGCCGCCGACCGACCGGTGGCGCCGGGACTGGTGCTGCGGGAGGGCAAGGTCGAGCTGGCCGCCGGTGCCGACCCTGCCAATGACCCGGGCCTCGTCCTGCGGGCGGCGGCGGCGGCGGCGCAGGCGGCAACGTCGCTCGGCCGTCACAGCCTCGACCGCCTGGCCGCCGAGGCGCCCGAGGATCTGTCCGGCGCGTGGACCGAGGAGTCCCGGGCCGACCTCGTCGCCCTCCTCGGCGCCGGCCGGCCCGCAATCGGGATCCTGGAGGCGCTGGACCAGCTCGGCCTGCTCGTCCGCCTGCTCCCGGAGTGGGCGGCCGTCCGCTGCCGGCCCCAGCGCAACGCCTACCACCGCTTCACCGTCGACCGGCACCTGTGCGAGGCGGCCGCCGGCGCCGCCGAGCACGCCGGGGCCGTCGACCGGCCCGACCTGCTCCTGGTGGGCACGTGGCTGCACGACATCGGCAAGGGATTCACGGGCGTCCGCGGCGACGATCACACCGTCGCCGGCGAGGCCGTGATCGCCGAGATCGCCACCCGCATGGGCTTCCCGCCGGCCGACGTCGACGTGCTCGTCGCCATGGTCCGCCACCACCTGCTGCTGCCCGACGTCGCCACCCGGCGCGACCTCGATGACCCGTCCACCATCGAGGCGGTAGCCCAGCAGGTGGGTGACCGGCGGCTGCTCGGCCTCCTTCACTTCCTCACCGTCGCCGACAGCCAGGCCACGGGGCCGGCGGCGTGGAGCCCGTGGAAGGCGGGGCTGGTCGACGAGCTGGTGTACCGGGTGGACTGGCACATGTCGGGCAACGAGACCCACGCCACCCACGAGTTCCCCGGGCCGACCCACCTGGCCGTGCTCGATCGGGGCCGGGCCGAGCGACGTCTCGTGCTGGACGCCCACCGCTTCGAGGCCACCGTCGTCGCCCCCGACCGCCCGGGACTGTTCCGCCACGTGGCCGGCATCCTCGCCCTCCACGGGCTGGACGTGCTGGCGGCCCGGGCGTGGTCGAGCGACGACGGCTGGGCCATCGAGCACTTCCATGTGGAGCCGGCGTTCGGCAAGGACCCGAACTGGCCGGCGGTCGAGGCCGACATCGTCAAGGCCCTCGCCGGCGGCGTGCCCTTCGAAGCCCGCCTGGCCGACCGGGCCCGCCAGTACGCCGGCCGCACGGGTGTGCTGGCCGCCACGCCGGCTCGTACCCAGATCACCGTCGACACCGAAGCGTCAGCGACCGCCACCGTCGTCGAGGTGCGGGCCCCGGACCGCATCGGCACGCTCTACCGCATCACCCGGGTGCTCGCCGACCTCGGCCTCGACATCCGTTCGGCCAAGGTGTCCACCGTGGGCCACGAGGTCGTCGACTCCTTCTACGTGGTGGAGGCCGACGGGTCGAAGGTGACCGACGACGACCGCATCACCACCATCGAAGGCGCGCTGCAGGTGGTGCTCTCGGGAATGGAGGTTGCCGTATGACGACCGTCGCCTTCTTCGGGCTGGGCCGGATGGGCGTGCCCATGGCCGCGCGGCTCCTCGACGCCGGCCACGACCTCCGGGTGTGGAACCGCACGCCCGGAAGGGCCGGCTCACTGGTCGACGCCGGCGCCGTGGAGGCCGGCTCGCCGGCGGAGGCCGCCGCCGGCGCCGAGGTCGTCGTCACCATGCTGGCCGACCCGGCGGCCGTCCAGGAGGTCGTGGCAGCCGCCGACGTGCACGCCGGCACGACACTGGTCGAGATGTCCACCGTCGGCCCGGAGGCGGTGCGGTCGCTCGCCGCCGGCGTGCCCGAAGGGGTCGACGTGCTGGACGCCCCGGTGCTGGGCAGCATCCCCCAGGCCACCGAGGGCACGCTCAAGATCTTCGTCGGCGGTGACGCCGGGGTCTTCGAGCGCCGCCGGCCGATGCTGGAAGCCATGGGCACGCCGCGCCACCTGGGCCCCCTCGGCGCCGGCGCAGCCATGAAGCTCGTCGCCAACTCCACCCTCGGCGCTCTCATGACCGGACTGGCCGAGGCGCTGGCCCTGGCCGACTGCCTCGGGCTCGACCAGGCGGCCGTCCTCGACATCTTGTCGGAGTCGCCCATCGGCACCACCGCCAAAGGGAAGCGGGAACGGATCGAAAGCGGTGTGTACGAGCCCAACTTCACGCTCCGACTGGCAGCCAAGGACATGCGGCTGGTGACCGATGCCGCGGAGGCGGCCGGCGTGGAGCTCCGCGTGGCGCCGGCCGCCCGGTCGTGGCTCGAGCGGGCCGACGAGCACGGCTTGGGCGACCTCGACTACTCGGCGGTCATTGCCGACGTCCGGGGCCGGCCGGCGTCGTAGGCTCCGCCCAATGGAACTGGACGCCGCCCGGGACTTCATGCGGGAGCACCACCGCGGCATCCTGGCCACCGCGCGCAAGGACGGCCGGCCCCAGATGTCGGCCATCTCGGTGGGCGTCGACGACCAGGGCCGGGCCGTCATCAGCACGCGCGAGGGCGCGTACAAGACCCGCCACATCCGCCGCGACCCGCGGGTCTCGGTCTGCGTCATGTCCGAGGACTTCTGGAACTGGATCCAGATCGACGGCACCGCCAACGTCGTCTCGCTCCCCGAAGCCATGGAACCGCTCGTCGACTACTACCGCGCCGTCGCCGGCGAGCACCGGGACTGGGATGACTACCGCCGGGCCATGGAAGAGCAGCGCCGCGTCATCATCCGTATCGACATCCAGCGGGCCGGGCCCGACCACCGCGCCTGATGGACCCGCATAGTCATGCCC
>DATLHA010000184.1:0-1975 GCA_035540095.1 Acidimicrobiales bacterium | reverse complement strand
CCTGGTCAGCGTCGTCTTGTTCATGGATCACCCCTTCCCCGGCCGGCGCCAGGGGATGCCTTTTCCTCCGCTGGGCTAGAGTCAGTGGCGGTACGGGCTGTGGCGCAGCTTGGTTAGCGCGCTTGACTGGGGGTCAAGAGGTCGGGAGTTCAAATCTCCCCAGCCCGACCACAAAAGAGCAGGTCAGGGGCTATGTCCTGACCTGCTCTTCTCGTTACGAACCGATCTGCACCACATCTGCACCACAAGAGCTTTCGGTGCGGTTCGCGAGCGGCCCGGTAGGTGCGCTCCAGGCCCTCGCTGAGGGCCTCGTCGAGCGCCGGGAACAGATGGCCGTAGGTGTCGATGGTGACCGTGATCGAAGAGTGACCGAGCCGTTCCATGATCGCCCGAGGGTGCGCGCCCTGGGCGATGAGGAGGGCAGCACAGGTATGCCTGAGGTCGTGAAAACGCAAGGCGCTCGGAAGTCCGGCGGCGACCACCGCCGGCTTGAACTGCCGGCGGTAGAACGCGTTGTGACGCAGCGGGTCACCTCGGGGCGACATGAAGACCAGGTCCGAGGCGCCGTTCGGCCGGGTGGCCAGGTATGCGCCGAGAAGGTCGCACAGGAATCGCGGGAGCCGCACCGTCCTGCGCTCGTGGCTCTTCGTTGGTCCGAAGTGCAGGCGACCGGCCGTGTCCTCGAGTGCTTCGGCCACGTCGACGGACCCGCGCAGAAGGTCGAGCCGCCCGCCACGGAGGCCGCCGAAAGACCACCGCCCTGGCCGCGGTGGCCGACGCCTTCGAGTCCGAGGGCTTCGAAGTCATCGGCAGCTCGACCTCGGGCCAGGCGGCCCGCACCCTGCGCAACGCCGCGGGCATCGAAGCCTCCCGCACTCTGGCCTCCCTCACCTGGCGTCTCGACCACGGCCAGCTGGCCCTCAGCGACCGCCACGTGGTCATCCTGGATGAGGCGGCCATGGCCGAGGACGCGTCCCTGCTGCGGCTGTTGCAGGCCGCCGGCGATGCCGGGGCCAAGGTGGTGATGGTGGGCGACCACCGCCAGCTGGGGGCGGTGGGCCCGGGCGGCGGCTTCGAGGCCCTGGTCTCCCGCTACGGCGGGGCGGTGCACGTGCTGGAGGAGAACGTGCGCCAGCGTGACCTCGCGACGCGCGTTGCACTGGAGCAGCTGCGGGCCGGCGATGTTGCCAGAGCTGTTGCCCATTACGCGCGCTCACGCTGCATTCGGCGGCACCGGACCGGGCAACCGCCCTGGAGGCCACGGTGGCGGGCTGGGCCGCCGACGTGGCCGAGGGTCGCAACGCGGCCATGTACGCCTGGCGCCGCGCCAACGTGGCCGAGCTGAACCGCCTGGGCCGGGAGGCGTGGCGGTCGATGGGACGCCTCGGCGCCGAGGAGCTCACCGCCCCGGGCGGCACGGCGTACGCCGTCGGCGATCGAGTGGTGGCGTTGGCCCCAGGCGCCGGCGGCACGGTCGTCACCTCCGAGACCGTCACCGTCATCGCCCTCGACGCCGAACAGCGGTCGCTGTCGGTGCGCATGGACGACGGAGGTGCCGTGCGCGTGCTGCGGGGCGACGAGGTCGGCGCCGACCGCCTGGCTCATGGCTACGCCGTTACCGTGCACCGCAGCCAGGGCGCCACCATGGAGCGGACCCACGCCCTGGAGGACGGCGGAGGCCGGGAGCTGGCCTATGTGAAGATGTGCCGGGCCACCGACCGCTCCACCGTCTACGTGGTCGCCGACTCGCTCCAGCAGGCCGCCGAGGACCTGCGCCGGGAGTGGAAGGCGGAGCGGCGCCTGACCTGGGCCATCGACCACCCGGCCGCCCCCGGCGGAAGCTGTCAAGCCGTTTGAGACAACTCCTCACCGTTTGGTCTGTATGAGTGCCTCCGGGGTTGGCTCGTTGATCCAGGCTGCGACGGGCAGCCTCGGCGGGACCGGCGGCTGGGAGAAGCGCTGCGGGTTGGCGGCG
>DATLHA010000183.1:0-3889 GCA_035540095.1 Acidimicrobiales bacterium | reverse complement strand
GCCTCGACCATCTTGCCCACGGCCAGGATGCACACGTCGCCGCCCCGCTGCAGGAGGCGGGCGGACAGGCCGGAGCCCACCTCGCCGGCGGGCACCTGGCGGGCCGGGCCCTTCGGGTAGCGGATGGCGCACGGGCCGTCGGTGATGCTCAGGGCCTCGTTCAGCATCACCTCGACCTCCTGGGCCGAGGAGGGGGCGAAGACGGTCATCCCGGGGACCTTGCTCAGCAGGGCCATGTCGAGGACGCCGTGGTGGGACGGCCCGTCGTCGCCGGTGATGCCGGCCCGGTCGATGCAGAAGATCACGGGCAGCTGGTGCAGGCCGACGTCGAGGTTGATCTGGTCGAAGCCCCGGGTCAGGAACGTCGAGTAGATGGCCACCACCGGGCGCAGGCCGGCCATGGCCATGCCCGCGGCTGCGGTCACCGCGTGCTGCTCGGCGATGCCGACGTCGAGGAGACGGTCGGGGTGGCGGGTCTGGAAGGGGATGAGCCCCACCGGGCCGACCATGGCCGCGCTGATGGCCACGATGTCGGGGTTGGCGCCGGCGGCGGCCACGATGGCGTCGGCGAAGGCCTGGGTGTAGCCGGCGGGCATCGACGGCGGGGGGCCGGTGACGGGGTCGAAGACCGGAGTGTCGTGGAGGCACTTCTCGTCGTCGTCCTCCGCCGGCTTGTAGCCCCGGCCCTTCTGGGTGAGGACGTGGATGAGGATGGGGCCGTCGTCGAGCTCGGCGGCCCGGCGCAGGGTGTGCTCGAGGAGCGGGATGTCGTGACCGTCGATCGGCCCCACGTAGCGCACGCCCAGGGCCTCGAAGAAGCCGCCCGAGCCCAGCACCTCCCGGGAGGCGGCCCGCATGCCCTCGAGCCCCAGCTCCAGGTGCTCGCCGATGCCGGGTACCCCCTTCAGGATCTTCTGGATGCGGTCCCGGCTCTTGACGTAGGACGGGTTGAGCCGCAGCCGGGTCAGCCCCGCGGCCAGACGCGAGACGGTGGGGGCATAGGAGCGGCCGTTGTCGTTGAGGACGATCAGCACCCGCCGGCCGCTGTGGCCCAGGTTGTTCAGCGCCTCATAGGCCATGCCGCCGGTCATGGAGCCGTCGCCGATCACCGCCACCACCCGCCGGTCGGCCTCGTGCCGCAGGTCCATGGCCATGGCCAGGCCGTGGGCGTAGCCCAGGATGGTGGAGGCGTGGCTGTTCTCCACCCAGTCATGGGGCGACTCGGCCCGCGACGGGTACCCGGAGAGGCCGTTGGCCTGGCGCAGGCTGGCGAACCGGTCGCGGCGGCCGGTCAGGATCTTGTGGACGTAGGCCTGGTGGCCGGTGTCCCACAGGATCAGGTCCTTGGGCGACTCGAACACCCGGTGCAGGGCGAGCGTGAGCTCGACCACACCCAGGTTGGAGCCCAGGTGGCCGCCGGTGACCGACACGGACTGGACGACGAAGGCGCGTATCTCGCCCGCGAGCTGCTCAAGCTCGTCGTCGTCAAGCTCCCGGAGGTTGCCCGGTCCGGTGATCGTCTCCAGAAGCATCCCGATGTTCCAACGCTACCCCCGGACCGCCGCTTCCCGTAATCGACACCGCAACTACGGTGTGCGGCCGTGGACGTCGACCGCTTCCAGTACCTCATCGTGATGGGGCTGTGCCTGCTCATCACCCTGCCGCTGGAGTTCGTCTTCGGCGCCCGGGTGTGGCGCCGGCCCCGGCGCCTGGTGGCGGCCATGGCCGTTCCCGTGGCCGTCTTCGTGACCTGGGACGTCATAGCCATCGCCCGTGACCACTGGGACTTCAACCCTCGGTACGTGACCGGGTGGAAGCTCCCGTTCGACCTGCCGGTGGAGGAGATGACCTTCTTCCTTGTCATCCCGATCTGCGCCTTGCTCACCCTGGAGGCGGTCCGCCGGGTGCTGGACCGGTACTGATGGAGTACACGTGGGCTTCCATCGTGGCGTGCGTGATCGTGATCGCCGTCGAGCTGTTGTGGCTGAAGACGGGCCTGTTCGAGAAGCTGACCTTCTACGTGTCCTGGGCCATCATCCTGTTCTTCATGGTCCTGGTCGACGGGTGGCTCACGAAGCTGTCGGCGCCCATCGTCCTCTACAACGAGGAGGAGAGCAGCGGCATCCGCTTCCCGTGGGACATCCCCGTCGAGGACTACCTGTTCGGGTTCGCCCTGCTCACCCTCACGATGCTGCTTTGGGACCATTGGGCTCAGCGCCACCCAGACGACGCAGCGAGTCGACGAACAACAGGACCCCTGATCCGCCGACGATGACCACGTGGGCCCACAGGGCGGCCGTGGCCAGCACGGGCAGGCCGAGGCCCACGGCGGTCAGGATGATGCGGGTCGGGCGCTCGCCGGGGGTGATCAGCGCCTTGCCGGTGACGCCGGCCAGCGACCCCCGGGCCCGGACGTACTCCAGCCACCAGCAGGCGGCGGTGGCGCCGGCGGCGAGCCACGCGGTGCCGCCGCCAGCGGTGACGGCCAGGGCGGCGGGGAAGGCGGCGTCGGCGATGCGGTCGAGGGCGGAGTCGAGGAGGAAGCCGACCTTGGTGGCCCGGCCGGCCTGCACGGCGACGGCGCCGTCGAGGGAGTCGAGCAGCCCCGAGATCGTGACTGCCAGGCAGGCGGCGGCGGGGCCGATCCAGCCGTCGACCGCGGCCAGGGGGACGGCGACGAGGGCGGCGACCATCGCGGCGACGGTGACCATGTTCGGGGAGACGCCGGCGCGGGCCAGGGGCCGGGCCACGGCGCCGGCCGCCTTCAGCCAGCCGCCGACGAAGCCGGCCGGCGGCTCGGTGGCGTGCAGGGCCGCCCAGTCCCGGACGTGCTCGTCGCCATCCATCGGCCGCCAGTACACCTCATAGGTGAGGGTCTCGCCCGCCACGGCGGTCTCGGTCGCCGGGCTGGCCCGCATGGGCTGGGCCGCCCGGCGGTTCCTGGGCCCTGATCCGGCGGCGCCGGCGATCGACGTGCGGGTCGTGATCCCGGCTCGCGACGAGGCCGCGGTGGTCGCCGGGTGCGTCGCCGCGTTGGCCGGCCAGGCCCGCGAGGTGGTGGTCGTCGACGACGGGTCGTCGGACGGGACCGCAGCGGTGGCGGCGGCCGCCGGGGCCGCCGTCGTGCGGTTGGAGGAGGAGCCGCCGGCGGGCTGGCTGGGCAAGCCCCGGGCGTGCCTGGCCGGCGCCCAGGGGGCCCGCACCGAGTGGCTGGCCTTCGTCGACGCCGACGTGGTGCTGGCGCCGGCGGCCCTGGCCACCATGGCCGCCGCCACCCGGTCGACCTCCACCAGCATCGTCGGAGGCCTCGAGTGCCGGTCGTTCTGGGAGCGACTGTTGCTGCCCGAGCTGGGGCTGGCGCTGGCCCAGGAGGGCTTCCCGCCGGGCTTCGCCAGCGGCCAGTGCTTCCTCGTGCGCCGGGACCACTACGAGGCGGTCGGCGGCCACGGCCACCCCTCGGTGCGGGGGTCGGTGGTCGACGACCGCGACCTGGCCCTGGCCCTCGGCGGCCACGACGCCCGCCTGGCCCCGGCCCTGATGACGGCCCGCATGTACGACGGCTGGCCGGCGATCCGGGCCGGCCTGACCAAGAACTCCGCCGCCCTGCACCCCCGGCTCGTGCGGCACCTGGCGTGGCTGCTGGCGCCGGTGGCCTCCCGCCGGCCGTGGGCCGGCGTGGTGGTCAGCGCCGGCGGCCGCCTCGTCGCCGGCCAGAACCCGGCCTACGGCCTGCTGGCGCCGCTGGCCCGGCTCGTGCTGGCGGGACTGGCGATCGAGAGCTGGTACCGCGCCCGCACCGGCCGCACCGTGGCGTGGAAAGGTCGCCCGGTTTCACTCCAGTCCGGGAGGGAAAGTGTCGATCTAGAAGCCATACACCACAGTTGAGAAA
>DATLHA010000182.1:0-19996 GCA_035540095.1 Acidimicrobiales bacterium | reverse complement strand
TTACTGGGGCAGCAGCCGGGCCAGGGCCAGGCCGTAGCGGGTCACGTTGAGCCGGGCCATGCCCGTGAGCTCGCAGGACCGGATGAGGTTGGGCACGCAGTCCAGCGTGCCGGTGAGCTTCACGCCGTGGTCGAGCACGTCATCGACGTACCTCTTGATCTCCATGATCGGCCGCAGGACCCGGTTCAGGAACAGCAGGCACACAGGTGCCACCACCGCGATCAGGATGATGTTCGCTAACCACCACAAAGCCACTCGGTAATACCTCCATGTGGGACCGATTCCCTACGACGCCGGGATTGTATGTCGGCCCTCAGAGGAGGCGAAAGAGTGTGTAGAACATAGAGCAACCCCGGAGGGTGTTCCGAACATAGAGTGAGCCAACAGCCATACGTGGCCCGCCAAGGAAGGTCTGCCAAACGTCAAATGGCCGGGTCCGGGATCACGGCGGGACGGACAGCACCCCAGCGTTTCCACAAGTCCGAGGAGCGCCCTGCCGATATCTCTCGGATGGACCGACACGCTCGAGGCAGCCTCTTCCTGGTTTTCGGCTGTCTCCTGTCGGTCTTGGTGACCACGACAGCTCCGGCAGCTGCGACGGGGACTCCCACCATCACCACCGTGGCCGGAGGCCTGGCGACCGGACCTGCTCTGGCAATGCGCCACGCCCTGACCCATCTGGCGGTCGCCGGCGGCACCCTGTACGCCACCGACTACACCATGAAGGTCGTACGGGCCATCGATCTGGCCACCCGAATCGAGCGGCCCGTGGCCGGGACCGGCAGTGTCGACGGCTTCTATGGGGACGGTGGGCCGGCGACTTCCGCAGGGCTGAAGAACCCGAGGGGTATCTCCACGGACCTCCAAGGCAACGTGTTCATCGCTGACGCCTGGAACCGCAGGATCCGAAAGGTCTCACTGGACGGGACGATCACCACCATCGCCGCCGGCGTCGACCCGAACTACCTGACTGTGGACGGCAAGGGCGACGTCTACTTCACCGAACGCAGCGTCGTGCGCAAGATAGAGGCCGGCGGAGCCATCTCGACGGTCGCAGGCGGCGGGACCAGCCCGTTGCAGGGCGGGCAGGCGGCCACCAGCGGCTCGCTGCACGGGCCCATGGGCGTGGATGTCGACGCGGGCGGGAACCTGTACGTCGCCGATTACAACACCGGGCGCGTGTGGAAAGTCGGGACGGATGGGATGGCCACCGACATCCCTCGGCGTGCTGCGGGCGGCGCCCCCTCGTCGTGGCCGTGGCCGACCGCCGTCCGTTTCCGGCCGGACGGCACCCTGCTCGTCCTCGGCCAGACCCAGCTCTTCGCCGTTGACCTTGCAGGGAACGCAACGGTGGTCGCGGGCAGCGGCACGTGGGGCATGGACGGGGACGGTGGGCGCGCCGTCTCCGCCCGACTGGGCGACCCCACCGACGTGGTGTTCGACGGGGCAGGAAACATCTACGTGGCCAATGTGCATGTCCGCCGCATCGGCACGGACGGCACCATCACGGCCCTCACCGACCAGAACCCGTCCACGGCTTACTGGGAAGGCAAGCCGGCGGGCGGCGTCGAGCTCCCGGAGCTCTCCGCAGTGGCCGCAGGGCCCGATGGCTCGGTCTACATCGGCCAGGCGTCGGCAGGGGTCCTGCGAAAGGTCGACCGTTCGGGGGCAATCACCACCGCGGCGGGAGGAGGCATAGACCCGCCCGCAGAAGGCGTTTCCGCCCGCTCGGTGACGGTCAGCCCCGTGGTGCTCACCTTCGATCCGCACGGGACCCTGTATTTCGCCGACGACCGGCGGCAGGTCTTCCGCATCGACGGCCAGGGCATCCTCCGGCTGGTCGCCGGCGGCGGCGGTGCTCCGTGCTACTACTGGCAGGACTGCGCCGCGGGGGACGGAGGGCCGGCGACCGCAGCACAGTTCGTCGAGCTCACCGGGCTCGCCGTCTCGGCAGACGGCACCGTCTACATCGCCGACGCCCACACCAACCGGATCCGGCGGGTAACGCCCTCCGGCATCATCAGCACCATCGCCGGCGGCCCCACCGCGGGGTTCTCCGGCGACGGCGGTCCCTCGACTGCGGCCAGGCTGGCCCGTCCGGCCAGCTTGCAGCTCGATGCCGCCGGCAACCTCTACTTCACCGACACGGGCAACGGCCGGGTCCGCAAGATCGACACCGGGGGGACCATCACGACGGTTGCCAGCATCGCCGCCCGCGGGATTGCCCTCGATCGGCGCGGCAACCTCTTCGCTTCGGACTGGAACCGCATCAGACGGGTGGACGTCGATGGGATGACCACCATCGTGGCTGGGAACGGGGCACTGGGCTTCTGGGGCGACGGCGGCCCGGCGGTCGACGCCGGCCTCACGTTTCCGGGTGCCCTTGCCATCGACGTCGATGGTGGGCTGCTGATTGCGGACGAAGGGAACCACCGAGTCCGGCGAGTTCATGGCGTCACCGACGTGCGGCCGGCGGATGCATCGGCCGGCCGCTATCACCCGCTCGCCCCGGCTCGGATCCTGGACACCCGCGACGGCACGGGCGGCGTGAGGGGTCCCGTCGGCTCGAACGCCACCGTCGTCCTGGACGTCACGGGTGTCGGCGGTGTTCCGTCGAGCGGGGTGTCCGCCGTGGTTCTCAACGTCACCGTCACCTCGCCGGCGCAGACGGGGTTCCTCACTGTGTTCCCCTCCGGGACGTCTCGACCGCTCGCGTCCAACGTCAACTTCGTGCCCGGCCAGACCGTGCCCAACCTGGTGATGGCTCGGGTCGGTGGGAATGGGAACGTGGCGATCTACAACTCGGCCGGCCCCACCTCGGTGGTCGCCGACGTGGTGGGGTGGTACGGCGCCTCCGGGGTGGCAGGCGGCTCTCGGCTCACCTCCCTCAGCCCCTCACGAATCCTCGACACCCGGGTCGGCACCGGCGGAAGTCGTGCGCCGGTGGGCCCTGCCTCGACGATCGCATTGACCGTCACCGGCGTCGGCGGCGTTCCGGCGGCGGATGTCGCCGCCGTCGTGCTCAACGTCACCGCCACCGAGCCCAGCGGGGTCAGCTTCCTCACCGTGTTCCCCAGCGGAACGCCTCGCCCACTCGCCTCCAACCTGAACTTCCAGACCGGCGACACCGTGCCGAACCTGGTGGTAGCCAAGGTCGGTGCTGACGGCAAAGTCGCCATCTACAACAACGCAGGCAGCACCCACGTGGTCGCAGACGTGGTGGGCTGGTTCGGGCGCGATGGCGGGAGTGCCGGTTCTACGTACGAGCCTCTCCCCCCGGCTCGGGTCCTCGACACTCGTGGGCCGAATGCCCCGATCGGACCAGGGGGGACGGTGACGGTGGACGTCACCGGTGCCGGGGGCGTCCCGGCGACGGGCGCGGTGGCAGTCGTACTCAACGTCACCGCCACTCAGCCGAGCACAGGCGGGTTCCTGACCGTCTTCCCCAGCGGAACCTCGCGGCCGCTGGCGTCCAACCTCAACGTCGTCGCCGGCGAAACTCGACCCAACCTCGTGGTGGCCAAGGTGGGCGCTGATGGTTCGGTGAAGGTCTACAACAACTCGGGCACGACGCACCTCGTGGTTGACGTCGCCGGTTGGTATCGCGTGTAGCGGAGAGCAACCGCCCCCTGAAGCCGCCTCGGTGAACGGAAGCTATCGAGCCAGGATCAGCCGGGAGCAGATCGAGCAGTAGTAGTCGGTCTCGTCCAGCCGCTCTCGCCAGCCGTCGGGCAGCCACTGGATGCTCTTGCACTCCCGGCAGGTGATCTTGTTGGTGTGCAGCGCCTCGCCCATGCCGGCGAGCGACAGCTTGGGCCCGCCGGTCTTGGGCCGGCTGATGGCCTTGCCCTGGCGGGCGCTCTCCTCCTTGGCCCGGCGGGCCTCCTTGGCCCGGGCCTCGGCCTGGGCCCGGTGGCGGACCACCTCGTGCCACGGGGTGGCGGCAGCTGCCTGCGCCGCCCGGGTACGAGCCACCGAGTTCTCGCCCGAGCTGTTGTTGGTGCCCCGGAAAAAGGCGTAGGCGTCGTTCACCTCGCTCATCCGCCGCTGGGCCTCTTTCTGGACCGCGGCGGGAGCGCCGGAGAAGCGGTCGGGGTGGAAGATCTGGGCCAGGATCCGGTAGGCGGCGGTGATCTCCGCCGGCTTGGCCTTGGGACCGATCCCGAGTACCTCGTAAGGGGTCATCGTGCGCTTACACCCGTTGACGGGGCGCGCCCGTACGTGCCGACCGGCAGTCGGGGCGCGCCGCTACCTGTGAGATTCGCGTCGATCATTGCCAACTGGCACATTCTACTGCCCACCTACCCGTGCGGGGCGGCCGAAGCACCCCCGGAGGGGTGGAGTCGCCAGCCCCTGACCGGGCTGCCGGCGTCGGCCAGCGCCACCACGCAGCCGCCGAAACCGGCGCCGGTGAGGCGGGCCCCGTAGACGCCTGGGATGGCGCTGAGCTCGGCCACCAGGGCGTCGAGGACGGGCGTGGACACGTCGAAGTCCTCAGCCAGGCTGGCGTGGCTGGCCGCCATGAGGCGGCCGGCGCCGGCCAGGTCGCCCATCCACAGGCAGTCGGCGAACTCCAGGACCCGCCGGTTCTCGGTGACGACGTGGCGGGCCCGCCGCAACAGCAACTCATCCTCCAGCCGGGCAAGGTGGAACTCGTTGGCCTCCCGGAGCGGACCGATCACCTCGGCGGCAGCCTCGCACTGGGCCCGGCGCTCGGCGTAGGCCGACCCGGCGAGGGCCCGGGCCTGGCCCGAGTGGACCACCACGATGTCGACCCCGGCGGGCACGGGCACGGGAACGACGTCGAGGGATGTGAAGTCCATGAGCAGGGCGTGGCCCTCGACGCCCATGGCCGAGGCCAGCTGGTCCATCACCCCGCTGGGGACGCCGGCGGCCAGGTGCTCGGCCTGCTGGCAGGCCAGGGCCAGCTCGAGCGGCGTCCCCTCGAACCCCAGAGCCAGGGCGACGGCGACCTCGAGGGCGGCGCTGGAGGACAGGCCGGCGCCCACCGGCAGGGTGCTCTCCACCTTGCCCACCGCCCCCACCGCCGGCCGCAGGACGGCGACCACGCCGGCCACGTACCGGGCCCACGCCGGCTCCACCGCCCGAGGATCGGCCACGTCGAGATCGACCACCGCCGGCTCCGGCTCCTCGGAGGAGGTCAGCTCCACCCGGGATCCCGCCCGGTCCACCTCCACGGTCGTCCCCCACTCGACGGCCATCGGCAAGGCCCAGCCTCCGGAGTAGTCGGTGTGGTCCCCGATGAGGTTGACCCGCCCGGGGGCGAACACTCGTGTGGCCGGCATGGCAGGTAGCGTCCCACGATCGAGTTCATCGGGGCCTTCGAGTCCACCTACCAGCCGGCGTTCGACGTCGACGTGGCCGAGACCACGGGCCACATCGCCCGCTGGCAGGCCGACCTCGAGCTGCTGCTGGGGTCCGGCGTCACCCGGCTCCGGTACCCGATCCGATGGCACCGCATCCAGCCCGACCGGCGCAGCTTCGACTGGCGGGAGACCGACGAGGTCCTCGGGTGGATGCAGGACCACGGCATGCGCCCCATCGTCGACCTGTGCCACCACACCAGCTACCCCCGCTGGCTGAAGCGGGGCTTCGCCGACCGCCGGTTCCGGGACGCCTACCTCCGCTACGTCGAGGCATTCGCCGGCCGCTACCCGTGGATCGAGGAGTACACCCTCTTCAACGAGCCGTTGACGACCTTCCTCCTCTGCGGCCAGCTCGGTGTGTGGCCGCCCCATATGCACGGCCTGCGCGGCTTCCTCGGCCTGGCCGGCAACGTCCTGCCCGCCCTCACCGCCGCCAGCCGCGCCCTGCGGGACCTCCTGCCCGCCGCCCGCCACTTCTACGTCGACACCTGCGAGCGGGCCACCGCCGCGACCCCGGCGGCGGTCGACCACACGGCCATGGCCAACGACCGGCGGTTCTTCGTGACGGACCTGTTCCTGGGGCGGCCCATCGACCACGACCGCCCCTTCGTCGGCGAGGTGCTCGTCGCCGGCGCCGAGCACCTGTTGCACCTCGAGCCCGGCCACGTCGACGTCCTCGGCCTCGACTACTACGCCCACAACCAGTGGCAGTACCTCGATGCCGGCGGCCGGGGAATCACATCGTCGCCCGACCCGGGAAGCCTCGCCGACCTCATCGGCGAGTACTGGGAGCGGTACCGGCTGCCGTGCGCTCTCGGCGAGACCAACATCCGGGGGTTCGCCTCCGACCGGGTGAGCTGGCTCAAGTACACCCTCGAGCAGTGCGAGATCGCCCACGCCCGGGGGGTCCCGATCGACGGCTACTGCTGGTTCCCCTTCGTCGACTCCACGGACTGGGACTCGGTGCTGGTGCGCTGTGAGGGCAACGTGGACCCGGTGGGCGTCTACTGGCTCGACGAGCAGCTCCGCCGGCGCCCGTCGTCGATGTCGGAGGCCTACGCCCGGGCGGCCCGAGGGGCGCCGGCGGCCGAGCTGCCGGCGTACCGCTTCCAGCCCCCGGTCGCCGGCTGGCTGGCCGGCTGGCTCCCCCAGATGGCCCACTGGGACTGGCAGGACCCGCCGGCGCACGAGGTGACGGTCCAGGAACGGGCCGATCCGGCGATCGGGCGACGCATCCGCCGGCAGCCGCCGTAGAAGTTTGGCTGCCAGGGGGAGGGGGTAGCGGGCGGGCGGAGGGGTTGAAGAACCAGCCGGTCCTGGACGCCGTCCCTGGAGTTTCGCGTGCAAGCTGAGCTGGTAGTCCTGTCCCACCTGCGCTGGACGTTCGTCTGGCAGCGCCCACAACACATCATCTCCCGGCTGGCCGCCGACCGGCGGACGTGGTTCGTCGAGGAGCCACTGGCCTGCGATGTCGACGCTCCTCGGCTCCGCACCGAGGATCACGGCTCGGTCACCCGGGTGTGGCTCGAGGTCCCCGGCTCCGGCCACGTCGGCTTCGACAACGCCGGCGCCGCTTCCTACGCCGGCGCCGTCCAGCAGCTCCTGGGGCCCAGCGAGGACCGCACCGTCTGGCTGTACACCCCCATGGCCCTCGACATGGCCGCTGCCCTGCGTCCCACGAAGCTGGTGTACGACGTCATGGACGACCTGGCCTCCTTCAAGGGGGCGGCGGCCGAGCTACGCCTGCGCCACCGCCAGGCCCTGCGCCAGGCCGACGTGGTCTTCACCGGTGGCCGTTCGCTGTACCACGGCGTCCTCGCCCACCGCCCGCACGGCACCCACCTGTTCGCCAGCGGCGTGGAGCCGGAGCACTTCGCCCCTGCCGCCGCCCTGCGCCCCCGGTCCCGGCCCGTACCGGTGGCCGGCTACGTCGGGGTCATCGACGAGCGGGTCGACCTCGACCTCCTCCGCGGCCTGGCCCACGCCCTGCCCGACTGGCAGATCGAAGTCGTCGGCCCCGTCGTGAAGATCGACCGGGAGTCGCTCCCCAAAGCGCCCAACCTGGTCTACCCCGGCCCCCAGCCCTATGCTCGCCTTCCCCAGGTCATGGCCGGGTTCGACGTCGCCCTCATGCCCTTCGCCCTGAACGAAGCCACCCGGTCGATCAGCCCGACCAAGACCCTGGAGTACTTCGCCGCCGGGCTGCCGGTGGTCTCCACCCGGGTCCCCGACGTGGTGGCCGACCATGGCGCCCACGTCGAGCTGGCCGACACCGGCGCCGCCTTCGCCGACGCGGTCAGGTGGGCCCGCCGCCGGCCTCGGACCGGCGTGGAGGCCGTCGTGCGCCGCAACACCTGGGACTCGATCGCCGGCCGCATGGTCACGCTGATAGACGGGGGCGACGCCGCCGCCGTGGCGGAGATGGCTTGACGCTGCCACCGCGAGGCGGATGAAGGGCGTCGTGTCCCCGACCACCGGCCGCCGGGTGCTGCGCAACGCGCCCGTCGCTGCCGGCGGGGGGCCCTGCTCCGCCGGCCCCACACCGGTCGCCTGGTGAGAGGCGTCTTTCTCCCTGGGGGGCGCCAGGTCGACATCCGCGACGTCGCCGAGCCGGCGCCGGGGCACGGCCAGGTCGTCGTGGCCATGCGGGCGTCGACCATCTGCGGCAGCGACCTGCGGGCGATCTACCGCGAGCACCTGGGCACCGGCGCCGAGGCCTACCGCGGCGTGGTGGCGGGCCACGAGCCGTGCGGGGAGATCGTGGCCGTCGGCGAGGGCTGCCGGCGCTTCGAGGCCGGCGACCGGGTGGCGATCTACCACATCGCCGGCTGCGGGCTCTGTGCCGACTGCCGGGCCGGGTACATGATCAGCTGCACGTCGCCGGTGCGGGCCGCCTACGGCTGGCAGCGCGACGGCGGCCACGCCGACTTCCTCCTCGCCGAGGAGTCCACCTGCGTGGCCCTGCCCGACGGCCTGTCGTGGCTCGACGGGGCCTGCGTGGCGTGCGGCTTCGGCACCGCGTACCAGGCGCTGCGCCGGGCCGGCGTGTCGGGGCGTGATGCGGTCCTGGTGGTCGGCCTGGGCCCGGTCGGCCTGGCTGTGGGCCTCTTGGCCAAGGCCACGGGGGCGACCATGGTCGTCGGTGCCGACCCGGTGGCGGCGCGCCGGGACCTCGCCGTGTCGCTGGAGGCGGTCGACGTGGCCACCGAAGGTGAGCCCGGCGTGCTGCAGGCCACCGCCGGCGTGGGCTGCGAGGTCACCGTCGACTGCTCCGGCTCGGCCGCCGGCCGGGCCCTGGCCCTGGCCGGAGCCCGCCGGTGGGGGCGGTGCGTGCTCGTCGGCGAGGGCGGCCGCCTGGAGGTGGACGCCAGCCCGGTGCTCATCCACCGCCAGCTCACCGTCATCGGCTCGTGGGTGACCAGCGTCGGCCACATGGAGGAGCTCATGGAGCTGCTCGTGCGGTGGGATCTCCATCCCGACCGCACGGTCACCGATCGGTTCGCACTGGAGCATGCCGCGGAGGCCTACGCCACCGCTGACGCGGGAGCGGGGGGCAAGGTCGCAATAATCCTGTGATGGAGTTCGACAGCCGGCGACAGGCATCACTCGACGGCGTCTGGGACTTCTTCCCCGGTGACCACGCCCTGGAGGACCTCGACGCCCTCCCCCCGGAGCCCATCACCGTCCCCGGCCTGTGGGAGGCCCAGGGCTGGCTCGACCTCGATGGTCCGGCGTGGTACCGCCGGCGGTTCGCTGTCGAGGAGATCAGCGGCCACTGGACGCTCCGGTTCGACGCGGTCATGGACGCGGCCACCGTGTACCTGAACGGCGTGGCCCTGGGCGGCCACGATCTGCCCTTCACCCCCTTCGAGCTGGACCCGGGGCCGGCGCTGGTGGCGGGCGAGAACGTGCTGGCCGTGCGGGTCACCGACCCGTCCCTCGACCACCCCGACCACACCCGCATGCCCCACGGCAAGCAGGGCTGGGCCAACCACGTCTTCCCGAGCCGGCCCAGCCTGTACATGACCTACGGCGGCATCTGGCAGGGCGTCAGGCTCCGCCGGCACGGCGCCGTCGTGGTCCGCGACGTCTTCGTGAACGGCGACCCCGACGACCTGCGGGTCAGGGTCACGCTGCAGAACCGCACGGCCAGGCCGGTCCGGGCCCGGGCCGGCGTACGGATGCTCGGCGCGGCCCGGGAACTCGAGAAGCTGGTGCCGGCCGCCGGCATCTCCGAGGTCCACGTGCGCATCGGACCGACGACCGCCGGCCGGTGGACTCCCGAGCGGCCGCTCCTGCACGAGGCTGTCGTCGACGCGCGCATCGACGGTGCCGTGAGCGACCTGTGCCAGGCCCGCTTCGGCCTGCGCACGGTGCGGATGGAGGGCAAGCGCATACTGGTCGACGGCGTCCCGTACCGCATGAAAAGCGCCCTGGTCCAGGGTTTCCGGGCCGACGGCCTCTACGCCGAGGGCACCCGGGCCCAGATCGTCGACGAGGTGACGAAGGCCAAGGACATGGGTTTCAACACCCTCCGCCTGCACATCAAGGCCTTCGACCCCACCTACCTCGACGTCTGCGACGAGTTGGGGATGCTGCTGCACTGCGACATCCCGGTCGCCGAGCCCCTGGCCCACGAAGAGATGGGCGGCGACACCCTGCTCACCCGCCGGTGCCTGGCCGCCGCCCGCGAGCAGGTCCGCAGGGACCGCAACCACCCGAGCATCATCCTGTGGTCGGCCATGAACGAGGTGTGCGACGGGCAGTGGGAGGCCCGCCAGTGGCCCGGCTACGAGCAGTTCGCCCGGGCGCTGTACGACACCGTGACCACCGAGGACCCGACCCGGGTCGTCATCGAGAACGACTGGATCGAGCCCGATCCCGACTACGTCTTCGTCTCGCCGATCCTCACCGCCCACTGGTACGGGCGCCTCCACCGGGACTACCTCGACAAGATCGAGGCCGCCTCCAAGCGCTTCGCCGGCGAGGACCGGCCCCTGTTCGTCACCGAGTACGGCGACTGGGGCCTGCCGGACATGCCGGCGATGGCGGAGCCGCCGTTCTGGGACTCCCGGCAGGTCTACGCCGGCGCCCTGGCCGGCACCCGCTGGCCGGGCAGCATCGCCCGCTTCATCATCGAGACCCAGCGCTACCAGGGCATCTCCAACCGCCTGCAGACCGAGGTGTGGCGCCGGCACGAGCACATCGGCGGCTACTGCCTCACCGAGCTGACCGACGTCCCCCAGGAGCTGAACGGCGTGCTCGACCTGCACCGCCGGCCGAAGCGGATCGCCGTCGCCGAGACCACGCGGGCCAACCAGCTGGTGCTGCCGATGCTCGACCTCGAGAGCCTGGTCGTCGACGCCGGCGGCATGCTCCGCGCCCCTCTCCACGTGTCCAACGACGGGCCGGCGCTGAGCGACGTCACCGTGGAGGCCCGCTTCGGGGAGACGGCGCCGACCACCACCATCGACGACCTCCTCCGCCTCGACAGCCACGACCTGCCGAGCCGCACCGTGGCCGAGCGCTTCCGGGAGACGGTGGTGGTCGCCCGGCTCGACGACGTCCCCGGGTGGACGGTCAGCAGCTACGACGTCGTCGAGGTGGCCGCGCCCGACGTGCCGGGCAGCCACGACCTGGTCCTGCGCCTGTACGCCGGCGGTCAGCAGGTGGCCGAGAACCGTTACCCCATCCACGTAGTGGCCGCGCCCGATCCCGCCGCCGGCGGCGGGCCGTTCGTCGTCGCCGAAGACGCCCTCGACGCGGCCACGGGGGCCGAGGCCCGGGCCCGCCTCGACGCCGGCGAGGTGGTGCTGGTCATGGCGCAGCCCATCGAGGCCGCGCCCCACTACCCCGTCCCGGTCACGCTGGAGGCCCTGACGTCGGTCTGGGGCTCGACGGTGTTCCGGTTCACCACCGACCACGGCGCGGTGCCCAGCCTTCCCCGCAGAGCGGTCCTGGTGGCCGAGGACTCCACCGTGCAGTCGGCCAGCGTGGTGTCCCAGGTCGACGGCGGCGCCTTCCCCGACACGCCGGTGGTGATCGCCTACAAGCCGGTACCCGGCGCCATGACCGGCACGGTGCTCGGGTCCCACGCCGTCGGCGCCGGCCGGCTGGTGTTCTGCCAGTACCGCCTTCGGGAACGCGCCGCCGCAGGTGACGCCGCGGCCTGCGCCCTGCTCGCCGACGTCATGGCCTGGGCCGGCGAACCCCGGCCGGTGCTGGAGAAGGCCGAGTCGGTCAAGGACGACGGCCGCGCCCTCATCGGCTACTCCTGGCGGCAGGAGGTGGGAAGGTGACGGAACGAAGGTACGACCCGGTCACCGGCGAGTGGCGCCTGTTCGCCGGCCACCGCCAGGACCGCACCTTCCTCCCCCCTGACGCCTTCTGCCCCCTGTGCCCGACCAAGGAGGGCCAGCCACCCACCGAGATCCCGCTGCCGGAGTTCGAGGTGGTGGTCTTCGAGAACCGGTTCCCGTCGCTGGTTCGTGAACCTCCCGAGCCCGTGGTCGCCGGCTCCGAGCTGTCGCCCGTCCTTCCCTCGCACGGAGCCAACGAGGTCGTCGTCTACTCCGACGACCACCACCTCAGCCTGGGCGAGATGGAGGTCGAACGGATCGCCAAGGTGGTGGCGGTCTGGGCCGACCGCTACGCCGTCCTGGGCGGCCGCGACGAGGTCGCCTACGTCTTCGTCTTCGAGAACAAGGGTGTGGCCGTCGGCGTCACCCTCCACCACCCCCACGGCCAGATATACGCCTACCCGGAGATCCCGCCCCGCGTGCGCCAGGAGCTCGACGTGGCCACTGCCCACATGGCCGAGCACGGCACCTGCGTGTACTGCGACGTGGTCGCCCGCGAACGGTCCGACGGCGTACGGGTGATCGCCCACAACCGGAGCTTCCTGGCCTTCGTGCCCTTCGCGGCCCGGTTCCCGTACGAGGTGCACGTGGCATCGTTGCGCCACGCCGCCAGCCTGCTCGATCTCAGCGACCCCGAGCGACTGGCCCTGGCCGACGTGCTCCGCGCCGTCGTTCGCTCCTACGACCGCCTCTTCGGCTTCGCCCTGCCGTACGTGATGTCCATGCACCAGGCGCCGACCGACGACGGGGAGCACCAGCACATCAGCCATTTCCACATCGAGTTCACCCCTCTGCACCGCACGGCGGAGAAATTGAAGTACCTGGCGGGTTCAGAACTGGGCGCTGGGGCATTCATTAATGACACCGCACCCGAGGACACCGCCGCCCGACTGCGGGTGGCCTCCTCGTCAGGAGAGCCATGACCAGCGTCGACGTCGCATCCCGCACCACACAGCTCGGAGGCACGGACCTCCGCATCACCCGGGTGGGCCTCGGCGCCTGGGCGATCGGCGGCGCCGGCTGGCAGGGGGGCTGGGGTGTCCAGGACGACATCGAGTCGGTCGCGACGATCCGCCGGGCCGTCGACCTGGGCATCAACTGGATCGACACCGCGCCGGCCTACGGCCTGGGCCACGCCGAGGAGGTCGTCGGCCGGGCCGTGGGCTCGATCCCGGAGGCCGACCGCCCGCTGGTGTTCACGAAGTGCGGCCTGGTATGGGAGCCGGGCGGCACGACGGTGTCCAACGTCCTGGCGCCGGCGTCGATCCGCCGGGAGTGCGAGGACTCCCTGCGCCGGCTCGGCGTGGAGACCATCGACCTGCTCCAGATCCACTGGCCGAGCCATGACGGGACGCCGATCGAGGAGTCGTGGTCCACACTGGCCGAGCTGGTCCAGGAGGGCAAGGCCCGCTACCTCGGGGTGAGCAACTTCACCGTCGACCTGCTGGAGGCGTGCGAGGCCATCCGCCACGTCGACACCTGCCAGCCGGAGCTGAACCTGCTGGTCCGTGACAACGCCCAGGAGATCCTGCCGTGGTGCCAGGCCCAGGGCACGGGCGTGATCGCCTACAGCCCCATGCGCTCCGGGCTGCTGAGCGGGCGCATGTCCCGCCGGCGGGCCGAGTCCCTGCCCGACGACGACTGGCGCTCGGGCCACCCGGACTTCCAGGGCGACGGCTTGGAGGCCAACCTCGTCCTGATCGAGCGCCTGAGGGAGATGGCCTCCGAGCTGGGCTGCACGCTGCCCGAGCTGGCCGTGGCCTGGACGCTGGCGTGGCCCTCGGTGGACGGCGCCATCGTCGGCGCCCGCCGGCCTGACCAGCTCGACGACTGGATCGGCGCCGGCGCGGTGACACTCGATGCCGCCCGCCTCGACGAGATCGCCACCCTGCTGGAGGAGACCGGCGCCGGCGCCGGTCCCACCCGTCCGGCGTAGCTCCCGGCCATGGCCAAGACAGAAGCGGCCCGGTGGCGGATCGAGCCCGGCAGCGACGTCCACCTCGCCAAGATCGACACCCGCAGCACCGACGGGGCCCCCGGCGACAAGAAGGCCACCGACGCCGCGTCCAAGGAGCTGCAGCACGGGATGCAGGGACTCCAGGAGCGGCTGTACGCCGAGGATGAGCAGTCGCTGCTCGTGGTGCTCCAGGCCATCGACGCCGGCGGCAAGGACGGCACCATCAAGAACGTCTTCCGGGGGCTGAACCCGGCCAGCTGCAAGGTGGTGTCCTTCAAGGTCCCCTCGGAGGAGGAACGCAGCCACGACTTCCTGTGGCGGGTTCACGCCAAGGCCCCGGCCAAGGGAGAGGTCGTCGTCTTCAACCGCTCCCACTACGAGGACGTGCTCATCGTGCGGGTCCACGACCTCGTCCCCGAAGACGTGTGGCGGCCCCGGTACGACCTCATCAACGACTTCGAGGCCAACCTGGCCGCCGCCGGCACCCGCATCGTGAAGCTGTACCTGCACATCTCCAAGGAGGAGCAGGCCGAGCGGTTCCAGGCTCGGCTCGACGACCCCACCAAGCGCTGGAAGTTCCGCAAGGGCGACCTGGTGGAGCGGGCCCGCTGGGACGACTACACGGCCGCCTTCGAGGAGGCCATCTCCCGCACGTCGACGGAGGCGGCCCCCTGGTACGTCGTTCCCGCCGATCGCAAGTGGTACCGGAACTGGGCCGTGAACCGCATCCTGCTGGAGACGCTGTCGGAGATGGACCCCCAGTACCCGCCGGCGGAGGACCTGACCGGCGTGGTCGTCACCTAGGTGAGCCGGCAGGAAGTGGCCTTCTGCGGTGACGCCTTGGTCGGAACCAGGAACGACATCGTCGGCGAGCCCGCTGAGCCGCGACGCCTGATCGGGGCCGATATGGGCGGTATCGGCCATATCGGCCGGTCGGTAGCGCTCAGTTCGCCGCATGGGCCAACGGATGTGGCCCGATCAGGCGGCGATGGCGACGGTGGCCGGCGCCTCGAAGGCGCCGAGGCCACCCAGGCGCTCGAAGTTGGCCACCGTGGCCGCGAGCAGCGCCTGAAGGCGCGTCTTGGCGCTCCCCCGGGCGACTACGCCAGCCGGGACGAGCTGGCACGGTGGTCGACACCACGGAGAGCGGGGTCTAGATAGACGCCTACGAGCGGCTGGAGACGTACCGGGCCAAGCGCGACTTCGCGGTCACCGCCGAGCCGGCGGGCACCGGTGCCGCGCCGGCCGGCTCGACCCGCTTCGTGGTCCAGCGCCACCGGGCCCGCCGGCTGCACTACGACCTGCGCCTGGAGATGGCCGGCGTGCTGGTCAGCTGGGCCGTCCCCCGAGGGCCCACTCTCGACCCCAAGGCCCGCCAGCTGGCCGTCCACGTGGAGGACCACCCGGTCGAGTACTTCGACTTCGAGGGCGTCATCCCCAAGGGTGAGTACGGCGGGGGCGATGTCATCGTGTGGGACTGGGGCACGTGGGCCCACGCCAAGCCCGGCGACCCCCTGAAGGCCATCGAGAAGGGCGATCTCCACTTCGACCTCCAGGGCCAGAAGCTGGCCGGCCGCTTCGTGCTGGTCCGGCGGGACAGGGACAGCGCCGGCAAGGAGCAGTGGCTCCTCCTGCACAAGAACGACGACTTCGCCGTGGCCGGCTGGGACCCCGAGGACCACCCCCGCTCGGTGAAGACGGGCCTGACCAACGACCAGGTGGCCGCCGCCCCCGAGGCGCTGTGGCGGAGCGACCTGCCGGCGGCGGAGGCGTCGATCGCCATCGGCGGCACCGCTCGGCCGGCGTGGGACCCACCGACCGAGGAGGAGCTGGCGGCGCTCGACACCTTGGGCAAGGGCGGGCTGTGGGAGCTCCAGGGCCGGGAGCTGAAGGTCACCAACCTGGACAAGGTGCTCTTCCCCGCCGGCGCCGACGGGCGGGCGGTGACCAAACGGGAGGTCATCCGCTACTACGCCCAGATCGCCCCGTCGATGCTGCCGTACCTCCATGACCGGCCGCTCAACCTGTACCGGTCCCCCAACGGCGTCGACAAGCCTGGGTTCTGGCACAAGGAGGTCCCCAGCCACGCCCCCGACTGGCTGCGCCAGTGGCACAACACCGAGGCCGATCCCGGCGAGACCCGGTGCTACGCGGTGGTGGACAGCGTGCCGGCGCTGGCGTGGATGGCCAACTACGGCGGCCTGGAGCTGCACGCGTGGACGTCGCGCATCCCCGACGTCCACCAGCCGACGTGGGCCCTGATCGACATCGACCCGGGGACGACCACCGGCTTCGACGACATCCTGGTGCTGGCCCGCCTGTACCGGACGGCGCTCGAGCACCTGGGTGTCGTCGGGATGCCCAAGGTGACGGGCAAGCGGGGCGTGCAGATCTGGATCCCGATCGAGCCCCGCTACTCCTTCGCCGACACCCGGGGATGGGTGGAGAAGGTGTCTCGGGCGGTGGGCCACACCGTGCCCGAGCTGGTGAGCTGGGAGTGGCACAAGACCCGGCGGGAGGGCCTGGCCCGGCTCGACTACACCCAGAACGCCATCAACAAGACGCTGGTGGCGCCGTTCAGCCCCCGGCCCGCCGCCGGCGCCCCCGTCTCGGTGCCCGTCCGCTGGGACGAGCTCGACGACGCTGACCTACGCCCCGACCGGTGGACGATCCGGACCGTGCTCGACCGCCTGGCCGGCGCCGGCGACCCGCTGGCCCCCCTCATCGGCCGCCACCAGGCTCTGCCCAAGCTCTAGGGCGTACGTCCGCCAGCGTACGCGCCGCCGGGGAAGCCTCTCGCCGGCCGATGCCCGATGGGGGCCGTTCCGTCACTGTCGTCATTGTCAGGCGACGAACAAGGAGACAGTGATGGAAGTCCTCGGTGGCGCGGTGGTCTTGCTGGCGGTGCTGGCGCTCATGGCGATGTGGGTGTGGTCGCTGGTCGACGCCATCCGGGTGCCCGACGACTCGGCCTTCCGGGCCGGGTCGAAGATGATCTGGGTGGTGGTCATCGCCGTGACCGGCCTCATCGGCTCGGTGGCGTACGTGGCGATGGGCCGGCCCCGCACGGCGTAGTCGGCGGCGCCGGCGGGTAGGGCAGGGCCATGGAGAAAGACCGAGACCAGCTGACCCCTGACAACCCCGAGGACTGGGCCAAGCTCCAGCGCTCCCGCGGTCAGGGCACCGCCGGCACCGGCTACGACCGCCTGCCCGGGGAGGAGGCGCCGGCCGAGTTCCCCGGCGACGCCACCCCCGACGGCACCGGGTCGTGAGCGACACCGGCACCCCCGAGTCCCACGGCGTCTACGGCGGCACCCAGCGCGAGGACGGGAAGATGCAGGAGGAGCCCAGCGGTAGTGAGAGCCTGAGCGACGAGGAGTGGGGCGAGCAGACCCAGACCGGCGCCGACGCCACGTAGCGACGACCGCCGCTGGGTAAGTACCGGGCACACGGCTACAGGAGGTTCCGAATGTTCCGCACGATCCGAAAGAAGATCTTCCGCCTCGCGTTCGTGTCGGGCGTCGGCGCCGCGGCCAGCTACTTCTTCGACAAGGAGAGGGGCGACCAGCGCCGGGCCCAGGTCAAGGAGAAGGCCAACGGCCTCATGGGCAAGTCCTCGGGCGGCGGCAGCTGGCAGGCGGATAGCGAGCGCAGCGCCAACGCCTTCGAGCCCACCGTCGTGCCGCCGGCCCCCACGGTGACCACGACACCCACGGCGACCACCACGCCCCCCGCCGTGGTTTCCCCGCCGGCGCCCGCCGATGCCGTTCGGGATACGCCGACCGGTGCGTCTCCCTCGCCTACGGCACCGGCATCGGGGGCCTAGCTGTCGATCTTCAGCGTCTCCACGACGCTGTTGACCAGCTCCATCATGCCGGCCCGCTCGGTGTGGCTGCCCAGGACCACGTACAGGCAGAACGCCCGGTCGTTGAGGGAGAAGAACCATTGGGCCGCGGTGCGCCCGGGCATGGCCCGGGGCATGGCCGTGGGGCTGAAGTCGGAGGCGGCGAGGCCGCTGGGCAGGCCCTGGTTGGAGAACAACCCCTGGCCGGCGTTGTCGGGGTCGAATTCGAGGAGCACGACAAGCACGTCGCCGGTGGTCATTCCTTCGATGGCGCCCACGGCGTAGTCGCCCAGGTTGGCGGGCAGGGCGAAGTTGGCGGCATGCATCGCCCGGCGGGTGACGGCATCGTCGACGGCCTGCCGGCGGTAGATGCGGGCATCCCAACCGTCGGGGAGCTCGATCTCCAGTCCTTGGCGGCTCAGTGTCTGCAACGTGGGCTCCTCAGTGGGCGATGGCGACGGCGCCGGCGGCGATCAGGAACAGGGCCTGGACGGCGATGCCGGCGCGCTGGGACAGGGTCCGCCAGCCGTGCATGCGGCGGAGGGCGAGGCGGAGCTGGTCGGGCCGGCGGACCGGGGCCACGGCCAGGATGACCAGGGCCCGGACAAGCCCGAAGGTGGTCCCGACCACGGCGCCGGCGGCAACCGAGCCGGTGAGCAGGGCCAGGGTCAGGGCCAGGTAGACGGCCGCGGTGTTGACGATGGTGACCACACCGAGGCCCAGCTGGAACCCGAAACCCAGGCCGACCACCCATCCCCGGTAGCGATCGAGCCAGTCCTTGTCCACCTGGCGGTGGATCGTCGGCAGCGGGAAGGCACCGAGGTCGGCGGCGAGGGCCAGGGCACCGGCGGCGACGACCAGCACCGCGGTGGCGCCCGCCGTCAGGGGCAGGAGGCCGCCGGCGCCGCCCAAGGCGGCGCCGAGGAGGGTGGCGGCCACGGTGGAGCCCAGGAGGTAGGCCCCCACGGTGACCCCCCATCGACGTTCACGGGCCCGCTCCCCGAGCGGGTGGATGCTGGCCAGCATCGACTCCCCTCAGGGCGACCAGGTGGAGCGGATGGCGGCGACGGTCGCCACGGCCATGCCGGCGACGAGGACGAACCAGCCCGGCATCAGGGCTTCTTCCCGGGGTGTGGGGCCCGAGCGGCCCCCTGCGCGGGATAGAGGCTCTCGTGGCCGGGGTGGATGCCGGCCTGCAGCAGCTCCCGGTCGGCCCGGGCCTCGCCCTTGGCGGTGTCGTCGGCCAGGGCCTGGGACCACAGGGAGACGACCTGCTCCCAGGTCTGGGCCGAGCCCTCGCCCACGATGCGCCCGGAGGGCCCGTCGACGTAGACGAAGTAGGGCGTGGCCGGCACCTTGTAGTCGAGCCAGGCCTGGGTGGACATGACCACCGGGAAGGCCCGGGGCGACAGCTCGCCGATGCGCGACGGGCTCTCGATCTCGGGACCCTTGGTGACGATCACCAGGCGGGCGTCGCCGGGGACGGCGAGGCGGCCGGCACCGGCGAAGGCGTCCCAGAAGGTGCCGCACGTCAGGCAGCCGCTGGAGAGGAAGGCCAGGACCGTGCTCTGGCGGGCCCCGACCACGCCGATACGGAGGTCCTCGTCGGCCGGGCTAGTGCCGGTGACGTCGAAGCCGGTGGAGGCGGTGCGGCGCACGGGCGCCGGCACCGGGCTGGTGACGCCGGCGCCGGCGTCGGGGTCGGTCCCGGCCCCCAACTGGTGGAGCTGGCGCAGGATCTCGGCGTGGCTGCGCAGCAGCCCCACGACGAGCACACCGAGGAGGACGATGGCGAGCGTCTGGATGATCAGGACCGCGGCCATCAGTGCCCCGTCACCTGACGTCGGCGATGCGCAGGGCGGATCAGGAGCGCCGTTGGCAAGGCCGAAGGACGAAGGCGCACGACCGGTGGGTCGAGGACGAGAACGCAGCCGGCGGTGGTCCTGGCCGGCGTGAGCGCGCTGGACGTTGCGTGATGCGGCACTAGACGGTCTGGCGCCGCCAGCGCTGGTTGGGGCCGCCGTTCCAGGGCCACTGGATGACGCCGGCACCGTCGGCGGTGTCGAGGCCGGCGACGTCGAGCACCTTGCCGCTGTGGCCGGCGATGAAGCGGAACGTGCCGTCCTCGAGGTTCTCCATGCGCCAGCGCTGGTTGGGGCCGCCGTTCCAGGGCCACTGGATGACGCCGGCACCATCGGCGGTCGACGCTCCGGCGACGTCGAGCACCTTGCCGCTGTGGCCGGCGACGAGGCGCACGTTGCCGTCGCCCAACGGCTCGATCGACCACCGCTGGTTGGTACCGCCGTTGGGCGGCCACACGATGACGCCGGCCCCGTCGGCCATGGAGATGTACGCCACGTCGAGGGCCTTGCCGCTGTGGCTGACGGTGATCCGGTCGCCGGTCGCCGGGAGCGGCTCCTGAGGCTGCTCCTGCTGGGCCGGCGGTGGG
>DATLHA010000181.1:0-17832 GCA_035540095.1 Acidimicrobiales bacterium | reverse complement strand
CCGGCTGGCGGTGGAGGGCCGGCGGGTGCTGGTGGCCTGGATCGCCGCCACCGAGGAGCGGGCCACCAAGTTCCTCGGCTTCGGCCCGCCGCCCAACCCGATCCTCCTGGCCCGCTCCGACGACGGCGGGCGCACCTTCTCGCCGCCGGTCACGGTCAGCGAGCCGAACCGGCTGGCCGTGCAGCCGACCCTGCTCGCGGGCCCGAGCGGTCAGGTCGTCGTCGGCGCCCTGGACCTGGTCGACGACCGGTTCACGTATCAGACCGCCCACGAGGGCCGGCCCGGCCCGGCGCCGCCCGGGCCCTGGCGGCTCGTCCTCTGGCGTTCAGTCGACGGCGGGGCCACGTTCGGCCCGGCGGCCACGGTGGCCGAGGGCGTGGTCCCGCCGCAGCGGGTGCTGATCGACCTGGCGCCGGCGCCGGCGTTCGCCCTCGACCCGGCTCGCGGCCGCACGTACGCGGCGTGGGAGACGGGCCGCGACGTGATGCTGTCGCGGTCCGACGACGGCGGGACGACGTGGTCACCACCCCGCCGGGTGGGGCCGGCGGCCGGCGGCCAGTTCCTCCCCGGCGTCGCCGTCGCACCCGACGGCCGGGTCGACGTCGCCTACCTCGACCGCAGCCGAGATCCCGACGACGTGTTGGCCGAGGTCGTGCTCGCGTCGTCGTCGGACGGGGGGAAGTCCTTCGTCGGCAAGGTGGTCTCCGAGCGCTTCGACTCGATGGTCGGTTCCTTCACCGGTGAGGACGTGATGCTCGGCAGCCACGTCGCCGTGGTCGCCCAGCCCGCGACCACGACCGTCGTGTGGCCCGACACCACCCGCGGCAACCGGACGACGAACGTCGTCGACCTGGTGTCGGCGACGGTGGAGGTGCGAGCGGGCGGCCGGCCCCGCGTGCCCATCGTCGCCGGCGGGGCGCTGCTGCTCGCGTCGGCTATCGCCCTGCCTTGGCTTGGTTCAACAGCTCGTCGAGGCGAACGGCCTGCACGCCGCCGATGAGTTTGGCCGCCACCATCCCGTCAGGACTGATCAGGAACGACTCCGGGATGCCGGCGACGCCATAGTCGAGGGCGACCCGGCCCTTCGGGTCGGTGAGCATCGGCCAGCCCCCACCCTCCTTGTCCCGGTACTCCCGCACGGCCTGGGTGTTGTCGCTGTAGACCACGCCGAGGACGGCGGCGTCGCCGACCGCCTGGTGGGCCTCGGCGAACTTGATGAGCTGCGGGTGCTCCACGCGGCAGGGCACGCACCACGTGGCGAAGAAGTTGACGACGACCCACTTCCCCTTCAGCTCGGCCAAGGACGCCGGCGTACCGTCGACCGTCGTGCCCTCGATGGCCGGCGCCGGCTTGCCCACCAGGGGCGATGCCGCGATCCGGGTGGCGGCCGGCTGGCGGCTGGCCAGGACGGCGACGAGTATGAACACCGGCACGGCGACGGCCACCGCGATCCACAGCACCTTGCGGCTCCGGCGCAGACCGGCCACGACCGGAGGTGGCACCTCCTCGTCGGTCGGCGGGGTTTCGGTGATGTCCGTCATACGGGGGGCCATCCGTGCTCGGCGAACCAGCGCTGCAAGGGCTGGAAGTAACCCTGCCAGCGGCCGCTGACGAACAGCAAGCCCACCACGACCAGGAGCGCCCCGCCGGCCACCTCGATGCGCCGGCCGTTGCGCCGGAGCCAACCGAGCGACCGCTGGGCCCGGTTGAACCCCAGGGCCAGGGCCACGAACGGCACGCCCAGGCCCATCGAGTACAGGACGAGGAGGATGGCGCCCCACACCGCCGTCCCGCTCACCGCCGCGGTGGCATAGATGGTGGCCAGGACGGGGCCGAGGCAGGGGGCCCAGCCGGCGGCGAAGGCCATCCCCATCGGGAAGGCCCAGGCCGTTCCCCGGGGTACCCGGGCCAGGTCGATGCGGCGCTCCTTCATCAAGAACGGGATACGAAGCACCCCCATGGTCGACAGCCCGAGGATGATGATGGGGACGCCGAACCAGCGGACCACGGGGCCGCCGTTGGCGAGGAACACCGAGCCCAGGAGCTGGGCCAGGACGCCGAGGACGGTGAAGACCACCGTGAACCCGGCGACGAACAGCAGGGCGGCCCGCAGGGTGACCATGCGGGCCTGGCGGTCGCCCAGCTCGGAGACGGGGAGGGCCGAGACGTAGGAGAGGTACCCGGGCAGCAGAGGCAGGCAGCACGGCGAGCTGAAGGAGATGAGGCCGGCCACGACGGCGAAGAGGGGCAGTGCGAACCCGGCGTCCACAGGCCGAGGGTACCGCCGCTCTACGGTATGCCGTGGTTCGCCTCGGCCCCCGACTGGTGATCGCCGGCCCGTCGTCGGGCGTGGGCAAGACCACGGTGGCCACGGGGCTGATGGCGGCGCTGCGCCGGCGCGGGCTGGTGGTGGGGGCGGCCAAGGTCGGCCCCGACTTCATCGATCCCGGCTATCACGCCCTGGCCGTCGGGCGGGCGAGCCGCAACCTCGACGCCTGGATGTGCGGGCCCGAGGCCGTGCCGGCCCTGGCCGGCCGAGCCGGGGCCGGCGCCGATGTCCTGGTCGTCGAGGGGGTGATGGGCCTCTTCGACGGGTCGGGCGACCGCTCGGGGCCGGAGGCCAGCACGGCCCAGGTGGCCGGGCTCATCGCCGCACCCGTCGTGCTGGTGGTCGACGCGTCGGCGGTCGGAGCATCGGTGGCCGCCATGGTCCACGGCTTCGCCACCTTCGACTCGGCGGTGACGGTAGCCGGCGTGATCCTCAACCGGGTGGGTGGCGACAGCCACGAAACCCTGCTACGGGCCGCCCTCGAGCCGGTGGGCGTTCCGGTCCTCGGTGCCCTGCGCCGCTCGCCGGACTACGGGTGGCGGGACCGCCACCTGGGCCTGGTGCCGGTGGTCGAGCAGCCCGATGCCGTCCGCCGGTCGGTCGCCGCGCTGGCCGCAGCCGTCGCCCGGGACTGTGACCTCGACGGCGTCATGGCCCTGGCCCGATCGGCGCCGGCGCTGGCGGTCGGCGATCCGCCGGCCGGCTGGTCCCAGGGCGATGGGTCGCGCCCAGGGGGCCGCTCGGGCCCTGCCGTGGTGGCCGTGGCCGGCGGTCCGGCGTTCAGCTTCACCTACCCCGACAACCTCGAGCGCCTGGCCGAGGCCGGTGCCGAGCTGGTCCACTTCGACCCGCTCGTCGACGGGCGGCTGCCGGAGCGGGCCACCGGCCTGTACGCCGGCGGCGGGTTCCCGGAGGTCTTCGCCGCCGGGCTGGCCGCCAACGGGCCACTGCTTGACGACGTGCGGGCCAAGGTCGGCGCCGGCCTGGTCACCTGGGCCGAGTGCGGGGGCCTCCTGTGGCTGGCCCGCTCGCTCGACGGCCACGCGCTGGCCGGCGTCCTGCCCGCCGAAGGCCGGATGACCGACCGCCTGACCCTCGGCTACCGCCGAGCCCGGGTCAGGACCGCCTCACCGCTGGGCCCGGCGGGCACCGACCTGCGGGGCCACGAGTTCCACTACTCCACCCTCGACCCCGCCGGCGACGCCCTCGACTGGTCGGGCCGGGCCGGCGGCGGCCGGTGCGGGTTCGCCTCCCCCACGCTGCTGGCGTCCTACCTCCACCTGCACCTCGGCGCGGCGCCGGCGCCGGCCGAGGCGATGGTGGCGGCCTGCTCGGCACCTCCGCCCGGGTCTCGGCGTGAGCATCACCGCTCTAGGGGATGAGCTTCGTGAGCTGGTCGACCACCGGGCGGAGCTTGTCGGGGATCACGCCCTCGTCGGCGGTGACGGTCACGCCCTGATAGGTCACGTCGTACTGGTAGGCGTCCCGGGCCTGGCGGTCGAGGTAGTTGCGCTGGAGGGTGGTGATCTCGGCCCGCTGCAGGGCGGTGCGCAGGGCGGCAAGGTCGCCGGAGGACAGCGTGCGGGTCGACGCGTTGGGCGACCGGTCGCTGATCACCGTCGCCACACCGAGGGCATCGACCGCAACCCGGTCGTTGGAGCCGGCGATGCCGCCGTAGCGCAGCAGGACCACCATCGGCCCCGACGGCGCCGGCGTGGCCACCGGGCCGGGCGTCCTCCTCGGTGCCGCCGCCACCGGCGCCGCACGCCGGCAGCAGGACCAGGATGAGAGCGACGAGGAGCTTGCGGAGCAGGGGCGTCGCAGCAGCGTACCGGCCGCTCATCGGTACGGGACGCCGGCGGGTACAGTGGCCCCCGTCTGTCGGGTCGACGAGCCGGTGCGAGTCCGGCGCGGCCGAAGGCCACTGTGACCGAGAGGGAGCCAGAGGTCGAACCGCCAGAGAACCAGTCCGCATCCCGAGGGTCGAGATGGGCAGCAGAGCGGCGCTCGTCGGCGTGGGCGTAGGCCCCGGTGACCCTGAGCTGCTGACCTTGCGGGCCGTACGCTCCGTGCGGGAGGCCGACCGGGTGCTGGCGCCGTCCTCCGCGATGGACGCGGTGGGCCGGGCGGAGTCCATCGTGCGCCAGGCCTGCGCCGGCGTCCGGATCGAGCGGCTGGTGTTCGCCATGGGCGAGGCGGCCGGCTCCGTCGACGATGCCGCCAGGACGGTCGTCGCCGGCCTCGACGCCGGCCAGCGGCTGGCGTTCGTCACCCTGGGCGACCCCAACATCTACAGCACGTTCTCCTCGGTGGCCGCCCGGGTGCGGGAGCTGCGGCCGGACGCGGTCGTCGAGACCGTGCCGGGGATCATGGCCTTCCAGGACCTGGCCGCCCGGTCGAGCACCGTCGTGCTGCGCGACACCGAGCGGCTGGCGCTGGTCACCGCCCTCGACGGCCCCGGGGCCCTCGTCGCCGCCCTCGCCGATCCGGGGCAGGCCGTGGTCGTCTACAAGGGCGGTCGCCACCTGCCGGCCATGGCCGAGTCGCTGGCCTCGGCGGGGCGGCTCGACGGGGCCGTGGTCGGCGAGCTGCTCGGCCTGCCGGGCGAGCGGGTCGCGCCGGTGGCCGAGGCCGCCGAAGGGCCGGCGGCGTACCTGGCGACGGTCATCGTGCCGCCGGGCGGGCGCGGCGGATGATCTCCTTCGTGGGCGCCGGCCCAGGGGCGGCCGACCTCATCACCCTGCGGGGGCGCGACCGGTTGGCCGGCGCCGACGTCGTGGTGTGGGCGTCGTCGCTGGTGCCCGAGGCGATCTTGGTCCACGCCCGGGCCGGGGCGGCCGTCCACGACTCGGCGGCGATGACGCTCGAGGACGTGCTGGCGGTGTACGCGGCGGCGGGGCCGGAGGCGGCGGTGGTGCGGTTGCACTCCGGCGACCCGTCGGTCTACGGCGCCATCGGGGAGCAGATCGACTGGTGTGCGGCCAACGGGCGGGACTTCGAGATCGTGCCGGGGGTGAGCTCGCTGGCCGGGGCGTCGGCGGCGCTGGGGCGGGAGCTGACCCAGCCCGGCGTGGCCCAGAGCGTGGTGCTGACCCGCCTGGCGGGCCGGACGGCGGCGTCGATGCCGGCCGGCGAGTCCGTCGCCGCCTTCGCCGCCCACGGGACGACGATGGCGGTGTTCCTTTCCGCGGCCCGGCCGGTCGAGCTGGCGTCGGAGCTGCTGGGCGCCGGTAGCGGCTACACGGCCGCCACGCCGGCGGCCATCGTCGTGCGGGCGTCGTGGCCCGACGAGCGGGTGGTCGTGACGACGGTGGGCGACCTCGCCACCGAGATGGCCGCCCTCGGCACCAAGACCACGGTGCTGGTGCTGGTGGGGCCGGCGCTGGCCGGCGCCGGCGGCCGCTCCCACCTCTACTCCCCCGGGTTCGCCCACATGTTCCGCCGGCGCTCGGTGCCAGGCACGACGGCGGGGCGACCGGCATGAGCGGCGCGCGAGGCGGGCTGCGTACGGGCTGGACCACCGGCACGTGCGCCAGCGCGGCGGCCAAGGCGGCGGCCATCGGCCTGGTCACCGGCGCGCCGCCGGCGTCGGTGGAGGTCGGCCTGCCCAGCGGCCGGCGGGTCAGCTTTGCCGTGGAGGTCGAGTCGCCCACCCGCTGCGTCGTGGTCAAGGACGCCGGCGACGACCCCGACTGCACGGACCGGGCCCGGATGACCGCCGAGGTGGCAGAGGCCGGCCCGCCGGCGCTGCTGGCCGGGGCCGGCGTCGGCACGGTCACCAAGCCCGGCCTGGGCCTGGAGGTCGGCACGCCGGCCATCAACCCCGTCCCCCGGCGCATGATCGCCGCCGCCCTCGCCGAGGTGACCTCGTCGCCCCTGGCCGTCACCTTCTCCGTCCCCGGCGGCGACGAGATGGCGGCCCGCACGTCCAATGCCCGCCTGGGCATCGTCGGCGGCATCTCCATCCTGGGAACGACCGGCGTCGTGCGCCCGTTCTCGACCGCCGCATACCGGGCGTCGGTGACCCAACAGATCGACGTGGCCGCCGCCCAGGGTGCGGCCGAGGTGGTGCTGGCCACCGGCAGCCGGTCCGAGAAGGCGGCCATGCGGCTGCGGCCGGACCTGCCCGAGGTGTGCTTCGTCGAGGTGGGCGACTTCACCGGCACCGCCCTGCGCCGGGCCGCCGCCGACGGGATCCGCCACGTCGTGCTGGTGGCGATGGCCGGCAAGATCACCAAGCTGGCCGCCGGGGTGATGATGACCCACTTCCACCGGTCACAGGTCGACGGTGAGCTATTGGCGTCGGTGGCCCGGGAGAGCGGATCGCCGGTCGAGGTGGTAGCCGCGGCCACCGCGACGGCCACCGCCCGCCACTTCTTCGAGACGGCCATGGCCCACGGCGACGTCGCCCCCCTCCAGCGGGTGTGCGCCCTGGCCCGGGCCGCCTGCGAGGCCCACACCGCCGGCAAGGTCGGCACCGAAGTGGTCATGGTCGACTTCGAGGGCGACGCGGTGGTGGCCCGTGCCTGAGCTCCCCATCGTGGTCGTGGGCATGCCGGCGACGGTGCCGGGCGCCGACCTGTACGTGGGCGGGCGCCGGCACGTCGACGGCCACGGCGGCCGCCATCTGGTGATCGGCGGCGACCTTGGCCCCGTCCTCGACGCCATCGCCGCCGAGCCCGGCCGGGTGTGCGTGCTGGCGTCCGGCGACCCCGGGTTCTTCGGCGTCGTGCGGCCGCTGGCCGAGCGGTTCGGTCCGGAGGCGCTCGACGTGCGGCCGGCGCCGTCGTCGGTGTCGCTGGCCTTTGCCCGGCTCGGCATGCCCTGGGACGACGCCGTGGTCGTGTCGGCCCATGGTCGGCCCCTGCGGGCCGCGGCCCGGTGGGCGGCGGCGTCGGCGAAGGCCGCGGTGCTGACCTCGCCCGACTCGCCGCCCGAGGCCCTGGGGAAGGAGCTGCTCGTGCTGGGCGCCCGGCATGCCCGGGCGGTCGTGTGTTCCCGACTCGGTTACCCGGAGGAGTCGGTCGCCGGCGTCGACCTGCCCGGCCTGGCCGCCGGCACGTGGGATCCGGTGTCGGTCGTCGTCCTCCTCGACTCGCCGGCCACCCGGCCGGTGCTGACCTGGGGCGCGCCGGACCACGAGTTCGCCCACCGCCACGGCATGATCACCAAGGCCGAGGTGCGGGCCGTGGCCCTCGGCAAGCTGGGGCTGCCGCCGGCCGGCGTGCTGTGGGACGTCGGCGCCGGGAGCGGGAGCGTCGCCATCGAGTGCGCCCGCCTCAGCCCGGGCCTGAGGGTCTTCGCGGTGGATCGGGAGGTGGAGCGGCTGCAGGCCAACGTCGCCACCCACGGGGTGCGGGTCGAGGTGGTCGAGGGCGACGCGCCGGCCGTGCTGGCCGGGCTGCCCGACCCGGACCGGGCCTTCGTGGGCGGCGGCGGGCTCGACGTGCTGGACGCGGTGCGCGAGCGGCTGGCGCCCGGCGGCCGGGTGGTCGCCGCCTTCGCCGCTCTCGACCGGGCCGCGGCCGCGGCACAGCGGCTGGGCCACCTCGTACAGGTCGGCGTGGCGCGCGGTGCGGTGCTGCCCGACGGCGGCATCCGCCTGGCCGCCGAGAACCCGGTGTTCGTGGCCTGGGGGCCGGAGGAATGAAGGTCCTGAGCGTGACGGTGACCGCCGCCGGGCGGGGCCTCGCCGAGCGGCTGCCCTACGAGGTGGTGTCGGACGGGCGGGCGACGGAGGTCGTGCCCGCTCGCTGGAGTGACGTCGACGCCTTCGTCCTCTTCCTCGCCGCCGGCGCCGCCGTCCGCATCGTCGCCCCCCTGCTCGCCGACAAGGCCACCGATCCGGCGGTGGTCTGCGTCGACGAGGCGGGCCGGTTCGCCGTCGCCCTCTGCGGCGGCCACGCCGGCGGGGCCAACGCCCTGGCCGCCACGGTCGCCGCCGCCCTGGGCGCCACGCCGGTCATCACCACGGCCACCGATGCGGCGGCGGTGCCGGCACTGGACCAGCTGCCGGGGTTCAAGGCCACGGGCGACATCGCCGGCGTGACCACCGCCATGCTCGACGGCCGCCGGCCGTTGATCGCCAACGAGCTGGCGTGGCCGGCGCCGTTCGCAGCCGGCGACGGGCCCGAGCGGATCGTGGTCACCGACCAGGCCGTGCCGCCGGACGCGGGGGTGGTGGCGTTGCACCCGCCGTCGCTGGTGGTAGGCGTGGGGGCGTCTTCGGGCGCCGGCGCCGATGCCGCGGCGGCGTTGCTCGACACCGCCCTCGCCGGCCTGGCGCGCCAATCGCTCGCCGAAGTGGCCACCATCGACCGCCGAGCCGGTGACCCCGTCGTAACGTCCCTCGCCCTGCCGCTCCGGGCGTTCACCGCCGAAGCGCTGGCCGCGGTCGACGTGCCCACACCGAGCGAGGTGGTGCGGGCCGCGGTGGGCACGGCCAGCGTGGCCGAGGCCGCCGCCCTCCTCGCCGCCGGCCCCGGCGCCGAGCTCGTCGTCCCCAAGCAGGCGGGCAAGGAGGCCACCGTCGCCATCGCCCGCCGGCGGGGGCCGCGAGGGCACCTGGCCGTGGTCGGCCTGGGCCCCGGCGACGTCGCCCACCGCACGCCGGCGGCGGAGGCCGCCGTCCGCCGGGCCGAGGTCGTCATCGGCTACCGGCCCTACGTCGACGCCTGCGCCGACCTGCTGACCGCGGCCCAGGAGGTCGTCCGCAGCCCCATCGGCGACGAGACGGCGCGGGCCAAGCAGGCGGTCGCCGAGGCCGGCGCCGGCCGGCGGGTGGCGCTGGTGTGCTCCGGCGACGCCGGCGTCTACGCCATGGCGTCGCTGACCCTGGAGGTGGCGGGCGATGCCGGCGTCGACGTCGAGGTGGTGCCCGGGGTCACCGCCGCCCTCGCTGCATCGGCGCTCCTCGGCGCCCCCCTGGGCCATGATCACGTGATCATCAGCCTGTCCGACCTGCTCACGCCGTGGTCCGCCATCGAGGCCCGCCTGCGGGCCGCAGCCGAGGCCGATCTCGTCGTCGCCCTCTACAACCCGCGTAGCCGGGGCCGCACGTGGCAGTTCGACGCCGCCTGCGACATCCTGCGCCGGCACCGTGGCGCCGGGACCCCCGTGGGTGTCGTGACCGACGCCACCCGCCCGGCACAGTCGGTGCAGCTGACGACGCTGGAGGCCGTCGACGCCCGCGCCGTCGGCATGACCACGTGCGTGGTCGTCGGCTCGTCGACCACCCGGGTGACCGGCGGCCGCATGGTGACGCCCCGGGGGTACGAGGCGTGACAGTCTCGATCGACCTGCGCTGCACCGGCTGTGGGGCCTGCCTGGCCACCTGCCCCGAGCGGGCCCTGGTCGCCGCCCGCCGGCACCCACTGGTGATCGTCGACCGGTGCACCACCTGCCTGGCCTGCGTCGAGGTCTGCCCGGCCGGCGCCATCCGGGAGCTCGCCGGATGACGGCCATCCACCCCATCGAGGCCGAGAGCTACCGCATCCTTGCCGAGCGGGTGGATCTGTCGGCGTTGGGGCCGGCGGCCGCCGCCGTCGTCGCCCGGGTCATCCACGCCAGCGCCGACCTCGACTACGCCACCACCATGGTGGTCGACGAGGCCGCCGCCGACGCCGGTGTGGCCGCCCTTGCCGGCGGTGCCCCGGTGGTGGTGGACGTGGAGATGGTCCGCCACGGGATCACCGGCGCCGGCGCCCGCTGCTACCTGCCGGCGGGGGCCGAGCCCGGCACCACCCGCTCGGCCGCGGGCATTGCCGCGGCAGCCGAGGCCCACCCGCACGGGGCGGTGGTCGTCGTCGGCTGCGCCCCCACCGCCCTCGAGGAGGTCGTCCGCCTGCACGGCGCCGGCCGGTTCGCGCCGGTGCTCGTCATCGGCCTGCCCGTCGGGTTCGTCGGCGCCGCGGAGTCCAAGGAGCGGCTCCGGGCCAGCGGGCTGCCGGCGATCAGCAACATCGGCGAGAAGGGCGGGAGCGCGGTGGCCGCCGCCGCCCTCAACGCCCTGGTGAGGCTGGCCCGTGGCTGAGCGCCCGTCGCTGCTCATCGTCGGCCACGGCAGCCGGTCCGCCGCCGGCGTGGCCGAGTACTGGGACCTGGCCCGGGCGGTCTCCGAGGTCGACCCGGCCCTCGACGTGGGCTGCGGCTTCATCGAGCTGGCGTCGCCCGACCTCGACACCGCCGTCGACCGGCTGGTCGACCGGGGGACGGCGTCGGTGGTGGCCGTCCCCCTGGTCCTCCTCGGCGCCGGCCACATGAAGGACGACGGCCCCGCCGCCCTCCACCGGGGGCGCCACCGCCACCCGGCCGTCCGCTTCGCCTACGCCCGCCACCTCGGCATCCACCCGTCGGTGCTGGCCGTGGCCGAGGAGCGCATCCGCACCGCGGTGGGCGACGGCGACCCCGCCGAGACCGCCGTCGTCCTCGTCAGCCGGGGCTCCTCCGACCCCGATGCCAACGCCGACCTGTACAAGGTGGCCCGGCTCCTCTCGGACTCCCGCGGCCTGGCCATGGTGGAGCCGGCGTTCGTCTCCCTCGCCGATCCCCGTGTCCCCACCGCCCTCGAGCGCTGCCGGCTGCTGGGCGCCGAGCGGATCGTCGTCGTCCCCTACTTCCTGTTCACCGGCGTCCTCGTCGATCGCATCCACGACCAGGTGGCGGCGTGGGCCGAGGCTCACCCCGACGTCGATGCCCGGCCCGGCCCCCACCTCGGGGCCGACCTCCGGATCGCCCGGCTGGTGCTGGAGCGCTACCGGGAGGCCCTCGCCGGCGACGCCTTCATGAACTGCGACCTGTGCGTCTACCGCCACGCCCTCCCGGGCTACGAGCACAAGCACGCGCACCACCACGGAGAGGAGGTGATTTCATTTGGAGACATCCACACCTGACGGCGGAGCCGTCGCCCTCGAACGGATTGCCGTTCCCGCGTGGGCGTGGCTCGTCACCGCCTTCGCCGTGTTGGCCGTCTACGCCCTGACCATGGAGAACGGCGCCACCCTGCAGGCCGGCGCCGGCTTCCTGCACGAGCTGTTCCACGACGGCCGCCACCTGCTCGGCGTGCCCTGTCACTGACGGCACGGCGCGCAGACGGAAAGGACTGAGTGTTCCGACGATTGTTGAAGGAGGGCGTGCTCGCCGGCGTCGCCGGCGGGGCCGCCCTCGCGCTTGTGCTGCGCCTGATCGGCGCAGGGCCGATCGGGCGCGCCGTCGCCTTGGAGGGCGCCGGCGGCGACGAGATGTTCAGCCTCGGCGCCCAGCAGGTCGGCGGCATGGTGGCGGCCGTTCTCTACGGCGCCGCCCTGGGCGCGGTGTTCACCCTGGCCTACGCCCTGGTCCGGCACCGCATGCGCACGACCGACGACTGGCGGGCCTCGGTGGCACTGGCGGCAACCGGCTTCGCCGCCGTGTTCCTGCTCCCGTTCCTGAGATACCCGGCCAACCCGCCGGCGGTCGGCGACCCCGACACCATCGGCCGGCGCACCGCCCTGTACCTGGTGGCGGTGGGGTGGTCGCTGCTGGCCACGTGGGGCGGGTGGAGGGCGTGGCGGGCGCTGGTGGCCAAGGGCGTGCCCACGCCCGCCGCGGTGCCGGCCACAGTGGCCGTGTGGGTCGTCCTGGCCGCGGTCGGCCTCGTTCTCCTCCCCTCGAACACCGACCCCGTCGACGCCCCGGCCACGCTCATCTGGCAGTTCCGCCTGGCGACGGTGGCCGGCGCGGCCGCCTACTGGTCAGTGGTGGGGATGGTGTTCGGCTGGCTCCGGGTGCGCGACCGACCGGACGTCGTGGTCGCCGGGGTCGACGTGCACGACCACGCCTGAGAGCCGGGGCGGCGACGGCCCACGCCGAGGGCCTCGTCGTGAGTCGTGGGACCATCATCGCATGGAGCCGATCCGCGCCGTGCTCTTCGACTTCTACGGGACCCTGGCCCGCGCCGTCACCTGGGGGGATACCCACGAGCAGGTCTTCTCCCGCCACGGCCTGGCCTTCGACGCCGAGCGCTGGGGATGGAACTTCATCGGCGAGACCAGCGACGGCGACGACCACGCCGAGCACTCCACGAGCCGGGAGGCCTACGTCGCATGGGAGTTGGAACGGCTCCGCCGGCGGGCCCGCAACTGCGGCGTGGGCGACGACGACCTCGATGCGCTGGTGGCCGACCTCCACACCGCGTCCAAGACCTACTCCCTCGAGGCCTACGACGAGGCGGCCGGCGTGCTGGTCGAGCTGCGCCGGCGGGGGGTGATCCTGGCCATCTGCTCGAACTGGGACTGGGACATCGACCGGGCGGTGGCGGCCGCCGGCCTCGAGGGCATGGTCGACGTGGTGGTCACCTCGGCCCGGGCCGGCGCCCGCAAGCCCCATCCCCGCATCTTCCGCCACACGCTGCAGCGCTGCTACGTGGCGCCGCCCGAGGCGCTGTTCGTGGGCGACACCATGTACGCCGACGTCGAGGGCCCGCTGGCCTACGGCATGTCGGCCCTGCATGTGTGGCGCGAGGACATGGTGGGCGAGCCACCCCCGCTCCCGGCCGGCGCCCACCGGGCCTCCGACCTGTCGGCCGTCCTCGGCCTCCTCGACTAGACGCGCTCGACCTCGACGTGGATACCGCGGAACTGCGAGAACTTGCGAATCTCGACGGTGGCGGTGACCGGTCCCGGCGGGGCGGCCGTACCGCTCAGCTGGCGCGCTCCTTGGTCGCGGGGCGGAATACCCCGGCAAGGTTGGTCCGGCTCCGTGCCGGGCGGGCCCAGCGGGGAAGGGCGAGGTCGCACTCGTGCAGCCACCAGCACGCCACGCAGAAAAGCCGGTCGGGGCGGTCGTCGGAGACGGCCACCACGGTGTCGCCGACGCGGACGATGTCCGCACATCCGATGCAGCTGTCCCGCCCGCCTTCGTACTGGTACGGAGTCACCCTGACTCCCCTCTCCGGTCCGGTAGCCCCGACCCGTCCGGGGCTCACCTCGTGATCATCGACCGCTTCCCGCTAGGGCTGTAGGGCTCGTTAGCCGGAGAGGAAGCTCAGGCGCACCGTGCGGCGGGGGTTGTCGGCGTTGAGGTCGACCAGGACGACGCTCTGCCACGTACCAAGTTGCATGCGGCCGCCTTCGACAGGGATCACCACTGAAGGGCTGACGAGGGCGGGCAGGACGTGGTCCGCCCCATGCCCCCTGGCACCGTGGCGGTGGCGGTACCTGTCGTCGCGGGGCAGCAGCCGGTTCAGGACCTCCTCGAGGTCGGCTTCGGATCCCGATCCGGTCTCCATGAGGGCCACGCCGGCGGTGGCGTGGGGCACGAAGACCGACAGCAGCCCGTCGCCGACGGACCGGCAGAACTCCGAGATCTCCGGGGTGAGATCCGTCAGTTGGCGCCGTGACGTGTCGATAGAGAGTTCGGTGGACTTCATGGGGCTCTTCCTATCTCCCCGCCAGGCGGGCCACGACGGGCGCCATGGCCTCGTAGCACTCGCCGCCGACGACCACGTAGGAGAACCCGAGCTCGTCCCGCCGGCGCTCGAGCTCATCGGCGATCTGGGCCACGGTGCCGATGAGGAAGTTCGGCATGCCCAGGACCTGCACGGCGTCGAGGCCGAACCCGGAGCCCAGGCCACCGGCGACCGCGTCACGGTCGTCGGTCACCATGCTCAGGTAGGCGGTGTGGGACAGCTCGACGTCGTCGAACCGGTCACCGGCCGCCTCGCGCACCCAGCCCACCTTCTCGGCGGTGGCGCCGGCGGTGGCCGTCGCCCCCACCTGGGTGCCGATGGCGCCCGAGCGAAGGTCGAAGTTGACGCTGACGATGTCAGCCTCCCGCCCGGCCAGGGAGAGGATGCGCCGGCCGCCCCCGCCGACGAGGATCGGGGGCCGGGGCCGCTGGACCGGCAGCGGGGTCCCAGGATGGCCGCTGACCGTGTAGTAGGTGCCGGAGAAGGAGAACTTCCCCCCCGCCAGCAGGCCCTTCATCACCACCAGCGCCTCCTCCAGGCGGTCGATGCGCACGCCGGGCCGGTCGAGGACGATGCCCGACTGGTCGTAGTCGCTGCGCAGCCATCCCGCCCCCATCCCGAGCTCCAGGCGCCCGCCGGAGAGCAGGTCGACGGTGGCCGCCTCTTTGGCCGTGAGCAAGGGGTGGCGGTAGTCGTTGCCCAGGACGAGCGTGCCCACCCGGAGGGTGGTCGTGGCCGCGGCCGCCGCCGTGAGCGCGGGGAAGGGCGCCAGCTGGTCGTCGAGATGATCGGGGACGGACAACGTCGAGTACCCCAGCTCCTCGACCCGCCGGGCCTTCGCCACCCACTCGTCGCCGGCACCGGCGAAGGAGAGCTGGGCCCCGAATCGGAACCGGCGGTCGCAGGACATGAGGCCCGCCGGACATTACAGGGGTGTGGAGCGGGGCCGGAAGGGGCTCGGAGGCCGTGGAAAGGCCGTTCCGCCGGTAAGCTCCTATGCGTGGGCGTCCCCCGCACCAAATCGTCATGCCCTGCCCGCGGCCGTCGTCATCGGCCGGCGTTGGCCGCGGTCTTGCTCGCCCTGGTGCTGGCCACCGCGTGTGGGGACTCCAAGTTCCGCTACGTCAGCAACGGCGAGATCGGTACGTACCTGAAGGTGCCGGCGAACTGGAAGGAATACACCCAGGACGACCTGGTCGACGCCGAGATCGGTGCCGCCCGCCAGGCCAACCAGCCGACGTCACTGATCGACGTGCTCATCAACCGTCAGTTCCAGTGGCGGGCCGCCTTCGACGGCGACCCGAAGCCTTCCGTCGAGCACACCCTGACCCTGGCCGAGGAGCCGGTCGTCGAGATCAGCGTGCGGACCCTCGATCGCGACGAGCACGACCAGGTCAGCCTGGCCGCCCTGCGCAACGTCATCGTCAACTACGACGAGATGAAGGCCGAGGCCCAGTCGAGTGCCACCGGCCGGGGCGTCGGCGTCTCCGGCGAGCCCACCACGACCTTCCGTCCCATCGACGAGGAGGAGCTCCACTACGACAGCGGGGTCCGCGGCATCCGCCTGCGCTACGTCCTGCGGCCCAACCCGTCGTCCCCGTTCTACGCCTTCGACCAGACGACCCTGGTCGACAGCAAGGCGAAGCGCCTTTACGTCCTCCTGATCCGCTCGGGAGAGGCGCAGTTCCTCCGCGACAACCGACTCTTCACCGAGATCGCCAAGTCGTTCACCGTCAAACCGAAGGGCTGATCCATGCCTGACACCAGCATCGAACCGGCCGGCCTCGCCCCTCCTGACGAGGGCCCTACCTTCGGGTTCAAGAGCAGGGAGCGGCTCGAAGACCGGGCGACCCGCAAGCCCATGGTCCTCTGGGACCGGATAAAGATTTTCGCGCTGCTGGTCGGGCTGTTCTTCTTCTTCGTCCTGGCCGCCACGGGCGACAACCCGATCCTGCCCTTCCGGGAGGCGGTCGACCAGCAGGCGCAGTCCAAGTGGTGGCTCCTCGCCCTCGCCGGCCTGGAGATCGTGCGGCAGATCCACTACCTGATCAGCGAGCGCTCGCCCGGCTGGCACCGCTTCTGGACCGTGAAGTTCTTCGGAGGAGTCGAGCGGCGCTCCGGCCGGATGAACGACTGGGACCGCTTCCGGTTGGGCCGGGCGGCGCGGCGGCTGTTCGTGCTCTTCCTCCTCGCCCTGGCTCTGGGCGCCATGTTCGACACGTCGCCGATCCTCGGCCTGGTCAAGCTGCCGACCGCCATCTGGTCGGCGCTGCCCCTCATCTTCCAGCTGTTCTTCGCCGTCGCTTTCATCATCATCCAGTTCGGGGCGATGTTCTGGTTCCTCTCCCGTGGCGGGACCGACGTCTATTTCCCCGACGACATCAAGACCCGTTTCTCCGACGTCTGGGGCCAGGACAACGTCCTGGAGAAGATCAAGGAGAACATCGTCTTCCTCGAGGATCCGGAGTCGATCGAGAACAAGGGGGGCTACGTCCCCGGAGGCATCCTGCTGTGGGGCCCGCCGGGTACCGGCAAGACGCTCATGGCCGAGGCCGTGGCCGGCGAGACGGGCAAGCCCTACGTGTTCGTCGATCCCGGGGCCTTCACCGCCATGTTCATGGGCGTCGGCATCCTCAAGGTGAAGTCGCTGTACCGCAAGCTCCGCAAGCTGTCGGTGCGCTACGGCGGCGTGATCGTCTTCTTCGACGAGGCCGACTCGCTCGGGAGCCGGGGCGCACTCAGCCAGGGCGGGGTCTTCGGCGGCAAGATGAGCACGCCGTGGAGCGCATCGGACCGCTGCAACGGCCTCACCTACGTCGATCCCGGGGTGGCCAGCCTGGCTCTCCGCCGGTGGCTCGACGCCAGCTCAGGCCCGGAGATCGAACGCCGCTGGCGGGACCGGATCATGATGGGCATGGGCATGGGCGGTGGGGGCATGGGGACCCTGCAGGCCCTCCTGGCCGAGATGTCAGGCCTCAAGAAGCCGAGGGGCTTCATGAACCGGGTGGTGCGCCGGGCCCTCGGCTTCAAGCCGAAGCCCCCACCCAAGTACCGCATGCTGACCATGATGGCCACGAACATGCCCCAGAGCCTCGACGAGGCTCTCCTGCGGCCCGGGCGCATCGACCGCATCTACAAGGTCGGCTACCCCTCCAAGCCCGGCCGGGTGCGCACCTACGAGGGTTACCTGGCCAAGGTGCAGCACAGCCTCACCGCCGAGGACATCGACAAGCTGGCCACCATCACCCCCTACGCCACCGGGGCGACGATCAAGGACATGGTCAACGAGGCGCTCATCAACGCCATCCGTGACGGCCGAGACTCGATCACCTGGAACGACGTCGTCAAGGCCAAGCAGCTCAAGGACCTCGGCCCCCCCGAGGACGTGGAGTACATCGAGAGGGAGCGACACGCGGTCGCGGTTCACGAGGCGTGCCACGCGGTGGCCGCCTACCGGGTGCGGGCCCACATGACCATCGACATCGCCACCATCGAGAAGGGCGGCACGTACCTGGGCATGGTCGCCTCCATCCCGCCGGAGGACCAGTTCACCCGGTGGCGGTCCGAGTACGAGGCCGACATCATGGTCGCCCTGGCCAGCCTGGTGGGCGAGCGGATGTTCTTCGACGGCGACAACTCCTCGGGCGTCTCCGGCGACCTGGAGTCGGCCACCCAGATCGCCACTCTGATGGAGGGGTACTGGGGCATGGGCTCCACCGTGGCCTCCCACGGCGTCACCCAGAGCGTCGGCATCGGCGGCGGTGGCAAGCCCGGCAAGGGCGGCGGCGGTGGTGAGCAGAAGGACGACCCGAACAAGCTGCTCGAGGGCACCCTGGGCTCGCGGATCGAGGACAAGCTGGGCGAGCTGATGGACCGCACGGAGCGGCTCATCAGGGAGAACCGCCGCGCCGTCCTCGCCGTGGCCCACGCCCTGGAGACCCACAAGACGGTCACCGGCGAGGACATCCGGGCCATCATCGAGGGCCGCCCCGGCACCCTCATCGACGGCACCCCCTACGGCACGCCCGAATTCGAGCAGCTGGCCGAGGACTACCAC
>DATLHA010000180.1:0-23289 GCA_035540095.1 Acidimicrobiales bacterium | reverse complement strand
CTAACGATCGGGTGTGTCAGTCACGCGCTGCAGAGAACGCGTCCCCCACCAGGCCCACACCGAACTCCATAGGGCCGTGGGTGACGTCGGCCACACGCGCGAAGGCCGCTCCTGATAATGGCCGCCTCGGTGGGGCCGTTGGTCACCTGAGCCTCGTGCCAGGCGGCGATCTGATGGCGCCAGCGGATGAGGGTGCGTCCCAGCCGGCGGATCTCCGGCGGGCAGTCGTGACCTAGACGGATGGGCGTCTTGGGTCACGGCGGGGCGAGTCTCGGGCCGCTGCCGGGGCCTCGTCGGCCTCTGTGGGCTCGGGCCGCGTCGCCTGCGTCATCAAGCCCGCGGCGTCGGCCATTGCCGTGTCGCGTTCCCGCGTGGCGGGCAATGCCTGGCGCGCTCACTCTCGGACGAGCCACCGGGCTGCGGTCGACCGGGCCGCGACCCGAGCGGGGAGCAAGGCGGCCAGGGCGGCGACGGCGAGGCCACCCGCCAGGGCGAGGCCCACTGGCGCCCAGGGCCCGACCAGGTCGGGTACGACACCCAGCTGCTCGGAGAAGGCCCGCCACAGGGCCCGGCTGGCCACCAGCCCGGCTGGAACCCCCACGGCCAGCGCGCCGGCCATGGCCGTGGCCGCCTGGGCCTGCACCGAGAGGCGCACCTGGCGGGCGGTGAACCCCAAGGCCCGCAGGATGGCGAGCTCCCGGCGCCGGGCCCGCACCGACATGCCCACGGCCACCACCAGGCCGGTGCTGGCTGCGACGACCATCGTGGCGCCCACCAGGCCCGGGATCAGCTGCATCCGTTCGGCGTCGACGATCTCGGATGGGCGCACGGGACGGGGATAGGTGAATGGGGTGTAGCCGTTGGTGTCGGCGTCCGCGAGGTCGCCCGCCAGGTCGGCCAAGAGTGCGTCAGGGTCGGTGCCGGGAGCGGCGCTCACCCCGACGAAGCTGATCATCCCCTCCACCTGGGCCGGGTCGAGGGCCTCGGCGGGCAGGAGGACGCCCGAGCCCGGACCGGCCCGGTCGGCCTGGTAGGGGCCGAGCGCCGGCAGCACCACCAGTCCTGAGACTTCCATGGACCGGGGAGGGTCGACCATCCCCCCGGCCACTTCCACCCGGTCGCCTACCGCCGAGCCCAAGTCGCGGGCAGTGCGCTGGCCGAGGGCCACCTCGTCGGCCCCGGATGGCAGCCGGCCCTCGGCCAGGGTCAGCGTGCGCCCTGGTGTGCCATTGAGGGCTACGAGAGCCATTACGGGGTCGCCATCGATGCTGATCCCAGTGTCCATTCCCAGGCCCGTCCAGCCGATCACCGAGGGGTGGGCCTCCAGCGAGGACCCGATGCGGCTCAGATCGAGCCCGCCGTAGCCATAGCCGCCAATGGAGGCGACGTCCCAGGGCCAGCCGTACTTCGCCGGGGTCGACACCAGCGAGGAGAGGTTGGCCCCGAAGCTGAGCGCCAGCACGACGGTGGCGGCGGCCACTGCCCCGGAGCCCATGACCAAACGCGCTCCCCGTCCTCCGACCCCCGCGCGTACCCCCTCGATGAGTGCTGGGCGGCCGGAGGCGAAGGCCACGGCCACCAGTCGGGACCGGGCCACGGCGCCGGCCGAGGCGGCCTGAGGCCGGCGCACCGACAACCACCCGATGGCAGCCGAGCCCGCGCCCAGGGCGACGGTCAGGGCGCCCAGGGCCAGCCACGACCACGTCGCCAGCGACCGCGCGGGCGAGGGGTCGACGGAACGAACCGTCCCCACCGGGCCGGCGGGGGAGAACCACCAGGCCGCCGCCGCGCCCACGGTGAGGCCCAGAGCCACGGCGATGGCGGCCGGCGTGGTGGCGACCACCAACCGCTCCCCTGCCGGGAGGCCGGCCTGCCACCACTGCCGGAAGTCGACGGCCGATCGGCGGAGGTCTCGGGCCAGCGCCAGGCCGGCCACCGCCACGGTGGTGACCCCGGCCAGCAATCCGAGCACTCCCAGGGCCGCCGCCGCCGGCGCCACCGAGCGCTCCACCCGCCGGCGCTCCTCCGCGGTGGTGGTGGAGATGAGGGCGTACTGCCCACCCAGCTCGGTCACCGCCGTGGGCAGCCGGGCGTTGAGCTCCGTGGCAGCGGACCGGAACGCGTCCTGGGCCGCCGCCACGGCCCGGGGGCCGCCGGGGATGCGCAAGGAGTAGTAGGGGTAGTTCATGGCGCAGCCGGCGGGCACGAGGGCGGCCACCGCCTCCTCCACAGTCGCGGCGGCCGGGGGCACCTCCGGCAGGCAGTCGTACCGGGCGGCGACGTCGGCGCTCACCACCACCCGGCCCCGGGCGAAGAGCGCATCGGGCAGCACCTCGTCTGCGAAGGCGCCGACGCCCACGATCGTGAGCCGCTCTACGCCGACCGGGTGCACGATCTCGTCGTTGTCGGGAGGGGCCAGGCTCAGCTGCGCCTCCCAGAAAGCCACCGGAATCGTGTCGCCCACCGAGAGGTCGCGCCGGGCCGCGAGCTCGCCGCTCACCAGTGCCTCGGCGTGCCCGGTGGGTAGGCGCCCGGCGGAGAGGGCGGGGCGGTCCATGGTGAGGTAGCGACCGTCCCGGGAGCCGCGGACCAGGTGATCGGTGAACTCCGCCTGCCCGGCGGCGTACGTCCGGGGGGCACCCTCGTCGATGGCGGCGGAAAAGAAGGAGTCCGAAGTCACCGCCGCCACCCCTGGCAGCCCCCGGATAACGGCGTCGATGTCGGTGGTGGGCAGTGCGGGGTTGATCACGAGGTCCCCGACATCCCCGCGCTCGAGATAAGAGCCGTACGCGGTGGCGCTGCGCTGTGCTGCCTCCAAGGCGACCAGCGACGCAGCGGTACCAGCCGCCACGACGCCCGCCAAGACCGCCGCCGCCCCTCGCCGGTCCCGCAGCCAACGCCGCCCCAGCCACGCCACCGACCTCCATCGCGACCACATGAGCCCAGCCTTGCATCGGCCGTCGCCGGGCGGAAGGGTGCTGCCACCCGGGCGGGGTGTCGTACTGGCACCGCCCTGCGAGACTCGGCGGTGCCGGCGCCAGCCTCGTCGCGATGGCCGAGCGGCTCGGGCTCACGGAGGTGGCGACGCTCGACTTTCCTCATCTCCGAGTCCAGGGCGGCTCGCCGGCATGGTCGAACTCCGCACGGAGGCCGTTCGACGACACGCCCGGACGATGGGTAGGCATCCCCCTCCCGAACGGACCTAGGCGCGAAGCGCCTCCGACAGCAACCACGCGACTACGGCAGCGGAGGATGTGGGCTCGACACCGCGCACTCCTGGCGCTTCACGGTCGGCGGCGACGAGCGCACCGGTGTCGTATGTCATCGCCCGGCTCCGATTCTCCCCCGATCGGCGCGACGGTCAGGCCACCGCCGTCGCTTCGAGCTCCACCATCAGTTCGGGAAAGGCCAGCCGGGTGACGCCGAGCAAAGTGCCGGGCGGCGCCACGCCGGCGGCGGCGAGGCGGCCGGCCAGCGCCCCGTAGCTCTCGAAGAAGGCATCGACGTCGACGGTGTAGATGTTCAGCCGGACGACGTTGGCCAAGGTCATCCCAGCCTGGCCGAGGACGGCCTCCAGGTTGTCGGTCGCGAGAGCGATCTGAGCCGGCATGTCGCCGGGGTGCCGGGGCTGCCCTTCGGCGCTCATCGACGTCTGACCGGCGAGGTACAGCGTCGAAGTGCCGCCGGTCACGACCTCTCCCTGGTTGAAGCCCATGGCCACCGACCACTGCCATGGGTTCACGACGGTGCGTTCCATGGGTGCCTTCCTCCTCGAAAGCCTCGAGTGTTCTGGAGCTGGATCCCGGCCAGGGTTGCATCCCGCTCCGCCTGTGCGGGCAGGGAGGCCCTCCGGGCAGGCTATCTGGCGACGAGACCAGAGGCCTCGTCCAACCCGGCGCCTGGCCCAGGGGCACGCCGGACGAAACGAGCGGCGAGAAGCACCGCGCGTGACTGCGACCGCCGGGGCGATGCGGAGCAACGGCGGGCACGACATGCGGATTCTGACCGCCTCCGAGCCGTGTTCGACCTTGCCTCCGCATGTACTACGGTGACGTCGGCAAGCATCGAGGCGGGGCGGGGACAAGTGGTCGGACGGGCTGAGGGACAAGACTGGGCGAGAGCCACCGGCTTGGTCGTCAAGCGCACGGTCGACGTCGTGGGGGCGATCATCATCCTGCTCCTCGCCCTCCCTGTGATGGTTGTCGTGGCTCTCGTCGTCTGCGCCACCATGGGCCGACCCATCCTGTTCGTCCAACGCCGGCCCGGTCTGCACGGCAAGCTGTTCCGGCTCTACAAGTTCCGCACCATGCTCGAGCTGCGGGACAGCTCCGGGCAAACCCTCTCGGACGCTCAGCGGCTGACGCCGGTCGGCAACTTCCTGCGGCGGAGCAGCCTCGATGAGCTGCCCCAGCTCTTCAACGTCATCAAGGGCGACATGAGCCTGGTGGGGCCCCGCCCCCTGCTCGTCGAGTACCTCCCGCTCTACTCCCCCGCCCAGGCCCGGCGCCACGAGCTGCGCCCGGGGATCACCGGGTGGGCTCAGGTGAGCGGGCGCAACGCCCTGAGCTGGCAGGAGAGGTTCACCATCGACGTGCTCTACGTCGACCGCTGGAGTCTCTGGGTCGACCTGCGCATCCTGGCCGCCACTGCCCTGTCGGTCGCCCGCCGCACCGGCATCACCCAGTACGGCCATGCCACGGTCGAGCGGTTCCGGGGCAACGACTACGAGTACGACGCCGCGCAGGTGGCAAGCAGCGGTTGACCGCTGACGTCGTCACCCGGCCCTCCCGGCCGGCCACTGTGGACGTCCGGCTCATGGCGCCGGCCGACGTCGACGCCGCCGGCGCCGTCTGGGACGGCGCCTTCGCCGACATGCGGGCCAGGGCCGGACTGCCGCCCCGCCCACACGACGATGTCGCCGCCCAGCGGACGCGGGCCCGGCTCCGCCACCTGCTGGCGACCGATCCGGCCGGCTCGTGGGTGGCGGCGGCCGGCGGGGCGGTGGTAGGTGTGGCCCAGGCGTCCCGCCGGGGCCCGCTGTGGCTCCTCTCCCTGCTGGGGGTGGCGGTCGCGGCCCAGGGCCGGGGCATCGGGCGCCGGCTCCTCGATGCCACGCGCAGATACGCGCTGGAGGGCGGACCGGGGCTCATCCTGAGCTCGGCCGACCCCCGGGCCATGCGGCGGTACGTCGGCGCCGGCTTCGACCTGCACCCGGTCGTCAGCGCCACAGGGGTGGTCCGGCGGGACGGGCTGCCCGCGGTGGACACCGTGCGTGCGGGATCGTCGGCCGACATTGGGCTCACTGTGGAGGTCGACCAGGCGGTGCGGGGCGCGGCTCGGGCTGACGACGTCCGTCACCTGTTGGACGACGGCGTGGCCCTGATGGTCGTCGAGGGGCGGGGTTACGCCCTGGTGCGAGGCGCCCAACCGGTCGCCCTTGCGGCGACCGACGAGCAGGCGGCGCGCGCCCTGCTGATCGCCACCCTCGCCGGCGGCGACGCTGGACAGGCCGTTGAGGTGGGGTGGCTGAGCGCCGGCCAGCAGTGGGCCATGGACATCGTGGTGGCCGCCGGGCTGGACCTGCGACCCTCAGGGGCGATCATGGTCCGCGGCCTCGACGGCCCACCCCGTCCGTACATCGCCAACGGCGCCTTCGGCTGATCCACCCGCCGCCGGCGGGGACCTCCCCGGTGTCGGGCTGCTTGCGACGGGATCCCCGAGCTGCGCGCCCATGCGTCAGAGTGCGAGGGCCTCGGGGAGCTCGTACCTACGGCGGACACCCAGCTTGTCGTAGGCCCGCTGGAGCTGCGTCTCCACCGTTCGCACTGAGACGCCGATCCGCGCCGCGATCTCTTTGTTTGCCATGCCGGCGGCCGCCAGCCCGGCGACCTTCAGCTCCTGCGGCGTGAGCAGGACCTGGGCACCGACGGCGAAGGTCGCCGGCGTGACGGCGTCCTCGCACTGGCGCAAGAGGGCCTGCATGCGGCGCTCGGCGGCTGCGGCCCGGCGGGGGTCACCGCCACGGCGGAGTGCGACGGCCGCCCCCGCAGCCGCCTCAGCGGCAAAGAGGCCGGCGCCCAAGGCCGAGAACGCGGAGGCCACCTCGTCCAGAGCCGTGCCGTCGCCCGCGACCAGCGCGGCGGCGTAGGCGGCGCGCGTGCTCGCCAAACCGCCCTCGACGACGGTGGCGAGGTCTCGGAGACGATCGACGACCTCGGCCGCCGAACCCGTGCGGGCCAGATCGTGAAGCGCGGCAACCTCTCCGACCCGGTCGCCACTGGCCTCGGCGACCCGTACCGCCTCGCGGAGCAAGCCCCGGGCGCGGTCGACGTCGCCCGTCGCCACCGCCACCCAGGCGCGGGACTGGATCACCAGCGCGCCGGCGACATCGGTGGCCGGGATGTCGAGGGCCTCGAGCTCGGCGACCACCCGGCTCGCCTGGTCGGTCGCCCCAAGCAGGGCCGAGGCGTGCGCCAGGTGGCCCAGTGCGAAGCGGAGGTACTGGCCCCAGCCGAGCTGGCGGAAGACGCCCGCGGCCTCGGCTGCGTAGCGCTGCGCCGTCGACGGCCGGCCCTCCAGGAGAGAGAGCCAGCTGAGCAGCTCGGCAAAGCTCCCGTGGGCCTCCAGGGAACCGTCGGCCACCGCCCCGCGGTATCCCGACTCACCGAGCCGGAGCGCCTCCTCGATCCGACCGGCGTGGCCCAAGGCGACGCCCCTGACCATGAGGGCAGTGTGCGGACCGGCCGTCAACGGGAGGCCGTTCTGGCTGAGGTGCGCCGCGTACCCCCGTTCGGTCACCTCGATAGCCTCACCGAGCCGGCCACGAAGGAGCAGGCAGAGCGCGGCGGTGGACGCCACCAGGGCGACGGTGCGCGCCGGCGCCCGGCCGAGGATGGGCAGGAAAACCTCGAGAGCGTCGGTGATGCGACCTTGGAGGAACAACAGCTCCGCCCGCTTGGCCGCGACCTCGTCCCGCAGCTCTTCGCTGGCGACCATCGCCTCTGTCTCCCATGCCACCCGGAGGGCGTCGTCCGGCCGGCCGAGGCCGAGGGCGAGGTTGTCGATGCGCGTGGCGGCGAGGGCCACCCGCTCAGCATCGGTCCGCTCCTCTTCACGGACCTCGACGAGCCGGCGCTCAGCCTCGTCCGGCCGCCCCTGGAGGATGTGCAGCTGCGCGGTGGTGAGGGCAGCGGCGAAGCCGCCGCCGGCGCTCGCAGCCGCTTCGGCCAGGCGCTGGGCGAGAGGCAGGTCGTAACGGCGCCGGGCGGCGCCGGCGGCAGCGAGCATCACATCCGGCTCGAAGGGACCGCCGGCGGCCAGCGCGCAGGCGCCCAGGCGCAAGGCATCGTCGTGGCGCCGCGCGCCTCCCCGGGCCACGAGCGCGGCGACGATCCCGCTGACCCGGCGTGCTCGCATCGCCGGCACTCCGGCGCGCAGCACTTCGCCGTAGAGGGGGTGGCCGAGCCTGGCCTCGACCCGGCGCCCGTCGTGAACCACGACGATGAGACCCAGCCGATCCAACCGGTGGAGGGCCTCGGTGCCGAACCGCTCCTCCAGCGACCCGACCCCGAGGGGCTCGCCGTAGGCGACGACCTCGAGCGCCTCGCGCTCCCGCTCGCCGATCGCGCCCAACCGGGTCGTGACGATCTCGACCAGGCGCGCGGACAGGGGCAGAGCGCCGACCAGGCGCCAGAGCCCGTCCTCCTGCCGCACCAGGCCGGCCTCGGCCGCCCCCAGGAGCAGCTCGCGGAGAAGGAGGGCATTGCCGCCACTGGCCTCCGCGAACCGGCGGAGCGTGGAGCCGTCGACGTCGCCCCCCAGGACGGCGGAGAGCAACTCGGCGACCGCCGACGCATCCAGGGCGCCGAGCTCGAGGCGCTCGGTGATGCCGTCCTTCCACAGGGCGACGACCGCGTCGGGCGCCGGCTCCATGCTGCGCACGGTGGCGATGACGAACGCCTCCCGCTCCGTCGCCAGTTGGACGAGGAGGGTCGCGGACATGGGGTCGAGCAGGTGGGCATCGTCGACGAGCAGCGCCAGGCGCCTCCCGCGTCCGCGCTCGGCGATCTCGGCGCGCGCTCGCCGAAGGAGCTCGGCGGGGGACCGAGCCTCGGCCAGGGCCGGGAGGAGCGGTGACAGCGCACCCAGCGGGATCGTGGCCGCCGACTGCGTCGCCAGCACCCGCGCGGTGGCGAACCCCATCTGCTCGGTCAGGGCCAGGCATTCCCCGGCGAAGCGTGTCTTCCCGGCGCCCGAGGGGCCGGCGATCACCACCCCGCAGGACTCGGGCGAGGAGAGGAGGTCGCCCAGGCGGGCCAGTTCGGCGCGCCGGCCCACGAGGGGCCACTGAGTAGCTGTGATTCCGTTCACCGCGCCCTTCCGAAGCTCGGCTCCGGAGGATACGCCCGCTGCGGGTTCGCTGCTCGGGGCCAGGCGCGCGTCTCACCGCCGCAGCCGCGGCGACGTACTCGTGAGCCAACCACGTTCCCCGCGACTGCGTCATGCGTAGTCACTACGCATGACGGTGCCGGTCCGGGATGCTCGTATTCCTCCGAACCGGTTCTGTTCGGGAGGGGCAGTCGATGACGATGCGCAGTTCGGCGAGGCGGAGAGTCCGCGCCCGGCGACTGGTGGCGCTGGCCGCCATGACGCTCCTCCTGGCCGAACCACTGCCGGCGATGGAAGGTGTCTTCGCCGGCGCCTTGGGCTCGACGCTGACCCAGCCTCCGGTCCTGGGCGCCGCCCAGCCGGTGCCCAGCGTCCTCGAGGGCCTCCAGTACGGCGATCCGTCCGAGGGCGTCAGCCTCATCGACGTCCCGAAGCCGGACACCGTCGGCGAGGCCCACACCAGCTTCCCTGTCGACATCCCGCCCGGCCGCCTCGAGTGGCAGCCCGAGGTTTCCTTCGAGTACGGGTCACGGCAGGGCAACGGCTGGATGGGGATCGGCTGGGACGCCGGCGCGCCGTCGATTTCGGTCGACACCCGCTGGGGCGTGCCTCGGTACGACGCCGCCGTCGAGAGCGAGACCTACTCCTTCGAGGGCGAGCAGCTCAGCCCTACCGCCCACCGCTCGCCGCAGCTCCGGCGGGAGGCCGACCGGATCTTCACCAAGCGGGTGGAGGGCGACTACCAGCGCATCCTGCGCCACGGCGACGCCACCGACAACTACTGGTGGGAGATCCACGACAAGGTCGGCAACAAGTACTTCTACGGGCGGACGCCGGAGAACGACGGCAGCGTTCCCGAGGCCGTCCTGCGCGACCACACGGGCGCCGGGTACTGGTGGGGCCTGGTGGAGAAGCGCGACATCTCCCTCAACACCGTCACGTACTTCTACGACCTGGTCAGGGACTCCGGCGTCGGCGACGGCACCGCCGAGCCCAAGGGCGAGCACCTCTACCTGGCCCGCATCAACTACAGCGGCTCGGTCGACACCGACCCCGACGACGACGGTGACCTCGCCCGATTCGGCGCCTACGACATCAGCTTCACCCGCGACGCCGAGCTGGGCCAGGACCGCCGGCGGGACGTGACCATCGACGCCCGCACCGGTGCCCTGCGGGTGATCTCCCAGCTGCTACGCCAGGTCGACGTGACGTTCTGCCCCGGCCGGGACTCGCTCAACGCCGGCCGGTGCATCGCCCCCGAGCTCGTCCGCAGTTACCGGCTGAACTACGACTACGGGCCTTTCGACAAGAGCCGCCTGCGCAGCATCGCCCAGGCCGGCGCCGACGGCCAGGTCTTCGCCACGACCGGCTTCGAGTACTTCGAGGATGTCCTCGTGAACGGGAAGTACCGGGGGTTCGAGGACGACAAGACCTGGAAGACCGGCGACGACGACGTCGACGGTGAGCTCGCAGACGTGAAGCCGACCGCCCTGGGCGGGTCCTCGACGAGCATGGGCGACGGCCGGGTCTACCTGGGCTTCAACCCACTGAACCCGGACAAGAGCTTCTCCATCGGCGGTGGCCTGGAGATGAGTGGCTCCAACTCCGAGAGCAAGATCGAACTGGTCGACATCAACGGTGACAACCTGCCGGACAAGGTATGGAAGAGCGCCGGCAAGATCTGGTACCGCCTCAACCAGGGCCGCCCGGGCGGCTCCACCACCTTCAGCGATCCTCCAGTGTGGCTGGACAGCCTTCCCGGCCTCCCCGAGGAGGAGAGCTTCAGCGTCTCCATCGGCCCCGAGGCCTACTTCTTCGTGGGCGACGTGATGTACCACCACGGCTGGTCGTTCAACAAGGCCACGTCGTACTTCAGCGACGTGAACGCCGATGGCATGATCGACTTCGTCCGCAACGGCACCGTGTACTTCAACCGGCTCGTCGAGAAGAGGCCGTTCTTCTCGACCGACAGCACCGACACTGCGGTCCCCATCAGCGACCAGAGCATCAGCCCGGCGGTGAACGTCGACGACAGCGCCTACGAGGCCGCCGCCCGGCAGCGGTTCCCGCTCCAGGACACCCTGCGGCGATGGATCGCTCCGTGGGACGGCCAGGTGAGCATCGAGGGGCCGATCGTCCTGCGCAACGCCGCCGACAGCCCCGACGGCGTCCGGGTCGCCGTCCAGAGGAACGGGGGCGAGCTGTGGTCCGCCACCATCCCGAAGGGGGCCACCGGGCCTCGGGTGCCGCAGGTGGGCTCGGTGACGGTGGCCAAGGGCGACCGCATCTACTTCCGCCTGCAGTCCGTCGACGACGGCGCCGCCGACGCCGTCGATTGGGATCCCACGGTGACGTACACCGACATCGTGCCGGCCCTCGACGCCAACGGGCTCGACGTCAGCCGCTTCGTCGCCTCGGAGGAGTTCACCCTCGGCGGCCGGACCGGGATCTTCACCCAGATGCCCCTCGACGGCACGGTTCGGCTCACCGGCGTCGTCCGCAAGACGGCGGCGACCACCGATGACGTCCGCATCGTCGTCGAGCACAACGGCGTGAACCTGGTGGCGTCCACGCCGCCCATCCGTTGGGACCAGGTCGGCGACTTCCCGGTCACGGCCGAGTTCCCCGTCCTGGCGCCTCGTACCGGCCCGGGCTGCCCTCCGGAGAACCAGCTGTGCGTGGTCGACCGGGTGTCGCTGCGGCTCGGCGTCGACTCGCCCATCGACGTGACGGCCCTCGAGTGGCTCGGCCCCGCCGGCAGCGCCGGCCCCCAGCTCTTCTACGTCAACGCGACCAGGGGCACGGAGCCCGTCACCACCCACGATCAGCAGGGCCGGCCAATCATCCAGCTCCGCCCGCCGTACGACATCAGCCTCTACGGGCAGTCCAACCGCTCGACGCCTCAGGGCGTGTGGACCGTGCCCGACGACGGTGACGCCACCCCGGGCGAGGTGCGGACGGTCAACGTCAAGGCCGACGTCCGCCTGACCGGGCCGGTCGACCCGACGCTCCTGCCGTCGACCGTGGCGTTCACCGTCAAGGGCGAGGGCCGGCGGGTGGGCAAGGGGATCCTGAACCTCACGGTGCCGCCCCCGCCGAGCCAGACCCAGCCGAACCCGTACGTCGGCGACGACCTCGAGCTGAGCTTCCAGGCGACTGAAGGCCAGCGGTTCTGGTTCGACTACTCCAGCCCCGACCCCCGCCTCGGCCCGCTCATGGTCACCGACACCGACGTGACCGTGGCCGAGTTGCCGCCCGGCGACGTGCCCGCCGCCCACCACTGGCCCCTGCTGCTGGTCCGCGACGACCAGGGCGACATCTTCCCCCAGCCCTTCCGGGGCTGGGGCTACGCCGGCTACAACGGCGACGGCGCCCGGGCCGGCCAGCCGGTCGCCGAGGCCGACCTGGTGTTCCGGCGCTCCGACTTCGAGGAGGGCGTCGGGAACGCGCCCAAGAACGCGGACGACACCAACCCGATCCAGGGCAAGGCGTACCCGTACGCGCCCGACCCCGAGCAGGACCGCTGGCAGGGCCCCAAGCAGAGCGTGCGCACCGACGACCAGGACCTCACGCCCCGCCCCAACGTCCGGGGGGCGACGTGGGGGGCTGCCGGCGGGTCCAGCGCGTCCCGGGTCGGGCCCGACTCGGTGAAGCCCGACGGTGGCGGCGCCAGCACCGGGAGGGCGCCCACGATCACCGGCCGAGCCGAGGAGGACACCTTCGGCGGTGGGCTGGCCGTCGGCCCCCTCGGCTTCGGCGGCGGCGTGGCCGTCGGGTTCAGCCGCGGGATGCGGGACTTCCAGGACATGAACGGCGACGGCTATCCCGACGTGGTCGCCGGCAAGATCCAGTACACGACCCAGGTCGGCGGGCTCGACCCGGTCCTGCGCGACCTCGACCAGTCGGCGGTGCGCACCGACCGCAGCTACTCGGGCACCGTCTCGGGCTCCGGCGCCACGCCGAGCATCAAGAGCAGCGCCAACGGCGACACCAGCGCGCTCAGCTCCGAGGACGGTGGCGGCATACCGGGCAACGCCGGCGGCAAGGAGGGCGACGGCGGCGGGGGCTCGGGCGGCGGCGGGAACGGCAAGGGCAAGGGCGCGGCCAAGAAAGGCCAGAGCTCCAGCGCCGACGCCCCCGGGAACGGGCCGAGCGGGGGTGGCGGCGACAACGCCGACGCGCCCAACGCCGAGGAGCCGAGCGGGACGTCGGCCGGAGTCAACCTCGGCTTCTCCGGCTCGTTGGGCCACAGCGAGATCAACCACGAGGAGGGCTTCAACATCGCCCTGCCCTATGACCGGTCGAAGCCGGTGGAGACCGACCTGGCCGACATGAACGGTGACGGGCTGCCCGACCGGGTGACGGTGGACGGCGGCCAGATCAAGGTCCGGTGGAACCTCGGCTACCGGTTCTCGGCCGAGACGGAGTTCCCCGGCGGCGCCCTCGAGCGGGGCCAGAGCGACAACTTCTCCGTCGGCGCCAGCGTGGGCTTCAACGCCGGCCGGTTCGACTTCTCCGCCGGCGTGAACATCCAGCGGGAGGAGGAGCACGCCGACGTCGCATGGATCGACCTCAACGGCGACGGCCTGCCCGACCGCCTCGAGAGCGAGTACACGGGCGAGCGTGACGTGGACCGGCACCGGGTGTCCGTCCAGTTCAACACCGGAGCCGGTTTGACGGGACGCGTGGACTTCGGCGCCTTCCAGGACAACGACATCTCCCGCAGCGAGAACTTCGCCGTCTCCGGGGGGGCCGACTTCACCGTCGGCATCGGCCCCCTGTGCTGGCCGGTCCGCCTGTGCTTCGTCATCCTGAACCCGGGCGGCCACGGCGGGCGCAGCATCAGCTCGGCTCGAAACAGCCTGGTCGACATCGACGGCGACGGCCTGCCAGACAGCGTGACCAGCTCCGATGACTCCGAGCTGCACGTGTCCCGCAACCTCACCGGACGCACGAACATGCTCAAGACCATCCACCGGCCCCTCGGCGCCCGCATCGACCTCGACTACGCCCGTGACGGGAACACCCTCGACCAACCGTTCTCGGTGTGGACGCTGAACCAGGTCACGGTCAACGACGGGCACGCCGGCGACGGCACTGACGACGCCGTCACCCGGTACGTCTACAGCGACGACAACCACTTCGACTTCAGCGAGCGCGAGATGCTCGGTTACGGCGAGATCGTGGAGGAGAACCTCGACGACAAGGGCGGCGTCTACCGGAGGTTCGTGCGCGCCTACCGGAACGACAACTACTACGCGCGCGGCCTGCTGGCGAGCGAGACGCTGGAGGACGGGGCCGGCAACGCCTTCGTGTCCACGGTGAACACCTACGAGCTGGTCGACAGCGCCTCACCGGAGATCCCGGCCGACGCCGACAGCACCATCGCCAGCATCTTCCCCCGCAAGGTGAAGGTGGAGGAGCACTGGCACGGTGCCGGCGGCGGCGCCCCCGCCATGCAATCGGAGATCCGGACCGGTTACGACGCCCGGGGCAACGCCATCGAGATCGTCGACCTCGGCGGCCCCGGCGCGGCCGACGACGCCGTGGCCCGCATCACCTTCACCGAGTGCCGCACCTCCCACCCCGACAGCTTCCCGTGGACCCAGGTGCCACAGGCCCTGACCGTCGTCAACGCCGGCGGGCAGGTCCTGCGCCGGCGCGACAGCGTCTCGCCGTGCGACTACGCCGCCATCACCTCGATCGATGAACACCTCTCGGCCGGCGGCGGCGGGGCAGCCCACACCGACGTCGAGTACGCCGACCCCGGTGGCGAGGTGAACCTCGTGATCGGCCCGCCGAACGCCCGGGGCGACCGGGAGGAGATGTCCTACGACTACGACCGCCTGACCGGGAACCTGATCGCCATCCGGGAGAAGAGCCTCAACCTCGAGACGACAATGAGCTACGACAACCGCTTCGGACGGGTGACCTCGGTCAAGGACCCGAACGGGGCCGTCACGTCGTTCACCTACGATGCCCGGGGCCGGCTGACCTCCGTGACCGAGCCGCTCGAGCAGGGCGCCCAGCCGCCGAGGCCGACGGTGACGTTCCACTACAGCGCCACCGACGCCGCCGACCCGTGGGTCCGGGCCGAGCATTTCGACGCCGCCAACCCCAACGACCGCATCGAGACCATTCGCTTCATCGACGGCGTGGGCAAGGAGATCCAGACCAAGGCCGACGCCGCCGTGTACGACGCCCCGTCCAAGAAGGCGGTCGACGTCCGGGTCGTCTCCGGCGCGACCTACTTCGACTTCCTGGGCCGACCGGTCCGCCAGTTCCACCCCGTGACCGAGGCCCGGTCGATCGGCATCGACGTCTTCAACTCCGAAGACGACACCGTGCCGGAGACCTTCGTCGACTACGACGTGCGCGACCGGGTCACCAAGGTGACGGCGCCCACCGACCGGGTCACGGCCACGACGTACGGCTTCGCCGCCGGCCTGGCGACCACGGAGGTCGTCGATCCTGAAGGAAAGCGGACGGTGACGTCCACCGACGCCCGAGGCAACGAGGTGAGCGTCGAGCGGTTCTACCGCCAGGGCCAGACCGAGACGTCCCTGCTCACCCGCTACGCCTACGACCCGCTCCAGCAGCTGGTGAGGATCACCGAGCCCGGCGACAAGCACACCAACGTCGGCTACGACCTGCTCGGCCGCCAGGTGAGCGTGGAGACGCCCGACGCCGGCAGGGTCGAGATGGGCTTCGACCTGGCCTCCAACATGGTCTCGAAGGTGACGCCGAACCTGCGCGACGCCGGCAAGCAGATCACCTACGAGCACGCGTACGCCCGGGTGGAGAGGATCCGCTACCCGAACGACCCGTCCAACGACGTGAGTTACACCTACGGGAAGGGCGGGGAACCGGGCAACATCGCCGGCCGTGTCTCCCAGGTGGTCGACGGCGCCCGCACCCAGGACCGGGCCTACGACAAGGCCGGCAACCTGATCGAGCAGCGAGACGTGATGAAGGTCCACAACCTGAGCCCCACCACGGCCGCGGCGCACACGTACACGACGAAGTTCGCCGCCGACAGCATGGGCCGCATCCTGTCGATGACGTACCCCGACGGCGAGGTGGTGACCAACCTCTACGACTCCGGCGGCCGCATCCGCTCGGTCACCGGCAAGAAGGGGTCGGACAACTACCGCTACGTCGACCGCCTCGAGTACGACAAGTTCGGCTTCCGCCGGATACTGGCGTACGGCAACGGGGTCAGCACCGAGACGTCGTATGACCCGAGGACGACGTGGCTGACGGGGCAGGTGGTCAATGAGGGTTCCAAGCGCCTGCAGAACCTGTCGTACACCTACGACAAGGTCGGCAATCCGCTGAAGCGGGTCGACGACATCCCCGTGCCCAAGGCGAACGAGATGGGCGGCCCGAGCACCCAGACGTTCGGCTACGACGACCTGCACCGCCTCACCGGTGCTGCCGGCACGTACGAGTTCCCACCCAAGAAGCACCGGGACTACTCCCTCGCCCTCACCTACGACGATGCCGGCCGGGTGGCGACCAAGAAGCAGGTCGACCGCATCGACGGCCGGGAGGAGCGCAACACCACGTTCGACCTGAGCTACGCCTACGGCACCGGGCCGGCGCACGGCCCGACCAAGGTGGGCAGCCGGACCTACTCCTGGGACGCCGACGGGAACAACACCGGGTGGCAGGAGGACCAGGGCGGCCACCGCCGCACGATCACCTGGGACGAGGAGGACCGGGCGTCGTCGATCGTCGACCAGGCCAACGCCACCACCTACCGCTACGACGACGACGGCACCCTGGCTCTGGAGCGCGGCCCGCTGGGCGAGGTCGAGTACGTCAACCGGTACTTCACCAGGGTCGACGGCAGAGTGGCCTGGAAGCAGTTCTTCGCCGGCGACCTCCAGGTGGCCACCAAGGAGGTCCGGGCCAACGCCACCGAGCAGAAGCGCTACTTCCTCACCGGCGACCTCATCGGGTCGGTGAACCTGGTGACCAAGGCCGACGGCGACGTCTTCGAGCACCTGGAGTACTTCCCCGGCGGCCAGATCTGGGTCCGGGAGAAGAGCGAGGTGTACCGCCAGCCCACGCTCTATGCCGGCCTGTACCACGACGAGTTCCGCAACCTCTACCGCTCCCAGGCCCGGTGGTACGAGCCACGCGACGGCGTGCTGTTGTCGCCCGACCCGTTGCTCAGCGGCTCGCCCGGTGCCACGGTGGCGGAGCCCCGGCTGCTGGGCGCCTACACCTACGGCTTCGACAACCCCACCCGGTTCGTCGACCGGTCGGGCAGGGCGCCCCTGGAGGCCCTGACCAGCTTCGTCGACGGCGACGTGCCTCTGCCGTTCGGGGTGAAGCGCACCATGGCCAGGCGCACGGACTTCGAGAAGAACCACCCGAAGTTCGCCAAGTGGTTCGGGACCGAGCTGGACGGCAACAAGACCAAGGGCAAGATCTTCAAGGTCACCGACTTCCTCGACGAGGTGTACTCCATCGAGGTGGGGATCGGTCCGAAGGGCTTGAAGCTCAAGCGCGTCGGCCTGCTCAAGAAGGTGCCGAAGTTCAAGGGGGCGAGGGCGTTCCTGGTCAAGAGAATGCTGTGACGCTCAGTCCCGCGGGAGGCGACCCTCCTCGATCGCGTCGGCCATGTCCTCCAGCGAGTCCGAGGGCACGACGCCACCGGCTTCGGCGAGGGGCGACACGGAGGTCTCCGGCCCCGGAGGTACGGGCACCATGGGATCGGCGGGCGCGGTTCCGAGCGGCGGGAGGACGGGTGCCGCGTCGCCGAGCTCGGCGTCGGAGAGGAGATCTGGCTCGTCTTCGGCCAGGTCACGATCCGGCACCGGTGGGTTCTCGGGCTTGCTCTCGGCGAACTCAGGCATGGAGGAACGCTATCCCGGCGCCTCCGGCGCCTCCGGCGGCTGCGGCGCCTCCGGCGGCTGCGGCGGCTGCGGGGCGGCCGGACGACCGCCTGCTCGTGCTCACGACCGCTCCTCTCGTTCCCGCTCCAGCGATCCGGCGAAACGTTCGAGCACCAGCTGCCAGCCCCGGCTGTACGAACCGGCCAGGTACCCGCCCGGCTCGGCACAGTCCTCGCCGAGCTGCTCGGCGGTCAGGTGCTCCCAGCCCCGGTGCTCCACGGCGACGCGGGTGATGCCGGGGCCGAGGGCGGTGAAGGCCAGCTCGACCTCGGTGGGCGCCGGCGTGTTCAGCCACGACATCACCAGCCGGCCGGGCGGCGCCCAGGCGACGACCTCGCCCCAGTCGACCGTCGTGCCGTCGTCCCAGGTCTCGTACACCCGTCCGCCGAGGCGTTGCTCGACGGTCACGTCTCGCACCCGGGCGCCTCCGTTCGACAGTGGCTCGACCGGCCACCAGGCGCCGATCAGCCGGACGAAGGCCTCGAAGGTGTGGTCGACGTCACTGCGGACGATCGTCGACTGGCGCACGGGAGGGCGGCTGAGGGCGGTCACCTTGTGCGATGGGGTCGGGGCGGTGGGTGCCACGGTCATCTCCTCGACTCGATGGGCGGGCGGTCTCTCTACGTAGAGGCGGAAGGCGCCGAGTGCCGTGGCCCACATGTGGGCGATGGTCCGTGTCCCACCTGGCCGGCGGCGGTGCCTCCTAGCCGGCGGCGGCCCGGTCATCCTGGTCGACGCCTCGTTCCGCCTCGACCAGGCGACGAGCGGTGTCGAGGGCGCCGGCCCACATGTCGTCGAGCAGCCGGCGCACCTGGTCCAGGCCCTCCGGGCGGGCCCGGTACAGCCGGCGGGTGCCGTCCCGTCGCTCGGCCAGCAGCCCCGCCTGCTTCAGCACGGTGAGGTGCTGGCTGACCGCGGGGCGGGTGATGTCGAAGGCGGCGGCGATCTCACCGGCGGCGAGCTCGTCGTGGGCGACGAGCTCGACGATGGCCCGCCGGCGGGGCTCGGCCAGGGCGCGCAGCACGTCGTCGGCGCTGTCGTCGCTCACTCCCAGAGCCCGACGGCATTGCCGTCCGGGTCGGCGACGACGGCGATCCGCCCGAAGTCGCCGGGGAGGTCCATCGGCGGGACGAGCAACGCGGCGCCCAGCTGCTCGGCCCGGGCCACGTAGGCGTCGAGGTCGCCGACCCGCACGTAGATCTTGACGCCGGCGTCACCGGGCCCCTGGGAGGGGCCGATGCCGCCGCCGATCGCTCCCTCGCCGGCGCCCGTGTCCACCAGGGCGTACCCGTCCATCCCCGGAGGGGCGTCGATCTGCCACCCGAACAGCTCGCCGTAGAAGCTCTTGGCCCGCTCCGGCTCGGCGCTGATCACTTCGAAGAATGCAACCGGCTGCCCCATGGCTCGACCTCCTCAGTTATGTTCGTTGTCGCTAACGTTAGCGGGAACGAACGCTCAGGTCAAGAGCCTCACGGAATCCGGACGACCAGCTCCACCCGGCGGTTCTCCCGCCGGCCGAGCTCGCCGTCCTCAACGGCGACGGGAAGGGTGGCTGCCAACCCGACCGACGAGAGCCGAGCCCTCTCGATGCCCTGGGAGGCGAGATAGGTGGCGACGTTGGCCGCCCGCTGCTCGGAGAGCGGCTGGTTGACGGCCGCGGTTCCCGTCGAGTCGGTGTGGCCCCGGACCTGGATGGCGGCGGTCGGCCACATCCGCGAGACGTTGCGGGCCAGCCCGTCGAGGGTGTCCCTGGCCGGATCCGACAGCGACGACGACCCGGTGGCGAACAGGGTGTCGGACTGGATGAAGACGACGACCACCTGCTTGCCGGCCTCGTCCTTGGCGGTGATGGCGTTGGCCGAGACGTCGGTGAGTATCCGGTCCTTCACGTCGTCGGGCAGGCCGGGCAGGCCGGACAGTGCTCCGGGGACGAGGGTCGTTCCTTCGCTGGGATCGCTGGCGTAGTAGCCGGGCTCGCACGGCACCCGCAGAACCAGTCCGGCTTTGAAGTCCCGCGTGCCGCACGTCGGATCCGGTTGGCCGTCCTGGTTCATGTCGTCGAAGCTCGACAGGCCGGCGGGGCGAGCCGTCGTCGTCTCCGGGGCGTCCTGCGCCGGCGTGCTGGTCTCCGGGGCCGGGCTGCCCTGGTCGTCGGAGGAACCCCCGCTGCACCCAGCCAGCAATGCCACGGCGCACAGGGCAGCGACGAGCGTGCGCCGCCATCCGGTTCCGAGGGTCGGCAGCGCGGGGTCGTCGGCGACGGCGGTCACCGCGCCATTGTCCCGCCAGTCCGTACCAGGGTGGCAAACCGGGCCAGCGCCTCCCCGACCGCCTCCCGGTCACCGGTGGCCACCAGGTCCAGCAGCAGGCCCCTCATGACCGCCAGCCCGAGGCGGTTCAGGGCCGGGTCACCGCCGGCGGGATGGCCGGCGGCCAGCTCCAGCCACGAGTGGACGGCCGACGGCACCAGCATGGTGAACGGCACCTCGCCCTGGGCGCCCCGGGCGTAGCACTCGAAGAAGAGCCGCTCGAAGGGCCAGAGCGCAGGGTCGCTGAGCCGGGCCCACATGCGCTCGACCACGTCCGCCGGCTCGGCTCCCAGGTCGGCGAAGGCCACTGCCTGGCGGCGCTCGACCTCTTGCACGACGGCGACCATCAGCTGGTCCCTCGATCCGAAGTGGTGGATGAGCATGCGGTGGCTCGTCCCCAGCTCCTCGGCCAGCTCCCGCAGCGACCGGTTCCCGATGCCCGAGCGAGCGCAGCTGTCCATGACCGCGTCGAGCAGCTCGGTGCGCCGGCGCTGGTCACGGCGCGGTGGCATCGTCCCGCCGGCGCTCCTCGCTCCTGGCCTTGAGGCCGGCGGCCTCCATCTCCAGGTACCGGCGGGTCGTGCCCACCATGAGCCGGGCGACGACACCGCCCAGGAAGCCCCCTTGATCGAGCACCTGCTCCACGACCGTGCGGTCGGGGCCGGCGGCCCGCACCACGTGGGTGGCGGTCGTCACCGCACCCGGCGAGCGGCTGACCCACGTCCACGACGTACCGGGCTCCACCTCGGTGACCGTCCACACCAGCTTCGGGAACTTGGGCTGGCGGATCTCGAACCGGGCGCCCGGCCGCAGCGCCCGCCCGTCGAGGGCGGTGAGGTCGGTCACCGAAGCGGTCCACTCGGGCCAGTTCTCGACGTCGCTGAACACCTGCCACACGACGGCGGCCGGCGCGGCGATCTCCTTCTCCATGCGCGTGATCATGTACCAGATGGTACAGGAACGACGCTGCCTAGCGTGTCGGAATGCTGCCCTTCGACGACGAGCCGGGCCCCGAGGTCGCCGACCTTCCCGGTGCGGTGCGGCCGCCCACCGCCGGTGGCCTGCCCGGGGGCTACGTGTACGGCGTCACCCGCTACGCCGACATCATCCTGGCCGGCGCCTTCCCCGGACGGCTCGGCCAGCTCGTGCGGTCCCTCGCCGGCTTCCGGATCACCCTCGACGAGCTGCGGGCCGGCGGCGGGGGACGGACCGAGTTCGTGCGCCGGTTCGACGAGTCACTCCGGGAGCAGGACGACAGCTGGGGCAAGCGCAACATCACCATCGAGAAGCGGCTGGGCTTCGGTGACGACCTCAGCGAGGTCGCACGGGTCCGGGGCCACGAGATCGACATGTTCGGCGTCGGCGAGGGGGAGCAGTTCCCCGGGGTGGCGGTCGAGATGGAGTGGAACAACAAGGACCCGTTCTACGACCGGGACCTGAACAACTTCGCCGCCCTGCACCGGGAGGGCGCCATTGCCGTCGGGATCATCGTGACCCGCGGCCGGCGCCTGCAGGAGCTCATCGGGCCGGTCATCCGTTCGAAGCACGGTGGGTTCAAGTACGGCCAGTCGACCACCCACTGGAACAAGCTCATCCCGCGGGTGAACCTGGGCGGGGGCGGCGAGTGCCCGCTGCTGCTCGTCGGTATCGAGCCCGAGCGGGTGGAGGGGATCGAAGTCGTCGCCGAGGTGTGTGACGAGCTGGCCGCCGCCGACGCCGCCCTGGCCCGCTGGCGGGATCGGTTCCCGACCCACCGGGCCGCGGTGGCCGCGACCCGCATCCGCCGGCAGGCTGCGCTCGACCGCCTTCCGGTGGGGGACTAGCCCCGGTACATCGGGTGCTGGCGGCCGCGGGGGACGACGTCGGCCGCCGCCTCGGCGCCCCACGCGTGCCATCCGGGCTGCGGGTATCGGGCGAAGAGCTCGAGATACGGTCCGGGCGAGCACGACTCGATGATGGGGTACTGCTCGTCGGGCTTGCGGGAGTGCTCCCGCTTGCGGGTTTCGATGATGTTCACCTGGCTGCGGGCCGGCGCAAGGGTCCGTAACTTGCCGCGGGTGCCGAACAGCACCAGCTCCGTGGTGTTGCGGAAGTAGAAGCCCACGCCCCGCCCGTCGGGCCCCCCGTCCTTGCGGCGCTTGGCCCACACCAGGTTGGCCTTGTAGGTGAAGCCCCAGTTCTCGAGCACCTGCAATCCCTCGGCCAGCAGGGCGTTGGGCACCCAGAGGTAGCAGTGGCTCTTGGGAGCCATGAGCTCGTCGACCGGGAGGGCGGCGATCTCCTTCCAGCTCATGGTGTCGTAGCGGTTGAGGCGCTTGTGCTCCGGCGCCACCTTGCCGCTGCGGTTCTGGAACCGCCACGGGGGATCGGCGAGGACGGCGCCGAACAGCTCGCCGGCGCCCACGGCCGCCAGGCTCAGTTCACCGAAGCTGTCCATGCCGGTCATTGTGACTGCCGGCTGAGACAGTGGCCGCGGTTCTGATGACACTGCCGGGGATGGTAGAGGCGGCCGGGCGCGGGACGGCGGATCCGCTCAGGGCACCCGGATGACGACGACGGCGATGTCGTCGCGCGCGTGGCCCCGCTGGAACTCGAGCACCTCGGACACCAGGCCGTCGGCCATGCCCTGGGCGCTGGTCCCCTGCAGGCGGCCGATGGCGTCAACCAGGCGCTGGTCGTCGAAGAACTCCCTGTCCCGCCGGGCCTCGGTGACGCCGTCGGTGTAGAGGATCACGACGTCGCCCGGTTCGAGGGTGGTGCGGGTGTCGGTCAGCCGGGGCGTCTCCAGCATGCCCAGGATGGTGCCGGTCTCCCCGATGGTGTCGACCTGGCCGCCGGCCCGCCGGCGCAGGGGCAGGTGGTGGCCTCCGGAGGAGACGGTGAGCCGGGCGCCCTCGGCGGTGCGGTCGAGGGCGGCGAACACCGCGGTGCAGAACTGGTCCGGGTGATAGCGGACCAGGACCTCGTGCAGGCCGGCGAGCACCGCGCTCGGGTACGGCGTGCGCAGCGCTTCGGACCGGACGCTGTAGCGGGCCAGGGCCGTCACCACCGCCGCCGCCAGCCCCTTCCCGCACACGTCGCCCAGGACGACGGCCCACGTGCCCCGCCCGGTCTCGAAGACGTCGTAGAAGTCGCCCCCCACCTCGCTGCCGTCGCCGGCCGCCCGGTATGCGCCCCCCACGTCCAGCCCCGGCGGGCTGACGATGGCCGGCGGCAGGAAGGTGGCCTGCAGGGTCCGGGCCAGGGCGGTGGCCTTGGCCTCGCTCTCCTCGGCCCGCCGGCGGGCGGCGAGCAGCTCCTGCTCGTAGGACCGGCGCTCGGTGGCGTCGAACACCGCGGTGCGCACCACCTGTGGGGCGCCGGCGGCGTCGCGCTTGAGGACCGAGTTCACCAGCACGGGCAGCCGGCGGCCGTCGCGGCACACCAGCTGGACGGCGATCTCCCGCACGTGGCCCTGCATGCGCAGCAGGGGGGCGAAGTGGGTCTCGTAGAACATGCGGTCGCCGGCGGGCAGCAGCTCCTGGAACCGCCGGCCCAGCACCTCCCCTCGGTCGTAGCCGGTCCAGGTCAGCAGGGTGGCGTTGACCTTGGCGATCGTCCCGTCGGGGCGCGTCGACAGGTACCCGCAGGGGGCGTTGTCGTAGAGCTCCTCGGGGTCGTCCTCGAGCAGCGCGGCATAGAAGCCG
>DATLHA010000179.1:0-2949 GCA_035540095.1 Acidimicrobiales bacterium | reverse complement strand
CGGCGTCGAGCCCGCCGGCGGGGCGGCCATCGGCCGGGGCATCCCCGGCGTGGTCCACGGCAGCAAGTCGTACCTGCTCCAGGACGAGCACGGCCAGGTGCTGGAGGCCCACTCCCTCTCCGCCGGCCTCGACTACCCGGGAGTCGGCCCCGAGCACTCCCACCTGTCGGCCATCGGCCGGGTGGCCTACCACGCCGCCGGCGACGAGGAGGTGCTCGACGCCTTCAGCCTCCTGGCCCGCACCGAGGGCATCATCCCCGCCCTGGAGCCGGCCCACGCCCTGGCCTGGGTGATCCGGGCTGCAGGCACCGACGAGCTTCCCTCCGGCTCCACCGTGATGGTGACGCTGTCCGGTCGCGGCGACAAGGACGTGGCCCAGGTGGCCGAGATGGTTGCACCGCGTCGCTAAAAGCAGAGCTACTCTATGCGAGCAACATACAGCGGCAGAGGGAGCTCCGGCGGTGGGACACGATTTCGAGGGCGATGTCGCACATCCCAGGGCGCTCCTTGCGCCCTGCCTGCTGCTGCTCCTCGGCGAGGCCCCCGGCCACGGCTACGAGCTCATGGAGCGGCTGAAGCCGCTCGGCTTCGACTGGGGCGGCCCGGGCCCGATCTACCGTGAGCTGCGGTCGCTGGAGAACGCCGGCCTGGTGGCTTCGGCGTGGTCGGCGCCCCGCGCCGGCCCCGTGCCCCGCGTCTACGAGCTCACCACGGAGGGGCGGAAGTCGCTCGACCGTTGCGCCGACAACGTGGTCGAGCTGTCGGGGCTGCTGACCCAGTTCCTGGGGCGGCACCGCGCCCTCTGACACAGTGAGGGGGTGAACATCGAGTCGGCGCTGCGCGCCAAGCGCGACGCCGGCCGCAAGCTCCTCGTCCCCTACGTCACCGGTGGGCTGCACGACGACTGGGTGCAGGTGGTGGAGGCTGTGGTCGCGGCCGGCGCCGACGCCGTCGAGGTGGGAATCCCCTTCAGCGATCCGGTGATGGACGGCCCCGTCATCCAGGAGGCCTCCCAGCAGGCCCTGGCCGCCGGCGCCACCCCGCAGTCGATCATCGCCGCCCTGGCCCAGGCCGACGTCGACGTCCCCCTGGTCGTGATGACGTACTACAACGTCGTCTTCCGGGCCGGCCACCGCCGCTTCGCCCGGTCCCTGGTCGAGCACGGCGTCTCGGGCGCCATCCTGCCCGACCTGCCCCTGATCGAGCTGGAGGAGTGGAGCCGTGCCGCCGATGACGCCGGCGTCGACACCATCCTGCTGGTGGCGCCCAACACCCCGGACGAAACCATGGCCCGCATCTGCGCCCGCAGCCGTGGCTGGATCTACGGCGTGGCGGTGATGGGTGTGACGGGAGAGCGATCCTCGTTGGCCTCGACGGCGACGATCCTCGGGCGCCGGCTCAAGGGGGTCACCGACAAGCCCGTGCTCCTCGGCGTCGGCGTGGGCACCCCGGCGCAGGCCGCCGAGGCTACGGCCGACGCCGACGGGGTGATCGTCGGCTCGGCGTTGGTGCGCCGGCTGCTGGAGGGCGCCGGCCCCGATGGCGCCGCCGAGTTCGTCGCCGAGCTCAGGGCCGGGCTCGACGGCCGGTAACCAGGTCGTAACTCTTTGGACCGCCCCGAGGTCGGAAGTTCGGTGGCCACCGCAGTTCTCTTCCCCGGGCAGGGGACGCAGACCCCTGGCATGGGCGAGCCCTGGCGCTCGTCGCCGGCGTGGAAGATCGTGGAAAGGGCCGAGACCGCGGTCGATCTGCCGTTGGCCCACCTCCTCCTCGACGCCACCGCCGAGGAGCTGACCCGGACCCGCGAGGCCCAGCTCTCCGTGCTCCTGGCATCGCTCATGGCCTGGGACGCCCTGCGGGAGCGGATCGAGGCGCCCGTCGCCTTCGCCGGCCACTCGCTCGGTCAGATCACCGCCCTCATCGCGTCGGGGGCACTGTCTCTGGAAGGCGGGGTCGCCCTCGCCGCCGCCCGGGCCGACTGCACCCAGGCCGCGGCCGACGCCACGCCCGGGCGCATGGCCGCCCTCATCGGCGCCGACATCGACACCGCCGAGAAGGCCTGCACCGACGCCGAGGCCTGGGTGGCCAACGACAACGCCCCCGGTCAGATCGTCATCGGCGGCACGGCCGAGGGGATCGAAGCGGCCTCCGCCCGGGCCGGCGACCTCGGCGTCCGCCGGGTCATCGCCCTCAACGTCGGCGCCGCCTTCCACACCCCGATGATGCGGGCGGCGGCCGATGCCCTGGCCCCGGTGCTGGCGGCCACGACGTTCGCCGTCCCCGCCGCCCCGGTCATCTCGAACACCGACGCCCGGCCCTACGCCGGGGCCGACGGCTGGCCGACGCGCCTGGCCGACCACCTGATCTCGCCCGTCCGCTGGCGCTCCACGTTGGAGACGCTGGTCGAGATGGGTAGCAACACATTCGTAGAGGTCGGCCCGGGCAAAGTGCTCGCCGGCCTCGCCAAGCGCACCGTCGGCGCGGCAGTGAACCTGCGCAGCGTCACGGTGCCCACCGATGCGGAGGACGCATAGATGGAATCCGGCACGATCCACGGCGAGACGCTGGCGGTCCCGGAAAGGGTCATCGTCGCACCCGCCCCGGGCACCTTCCGTCCGGTCCAGCCGGGTGACGTCGCGGCCGAGCTTGCCGTCGAGGCGGAGCAGGTCATCGGCTTCGTGGAGGGCAAGGGCCACTCCACCCCGGTGCGCTCTCCGTTCGGCGGCAAGCTCATGGGCCTGCTCGCCCACGCCGGCGAGCGCGTGCGCGAAGGCCAACCGGTGGCTTGGCTACGCTGCGCCCATTGACCGGCCTGAACGTCGCCATCGCCGGCGTGGGGATGGCGGTCCCGGAGCGCCGGGTCACCAACTTCGATCTCTCCCAGGTCGTCGACACCAGCGACGAATGGATCACTGAGCGCACCGGCATCAAGGAGCGCCGGGTGGCCGG
>DATLHA010000178.1:0-13327 GCA_035540095.1 Acidimicrobiales bacterium | reverse complement strand
CCCCAGGTACCGCCCCATCGCTCCCGTCCTCCCCAATGTCAGCACCGTACTTGACGTTCGTTGACGTTTATTTACACTAGATTGCTATAAGAACTCGATCTTTCGTGTCAAGGACGGTGCCCGGGCGCCCCGATCGGAAGGCGGCGTGAAGCGCCTGCTGGCCGGCGCGGTGGCCATCCCGGCCGCCCTGCCGTTGGCGGTCGTGCTATTCGCCCTCGTCGATGCGCCCGGCGCCGACGCCACCTGCGCCGGCCCCGTCCCCGCGTCCGCCGATCTCGACACCGGCACCCGGGAGCGGATCAACGCCCTCAAGGCCACCTACGAGGAGGCGGGCGGGCGGGCCCAGCTGCCGTGGACCGCCCTCGCCGCCGTCGACTACCGGGAGTCGGGCAACGACCCCAGCCGCTCGGCCCTCGCCGGCGAGGCCCTGGGCTCCCCCAACCCCGACCACCCCGAGGTCACCACGTCGTCGAAGGCCGACAGCCTCGAGCGGGCCGCCGAGTACCTGAAGGGCCTGGCCGCCTCGGTGTACGGCATCACCCTGGGCCCCTCCAGCACCGGCCAGGACATGCAGTTGGCCTTCCTGGCCTACAACCGGGGCTCGATCTACCGGGCCGCCGGCGTCGGGCCCGACCGCAGCCCTTACGTCATGAACCAGGCCGACGCCGCCCACGCCGACATGACCTGGCCCGACATCGCCGGCGAGCCGCTGGCCGGGCGCACCGAGTACGGCCGCTACGGGGCGTGGACGGTGTTCTCCCGCCTGGGCGGGGCCGGCGGCAGCTGCGCCGGGTTGAGCGACGAGCGCATCGTGCGCGTGGCCCAGGAACAGCTCGGCTTGGCGGAGGACCCCGACGGCTGCAACTGCGGGCCGCAGATCCAGAAGTTCCTGGGCTCCTCTGCCGGCGAGGCGTGGTGCGCCGACTTCGTGAGCTGGGTCTACAGGACCGCCGGCCACCCCTTCTCGGGCGGCCTCGACGGCGGCTGGCGCCTGCCCGGGGTGGCCGGCCTGCGTGCCTGGCTGCAGACCAACGGCATCTGGCACGACCGGGGCCAGGTCGACAGGCCGCGGCCGGGCGACGTGATCGTCTTCCGCGACGACGACCACGTGGGGATCGTCGAGGCCCTCGACGGCGCCACCGTGGGCACGATCGAAGGCAACACCTCCAACGCCGTCGGCCGCCGCACCTACGGCGACTACGCCGCCAACCCCGAGATCCTGGGTTGGGGCCGGATGCGGGCGGCGGCGTAATGGGACGCCTCGGCCTCGCCCTGGTGGCGGCCGCCACCCTCTCGGCCTGCACCCATGGTCCTCCGCCGCCACCGCCGGCCACGCCCGAGCCCTCCGCCGTCCTGCCGAGCGTGACCGCCGCCCCGCCCGTGGGTGGACGTGGCTTGGACCGCACCGATCGCCTCGAACGCCAGCATCGCCTGGCCCAGGCGCTGCCCCACGACACCCCCCACTACCGCATCGACTTCACCGTTGCCGCCGACGGGCGCCTGGCCCTTCGGGTCACCCTCCTCGCCGTTCTCAACCAGGCCCGCGACCTTCCCGCCTACCAGGCCGAGCTGGCCCGGTACCGGGCCGAGGCCCTGGCCTTCATCGCCGCCCAGGGCGATGACCCCGCCACCTACACGGTGACGTTCCTCCCGCCCGATCAACCAACCAGCCCGAAGGAGGGCCCATGAACACCATCAGCATCATCGGACGCCTGACCCGCGACCCCGAGCTCGACCGGACGACCAGCGGCACCGACGTGTGCCGCATCCGTCTCGCCGTACCTCGCCGCCGCAAGGAAGGCCGGGACCAGGGCGCCGTCTTCGTCACCGTGGTGGCCTACGGCGGCCAGGCCGCCGCCGTGGCCGGCTTCCTGGCCAAGGGTCGCCAGGTCGGGGTCACCGGCCGCCTGGAGTACCGGGAGTGGACGGACTCCGACGGCCGACACCAGTCGGTGCACGAGGTGGTCGCCGACCACGTCGAGTTCCTGTCCCAGCCCACCGGAAACGGCTCCGACGCTCCCCGGGACGCCCGCCTCAGCGTCGCCCGGTGATCGCCACCACCGACTGCTGGGGCCCCTACCGCTCCGGGGTGGAGGAGTGCGTCGCCGCCTGCGAGGACCTCCTCGGTCGCCTCCGCCGCTCTCTCGCCGGTGAGATCGCCGGCGACCGGCTCTACTTCTGTGACAAGGCCCACGGCCTGCGTGACGCGGCCCAGGCGCTGGTCGACCGGGCCGACGACATCGAGTGGTGGCTCGGCGCCTGCCCGGAGACGATGGCCGATGGGGCCGGGTGCGGGCGTGCCGCGGGCCATCCCGGCGACCACCGGCGCGACGGGGAGTGCCGGGAACAGCAGCTTCTGGCCGCCGCCCGGTCGCAGGCGGCGACCTCTCGCCGGCAGGCCGACCGGCTGGCGTGGAGCCTCCTCGCCGTCAGGGCCGGCGCCGGCCCGTGACCGAGCCACCTCGATCGACGCTCGCCGCCGCCCTGGCTTACGCCGCCGCCGGCTGGCCCGTGCTTCCGGTGGCCGCCAGCGCCAAGCTCCCGCTGCCTCGTCACGGCGTCCACGACGTCAGCGTCGATGCGGCGCAGATTCGGCGCTGGTGGCGCCGGTGGCCCGACGCCGGCGTCGGCATCGCCACCGGTGCGCGGTCCGGTCTGGCCGTCGTCGACGTCGACGTGAAAGCCGATGGCCGGGCGTCGCTGGCCGGCCTGCGCGCCGGCCGCGGCTCCCTCCCCTTCACCATGCTGGCCTACACAGGCGGGGGCGGGTTTCACCTCTACTACCGCCAGCCTCCCGGGCTGCGCGTCCCCAACACCGTCGGCCGGCTGCCGAACGTGGAGGGCCCCCTTCCGGGCATCGACCTGCGCGGCGACGGCGGCTACGTCGTCGCCCCCCCGACTGTCCACGCCTCCGGGCGCCCCTACCGCTGGGCTTCTCGGCAGCCCGACGAACCTGCTCCCCTGCCCCGTTGGCTGTGGCCGCCACCGCCGCGGCCGCCAGCCGCCGGGCCGCCCGGTATCCCTCGCCGCTCGGGCGCAAGCCTGTATGGGATGGCCGCCCTCGGCGCCGAGACCGACGCGGTGCGCCGCCTGGTGGAAGGCCAACGCAACCACGGCCTCAACCGGGCCGCCTTCTGCCTCGGCACCCTCGTCGCCGGTGGCGAGCTGGCCGAGGACCTCGTGCACCGTGAGCTCCTCGCCGCCGCCCTGGCCGTTGGCCTCGGCGAGCAGGAGGCCGACCGCACCATCTGCAGCGGCCTGGGCGCCAGCGCCGGGTCTCCCCGTAGGGCTCCAGAGCGTGGCCGTGTTCCCGCCCGGTGACGTCGCGCCCGAAGTGTTGGAGTGGATTACACGACGTCTTGCTGAAGCTCCATCGCTGACCCCTGAGCAGCTGGTTCACTTGCGGCCGATCCTCGCCACGACACCTGAACAGTTTCCGGATCGAATCGCTTGCGCCCCGAATGACCACGAAGGATCCGGATCTCGAGCAGGGTCCGGATCACCTCCCGCTTCTGCTCGAGTGTCAGCGCTGGCCACCGCTGCGCGGGATTCCTCGCCAGCTCGTGGACGACACCCGGGATATCGTACCGCCTGATCCGGCTCTCAAGCGCCTCGATCTCGCCGAGGAGCGTCGCTTCAATGCGTCCCAATCCGGCGGCGGTGAGTTCCCCCTTCGCCGCAGCCTCATAGAAACCATCCAACCTGACCCGCTTGTCCCGAATGGCATCGAGGGTGGCCGTGCCGCCTTCGTCAGATGGCGCGAAGAGTGCGGCTGCATCGGGCTGCGACAGCCGTGCAATGACGAGGCTGACGATCAGTTCGTCCACCCATTCCACCTTGCGCGTAACGCAGAACCGCTTGCACATGTAGCTCATGTAGTTGTTCCGCTGTGGCTGCACCTTCACGACGCGGCCACATACACCGCACGTCGCGATTCCCGAGAGCAGGTACTTCACGGCGTGTTCGTTCGTCGTCTTACGAGTCGGGTCGTTCAGTCGAGCCACGCATTGGTGGAATGTGGACTCGTCCATTATCGGGTCCCAGTTCGCAGCACCGACTACCTTGCCACGGTGGACGCGAAGAGCCACATTCCGAGGATTGATGACGAGCCGCTTGATCTGCGTCGAGGCCCATTCGCCGCCGCGTGGCGGCGTGGTGCCCCGGCGGTTGTAGTCCTCCGCGATGGAGTAGCACGATTCGCCCGCCAGCACTCGCCTCGCCGTCTCACGGATCAGCTCGGCCTGCTCCTCATGAATGACTTGGCGAAGAAGCACGCCCGTGTTCGGATCGTATTCACGGATGTAACCGAAGGGTAGCTTGCCGTGGGGCCGCCCCTTGACGGCGTTCGATCTAACGGTTCTCAGAATTCGGTCCCTTGTCACATCCGATTCCCGTTCGGCGAGCAGCGCATCGAGGCCGGTGGTGAAGCGGTCATCCGTCCTGGACAGATCGTACGTCCGGCCGGAGTACGACCAGAGGACCCCTGCTTTGCGGCACAGCTCCCGGAGGCTGACGTAATCCTCGAGATCGCGCTGGGCCCTCGAGCACTCCCAGGTGATCAGTACGCCGCACGCGCCGCTGGCAACGAACTCCCGCAACTGGTTGTACGCCGGCCGCCCCCTCTTGGCGTACCGGGACGCCGAACGATCGTTGTCGCAGAACACACGCACGACTTCCCAGCCCTGCCGATTACACACCGCCAGGCACTCGGCCTCCTGCTCCGCCACGGACCGCCCGATCGCCCGGGGGTCGCTGCTTACCCGGGTGTACACCACCGCCCTCATGGAGCGACGCTAACACAGTATTAGTCAGACTATGTCGCCCGAGACCACCAGCAGGTGGGACAGGCCCGAGGCCCTGAAGTCGTCCGTCACCTCCGGCCGCTGGTCGCGGTCGTCGCCCAGGATGAACCCCGAGTACAGCGCCCGGGACCCCGGCTCGAGGACGGCGGCGCCCCGCAACAGGGTGCGGCGCAGCCCGTTGGCCAGGCGGCTGGGGACGTCGCCGGCCGATTCCACCGACGCCCCGCTCACCGTCATCCGGGCCGCGATGTGCCGCCGGGCCAGGCGCTGGCGGGCATGGGGCGGCACGGGCGACAGCCGGCCCTGCAGCTGCACCCGCTCGCCCGACAACCGGTCTCGCAGGGCGCGGGCGGCGGGCCCCCGCGCCCACGCCTCCACCCGTTTGCCGCCGATGCGCACGTCGGCCCGCAAGGCGCCGGCCACGGTCTTCGGGTCGCCCACCAGGGTGGCGACGCCCGACCACGGCCCGAGCGCCGGCGGGCGGAGGCCCTCCCACGAACGGGCGCCGAGGGCCGAGGCGGCCAGCGCCACCGCCAGCATGACGACCAGCGGCCGGCGCAGGTACAGGGCGACGGAAAGCAGCGCCAGCACGGGCAGCAGCGGGAAGGGCCGAGCGGCCCAGGCGCCGGCGCACGCGGCGAGGGCGAGGGCGACGGTCGCTCGGTCGCTCATCACACCTTGACCAGTGGTCGCAGCGACTCCAGCTTGGCCGGGCCGATGCCCGGTACCTCCAGCAGCTCGGTGACCGAGCGGAACCGGCCGCGGCTCGACCGGTAGGCGAGGATGGCCTTGCTGGTGGCCGGTCCCACGCCGGGCAGGGCTTCGAGCTGCTCGGCGGTGGCGGTGTTGAGGTCGACGGGACCGGCGGGCGCCGCCCCGGGCTTGGCCCCTCCGGATGCCGGCGCCGGCGTGGCGACGACCGGCGGTGCCTCGCCCTTCTTGGGGACGTAGATCCGTTCTCCGTCGGAGAGGCGGGCGGCGAGGTTCACCTGTTCGACGTCGGCCTCGGACGCAGTGCCGCCGGCCGCGATCACCGCGTCGGCCACCCGCCCGCCGGCGGGCACCGCGTACACGCCCGGACTGGCCACCTGCCCGGCCACGTGCACCGTGACGGTCACCGGCGGCGTCGCCGGCCCCGGCGCCCCCGCCGGCGCCGGCGCTGCCGCCCCGTCGACCGCTGCCGGCGCGGGCTCGGCCCGTGGCAGGGTCAGCTTGGGCGCCGGCGAGGCGGCACCGAGGAACGAGAGGCCCACGGCCACCAGCACGGCCACCGCCAGCACGGCGCCGGCGGCGGCCGCCGCCGGACGGAACCACGGCTGGTCGCGCAGAAGGGCCAGCCGGTCGGGCCACGACCGGATCGGCAAGGGTTCCAGCAGGTCGGCCATCGGGCGCGCACCCCCACGGAGAAGGACCGTTCAGGAGGGAAAGCGCCAGGGCCCGAGCGGCCCCCGAGCGGGGCGGCGCCGAGCGCTCTCAGGGTAGAGGCTGCGGGCCTCCGTTGCCAGAGCCGGCTGCGAACCGCTCGGCGGCGGCCTCGGCCTGCACCTCCAGCGGGATCAGGCGGTAGGCGGCCTGATGGCCGAAGCCGTGCCGGCGCCAGCGGAAGTAGGCGCCGAGGTACTGGCGCAGGAAGTCGACGAGCCCCAGCTCACGCCACTGGCGGACGTGCTCGGCCTCGTGCCGAAGCAGGCGGGCGTCGCCGGCGTGGCGCCGGCGCACCGAGACCACCGAACCGATGGTGATGGCCGCCGAGCCGGGCGGGACCGGCCCGCCGATCAGCAGCCAGTGGTCACCGTGGCGCCGCAGCCGCATCTTCTCAGTACAGGCGAGACGCAAGGGCCCGCCGGTACTGGGGCGTCCGGGGGTCGTCGGCGCCCAGCATCTCCAGCAGGTCCACGTACTCCCGGCGGGCCTCCTGGTCGTCCTTGACCCGGTCGAGCAGGCCCTCCAGGCGCTTGGTGACGTCGTCGCCGCCCGCGTCGCCCAGCCGGGCCAAAGCCGCCACCCGGCGGGTCTCCGCCGACTCCGGAACCCGGGTCAGCAGGGCGAGCGCCTCTTCCGCCTCTCCCCGTTCGGCCAGCAGCTCGGCCAGGGCGACGACGGCGCCGGCGTGGTCGTGCTCCAGATCGAGCGCCGCCCGCAGGGACGCCTCGTCGCCCCGGGCGGCCAGCCGGTCGGCCTCGGACTCCGCCGGCGCCAGCTTGGCCACGAACTCGCGCACCTGCGCCTCCGGCAGCGCCCCGATGAAGGAGTCGACCACCTTGCCCCGGGAGATGGCGTACACCGCGGGGATGGACTGGACCTGGAAGGCGGCGGAGACCTGAGGATTGGAGTCGACGTCGACCTTGGCCAGCTCGACGGTGCCGCCCGTCTCGCCGACCACCCGCTCCAGGGTCGGCCCCAGGGTGCGGCAGGGCCCGCACCATTCGGCCCACAGGTCGACCACGACGGGAACCTCGTAGGAGCGTTCGAGTACGTCGTGCTGGAAGGTGGCATCGGTGACGTCGGTCATCAGAGGTAGTCAAGCACGACCCCCCGGCTACCGTGAGAGCCATGTACGAGTTGCGGTCCCGGCCCGAGCTGGACAGCCCGGTGCTGGTGATGGCCCCCGAAGGGTGGATCGACGCCGGCCTCGGTGGCGCCGGCGCAGTCGGGGCGATGCTGGCGGCGCTGGAGACCGAGGTGGTGGCGTCGTTCGACGTCGACCGCCTGCTCGACCACCGCTCACGCCGACCCATGTCCCACATGCTCGACGGCGTCTACACCGACCTGGTGTGGCCGAGCCTGGATCTGCTGGCCGCCCACGACGCCGAGGGCAACGCCATGCTGATCCTCGCCGGGCCCGAGCCCGACCACGAGTGGCGGGCCTACGCGGAGGCCATCGCCGAGCTGGCGGTGATGTTCGGCGTGCGGTTGGCGGTCGGCCTCGGCGCCTTCCCCGCCGGCGTTCCCCACACCCGCACCAGCCGGCTGGCGGCCACCGCCACCAACGCCGAGCTGGCCAACAAGCTGGGGGTGGTGTCGGGCGAGGTGCAGGTGCCGGCCGGCGTGGTGGCGGCCATCGAGCGCCGGCTGAACCAGCTCGGCATCCCCACCATCGCCATCTGGGCCCGCGTCCCCCACTACGCGGCGGCCATGCCCTACCCCCCAGCCAGCCTCCAGCTCCTCGACGGCCTGGCCACCGTCGCCGGCATCCAGGTGGCGTGGCCGGAGCTGACCGACGCGGCCGCCGCCACCCGTGCCCACCTCGACGAGGTCACCACCAACAGCATCCAGCACGCCGCCCTGGTGCGGCAGCTCGAGGCCCAGATCGACGCCGACCCGGCTGAAGGCGGCGACCCGGGGAATGCCGGCCAGGCGGAGGCGACCGAGGCGGGATGGGGCATCCTGCCCACGGGCGACGAGCTGGCCGCCGAGGTGGAGCGGTTTTTGAAGGGCGAGCAGAACTGAGCCCACGCGAGCACCTCAAGCATTTCGGGATCGGCTTCGTCATGGGCTCGGCCGACGTGGTGCCCGGGGTCTCGGGCGGCACCGTCGCGCTCGTCACCGGCATCTACGCCCGGTTGATCGACGCCATCCGCGACGGGGCCCGGGCCCTGGGCTGGATAGCCAAGGGCCGGGCCCGCGACGGGGTCGAGGGCCTGCGCCAGGTCGACTGGGCCCTGCTGATCCCGCTGTTGGCGGGCATCGCCGCGGCCGTGCTCTCCTTGGCTTCGGTGATCGAGCACCTGCTCGAGGACGAGCCGGTCAAGCTGGCCGGCCTCTTCCTCGGGCTGGTCGCCGGGTCCGCGGTGGTGGCCCGGGGCCTCCTGCAGCGCCCGGAACGCGCCCACTACGTGATGGCCCTGGCATCGGCCGTCGCCCTCTTCGTGGCCCTCGGGCTGCGCACCGAGACCACCGGGCACGCCGGCGAGGTGGTCCAGGCCCCCCTCTGGGCGTTCCCCGCCGCGGCCGCCGTCGCCATCTGCGCCATGATCCTGCCCGGCGTCTCCGGCGCCTTCCTGCTGGTGGCGATGGGCATGTACGACGACGTGCTGGCCGCGGTCAACGACCGGGACCTGCCGGCGGTCGGGCTGTTCCTCGCCGGCGCCGTCGTCGGCCTCGCCCTCTTCTCCCGCCTCCTGGCCTGGATGCTCGACCGCCACCACGACCGGGTCGTCGCGGTCATGATCGGGCTCATGCTGGGCTCGGTCCGGGTCCTGTGGCCGTGGCCGGGCGGCACCTCCAGCACTGAGCTCGCCGCGCCGTCGGGCGATGTCGTCTGGCCCTTCGCCCTGGCCCTCGTGGGCTTCGGTGCCGTCCTGGTGCTCGGCCGCCTGGGCGCCATCCGGGAGGAGCCCGTCCCCCATCCGGGGTAGCCGGCCCCGCCTACCTCAGGTACGGCAGGAGGAAGTCGAGCTCGGCCCGCATCTGGCGGACCCGCTCGTCGATCACCATCGACCCGTGGCCGGCGTCGAACCGGTAGATCTCCACCGTGGCCCCCCGGGCCTGCAGGGCCTCCACGTAGTTCATGACCTGCCGGATCGGGCAGCGGCTGTCGTTGTCGCCGGCGATGACGAGCACCGGCGCCCGCACCCGGTCGACATAGGTCAGCGGGGAGCGCTCGACGTAGAGGTCGCCCACCTCGTCGGGGTCGCCGCCGAACAGCGTGCGGTCGAAGGCCTGCAGCGACGGCGCCTCGTCGCGGAAGGCGGTGACGTAATCGGCGACCGGCACCGCCGCCGATGCCGCCACCCAACGCTCGGGGTGCAGGCCGAGGGCCAGCAGGGTGACGTAGCCGCCCCAGGAGCCGCCGGCCACCGCGGCCCGGGCCGGGTCGGCGGCGCCCTCGGCCACCAGGGCGTCGAGGCCGGCGACGACGTCCTCCACCTCGGGGAAGCCCGGGTTTCCGATGAGGGCGTCGCGGAAGACGGTGCCGTAGCCGGTGGAGCCCCGGTAGTTGACCATGGCGACCGCCACCCCGTGGTCGACGAAGGCCTGGACGTCGGGCATGAAGTTGTCCGAATAGGCCCAGGTCGGCCCGCCGTGGACGAGCATGACCACCGGGTGGGGGCCGTCGCCCTCCGGCGTGGCCACGAAGCCGTGGATGCGCTGGCCGGCGGGGTTGGCGAACGACCACGACCGGTAGGGCACGCCGGCCGGCGCCCGCTCCCCGGGCGGGGCCAGCACCTCGTCGCCGGCGAGGCTCCGCACCGTCGCCGGCGCCGCCCCGCTGGCCCCCCGGAACCACACCTCGCCGTCGGGCCGGACGCCGGCGCCCGAGATGGTGCCATCGGGGTGGTCCAGCTCCTCGATCGCCCCGGTGTCGAGGTCCAACCGGTGCAGGCGGCTACGCCCCTCGTGGTCGTGATTGAGCAGCAGGGACGAAGCGTCGGGCCACCAGCCCTCGATGTCCACGTCGCCGGGCAGGTCGAGGGCGTAGTCCCGGCGCCGGCCCGTGCCCAGGTCCCAGATGGCCGGGCGCTGGAGGCCCTCGCGCTCCTGGGTCATCGCCAGCCGCTGGTCCCCGGCCACCGGGGACCACCCGGCCACGCCGAGGCCCAGCCCGGGACCGTCCCACTGGTCGCCCCGGCCGGCGCCGGTGCGGGCGTCGACCACCCGGACGGCCGGGTGCATGGTGTCGCCGTGCTCGGCGTGGCCCAGGGCGAGAAGGCTGGAGTCACGGGAGAGGCCGGCGACGTCGACGGGCTGGTCGTGGTGATGGATCAGGCGGGCCTGGCCGTCGCCCTCGGCCACGTAGACCGAGAAGCCGTCGTCGGTGGCGGTGCCGGCGACCACCAGGCCGTCGCCCAGGGACAGCCCGGACGACCAGGCGTCGGCCACGCCCGGCACCAGGGGGCGGGGATCACCGCCCTCGAACGGGGCCACCCGCCAGTGGCCCACCTCGTCGCCGGTGACGTCGTGGAACCAGACGACGCCGGCGCCGTCGGGCGTCGCCGCCCCGCCCAGCACGCCGATGGGGTCGTCGGTGACCTGGCGGCGGAGTCCGGTGGCCCGGTCCCACGCATAGACCTGCCACGCCCCGCTCTCGTTGGAGGAGTGGACCAGGCGGTCGGGCGAGTGGCGGGCCCAGTGGGGGAAGCTGACCGACGCCGCCCGGAACCGCTGCTCCCAGGGCTCCATCACGCGGGCGCGCTACAACTCGACGGTCTGCTCGTCAGCGGTCTCCGCCGGCACGTCGGCCAGATCCCACTTGAGCTGGAACTCGATCTCCTCTTCGTCCGAGCTGCGCTCGTGCTCGACGCTGAACCGGGCCCGCTTCGGCACATGGATGCGCTCGCCGGCGACCTGGATGCGGAACGGCTTGTCGGTCTCGATGGCGTCGGCCAGGCGGCGGAGCTTGGCGGCGGTCTCGGCGTTGGAGTAGGAGCGTTCGACGTCACGGGGGTCGGACATGGCCCTCAACCTAGGCTGTCGGCGTGACCACCCACCAGGTGACCTACCGGGGCCCGTCGACCTTCGCCGTACGTGCCGCCGCCCTGCTGGCCGACGCCACCGGCGTGGAGCTGACCTCGGCCAACCGCACCGGCGATCCCTCGGACGACGCCGTCGCCCTCGAGCTCACCATCGAAGGGGCAGACGAGACGGTGGCGGCGGCCATCGACAGCGTGCGGGCCGAGTTACCCGCCGGCGCCACCCTGGTCTAGCGGACCAGGTTCACCAGTTTCGGCGGCCGGGCGATCACCTTGCGGGGTTCGCCACCATCCAGGGCGGCTTGCACCTTGGGCGACGCCAGCGCCAGCCGCTCCATCTCCGCCTCGTCGACGCCGGCGTCGACCTCGATGCGGTCACGAACCTTGCCGTTGACCTGCACGACCATGGTCTCGGTCAGCGCCGAGGCCAGGGCCGGGTCGAAGGCCGGCCAGCGCTCGGTGTGGATGTGGGCGCCGGGGTGCCGGCGCTCCCACAGCTCGGCCGTCACGTGGGGCGCCATGGGGGCCATCACGAGGAGCAGCCTGTCGACCGCCTCGTCGACCGAGGCCCCGCCGGCCTGGACGTGCTTGTACAGGAGGTTGGTGAACTCCATGCAGGCGGCAACAGCGGTGTTGTACGACCAGCGGTCGTAGTCCTCGCTGACCCTGGCCACGAGGGCGTGGGTGGCGCGCCCGAGGTCGCCGGCGGGGGGCTTGGCGCCGGGGACCTCGGCGACCTCGCCGGTGGCCAGGCGCCACACCCGGTTGAGGAACCGGCCGCAGCCGTCGATCACCTCGTCGGTCTGCTCGCTCCAGTCGACGTCGTCGGCGGGCGGGCCCACGAACAGGTGGAACAGCCGGAGGGCGTCGGCACCGACGGTGTCGAAATACTTGGCCGGCGCCACCAGGTTGCCCTTGGACTTGGACATCTTCGACCCGCCCATGCGGATCATCCCCTGGGTGAACAGCCGGGCGAACGGCTCCCGCAGCTCCTTCGGTGCCACGCCCAGGTCCGACAACGCCTTGGTGAAGAAGCGGGCGTACATCAGGTGGAGGATGGCGTGCTCGATCCCGCCGATGTACTGGTCGACGGGCATCCAGTGGCCGGCGGCGGCGGCGTCGAACGGCGCCTCGGTGTTGGTGGGGTCGGTGAAGCGCAGGAAGTACCACGAGGAGTCGACGAAGGTGTCCATGGTGTCGGTCTCCCGCGTCGCAGGGTGGCCGCACGTGGGGCACGCCGTCTGCAGGAAGCCCTCGTGGAAGCGGAGGGGTGACTCGCCGGTCGGCCGGAACTCCACGTCGTCGGGCGCCAGCACCGGCAGCTGGTCGGCGGGGACGGGCACCGCCCCGTGCTCGGGGCAGTAGACGACCGGTATCGGGCAACCCCAGAACCGCTGGCGGGACAGCAGCCAGTCGCGCAGGCGGAAGTTGACCTTCCGCTCGCCGATCCCCTTCTCCTCCAGCCAGTCGATGGCCTTGGCGATGGCCTCCGCCTTGGACAGCCCGTTCAGCCAGTCGCTGTTGATGGCGACGCCGTCGCCGGTGTACGCCCTGCCGTCCCAGCCCTCGGGGCGCTGCACCGTCTCGATGATGGGCAGCCCGTAGGCCTCGGCGAAGTCCCAGTCCCGCTGGTCCTCGCCCGGCACGGCCATGATCGCCCCGGTGCCGTAGCCCATAAGGACGTAGTCGGCCAGGTAGATGGGCACTTCCTGACTGTTGAACGGGTTGAGGGCGTGCGCTCCGGTGAAGACGCCCCGCTTGTTCAGCGGTCCCTCCGCCGACTGGCGCTCCACCTCGGAGTGGGTGGACACCTCGGCCACGAAGGCCTCCACCGCTTCGCGCTGCTCTTCGGTGGTCAGCTCCGAGACCAGGGGGTGCTCGGGGGCCAGGACGACGTAGGTCATCCCGAACGAGGTGTCCGGGCGGGTGGTGAAGACCCGGATGCTCTCGCCGGACCCGGCCACCCGCAAGTCGAACTCGGCGCCCTCGGACCGGCCGATCCAGTTGCGCTGCATGATCTTGACCCGCTCGGGCCAGTCCAGGGTCTCCAGGTCGTCGAGCAGCTGGTCGGCGTAGTCGGTGATCTTGAAGAACCACTGCTCGAGGTTGCGC
>DATLHA010000177.1:0-2281 GCA_035540095.1 Acidimicrobiales bacterium | reverse complement strand
GCGGACGTGGCCCAGGTAGTGGATGACGTTGTCGCCCATGGAGCAGGCGAACACGTCGAGGTGCTCGGAGGCGATGTGGGGGGCGCCCAGGATGGTCTTGTGCTCGTCGATGTAGGCGACGATCTCCTCGACCTGGCGGGGTGAGTACCCCAGCCGGCGCAGGGCCCGGGGCACCGTCTGGTTGACGATGGACATCGTGCCCCCGCCGACCAGCTTCTTGGTCTTGCACAGGCCGAGGTCGGGCTCGATGCCGGTGGTGTCACAGTCCATCATCAGGCCGATGGTGTTGTGGCTGATGAAGCCGTTGGCGACGTAGGTCACGTTGTCGGGCACGGACAGGTCGTAGGTGAGCTCCTCGTCGCCCAGCTCGGCCGAGGTCACCCGGTCGTAGAAGAACGAGAGGAGGTGGCCGAGCTCGGGGTCGCCGGTGCGCTCGAAGAGCTCGGTGGCGATGCGGCGGGAGACCCGGCTCCGGGAGAGCTCCATGAGCAGCACCCTGCGGAGCCGGTCGTTGACGGGGGCGAGGCGGTCGACCAGGGCCCGGGTGACGGGGATGTAGTCGAGGCGGCCGGCCTGGGAGACGTCGCCGGTGGCGACCGCCGCATGCTTCCGCCCGCCCATGAAGCCGATCTCGGCCGACCAGCGGCCGGCGTAGGCGGAGTTCAGCAGGCGGAGGACGGCGATCGGGGCCTGGCCCCACCCGGTGCGGGTGGTCTCCAGCTTCCGCGTGGTGGGGTAGCCGAGCGCCAGGAGCAGGCTCTGCACATCGGAGCCGAAGCCGAGCGACGTGGTGGAGAAGCTCGGAACGCCGGCGGTCACCGTGCCGTCGGCCTCGAACAGGCCGCGCAGGAAGGCCCGGTACACCTCGGGGTCGTTGCTGTGGAGGATGGCGTCGGGGATGTGGGGGCTGTAGCCCTTGCCCGCGTGGCCCTCGGTCGGGCGCTGCTTGGCGAAGCCGCACGCCTCCCACCACAGGGTCAGCCGCACGGACGAGAACGCGACCTCGGTGTAGCCCTGCTTCGGTGCGACCGTGGGCGTGAGGTTGAAGACCTCCTTGGCGAGCTGCTCGAGGCGCTCCACGACGTCGAAGTCGGTGTCGGCGACGCAGAACCGAAGGCCACGGGAGTGGAGGGAGCCGTCGCCCATGAAGTAGCCCACGAGCTCGGCCAGCCCGGCGGACATCGTGCGGGGAGCCTCGACGTGGTGCTCACCGGTCCAGTAGGCCTCCGGCAGCGGCGGCAGCGGGACGGTCTGCGGCTCACCGACGAGCTGGTGCAGCGCCAGCGGCACGAGGTCGCCGGCGGCGATGTCGCTGAAGCGCTTCCACTCCCAGGTGCCGGTGGCCTCGTCGACCACCTTCACCCGGTGCTGGGTGGTGCCCTGGATGCGGTAGCCACGAGCGGTGTCGACGTTGACGACGGGCTCGAGGCCGTTCACGTAGAACTTGGTGGCGGTGCGGGCACCGTCGTCGGTGGCGACCTGCACGCCGAGTTCCTGCCACTGGGCGCCGTCGGGGTCACCCAGGCTGGCGAGGCGGACGAGGCCCCGGTCGGTGGCGACCAGCGAGCCGCCGACGAGGCACCCGGTGGGCGCCAGCACCGACGCCTGGGAGTTGCGCACTCCCCAGTCCTCCGCCCACTCCACTGCGTCGTCCCACGCCTCCTGGGCGGCGGAGACCAGCTCACGGGTGGCCAGGCTGTCGTCGATCCGCGACGCCTCGTCGCGGTGCATGCGCAGCACCCGGTTCATGGGCTCCCGGTTCTCGCTGTAGCCGGCGAAGGGGCCCATGCGGGCCGCGGTGCGGGCGGAGGTGGCGTAGGCGTGGCCGGTCATCAGCGAGGTGACGGCGGCGGCCCAGGTCCGGCCGGCGTCGGAGTCGTAGGCCAGGCCGAGGGCCATCAGCATGGCGCCGAGGTTGGCGTAGCCCAGGCCCAGCTGGCGGAAGCGGCGGGCGTTGTCGCCGATCTTCTCGGTGGGGTAGTCGGCGTTGCCGACGAGGATCTCCTGGGCGGTGAACACCACCTCGACGGCGGCCTTGAAGCCCTCGACGTCGAAGGTGCCGTCGTCGCCGAGGAACTTGAGCAGGTTCAGGCTGGCCAGGTTGCACGCCGAGTTGTCGAGGTGCATGTACTCACTGCAGGGGTTCGACCCGTTGATCCGCCCGGTGTTGGCCGCCGTGTGCCAGCGGTTGATGGTGGTGTCGAACTGCATGCCGGGGTCGGCGCACTCCCATGTGGCCTCGGCGATCTGGCGGAACAGCTGGCGGGCCTTGACGGTGCGG
>DATLHA010000176.1:0-2658 GCA_035540095.1 Acidimicrobiales bacterium | reverse complement strand
CTCGCCATCCTCACCGGCGGCCAGGTCATCACCGAGGACGTCGGCCTCAAGCTCGAGAACGTGACGCTGGACATGCTGGGCCGGGCCCGCAAGGTCACCGTCACCAAGGACGAGACCACCATCGTCGAGGGCGCCGGCTCGGCCGAGGAGATCAAGGGCCGGGTCAACCAGCTCAAGGCCGAGATGGAGAACACCGACTCCGACTACGACCGGGAGAAGATCCAGGAGCGCCTGGCCAAGCTCTCCGGTGGTGTGGCCATCATCAAGGTCGGCGCCGCCACCGAGGTCGAGCTGCGGGAGAAGAAGCACCGCATCGAGGACGCGGTGTCCACCACCAAGGCCGCGGTCGAGGAGGGCGTCGTGCCCGGCGGTGGCGTGGCCCTGCTCCGGGCCCAGGCCAAGGTCAACGAGCTGGCCCTCACCCTGCACGGCGACGAGGCCACCGGTGCCCGCATCGTGGCCCGCAGCCTCGAGGAGCCGCTCAAGCAGATCGCCGTCAACGCCGGCATGGAGGGTGGTGTCGTGGTCGAGCGGGTGCGCAACCTCGACGGCCCCACCGGCCTCAACGCCGCCACCGGCGACTACGAGGACCTGTTCAAGGCCGGCGTCATCGACGCCGCCAAGGTCACCCGGTCCGCCCTGCAGAACGCGGCCTCCATCGCCGCCCTGTTCCTCACCACCGAGTGCGTCATCGTCGACAAGCCGGAGGAGAAGAACGGCGGTGGCGGCCACGGCGGTGGCATGGACGGCATGGGAGGCATGGGCGACTTCTAGTCACTCCGGGCCGCAACTTGTTGCTGCTCGCAAATTTCGCAGCCCCGTCCCTTCAGGCCGGGGCTGCGTCGCGCTACGATCCGGCCGTGACCGTCTCGAAAGCTCGACTTTGCTTCGTCGCACTCTTCGTCGCTCTCCTCGCAGGTGCATGTGGTGCTAGTGACGACTTGTCGGGCGCCAAGGCGGCCTACGTGGCCCAGGTGGACCCGATCTGCGCCGAGTTGCAGGGCAAGATCGGCCAGTTGGGTGAGAACGCCGAGCAGCAGGCAGCCGATGTCGAGGCTGCGGTGATGCGGATGAGGGAAGCCAACGCGCCGAGGGACGACCGGGCCATCGCCGACCTGCACATCGCGGCCATGGAGAACCTCTATCTGGCGCTGCAGGACGTCGACCAGTCGCGCCGCGTCAACGACCTGCCCCGAGCCGAGCGGGCGCTGGAGAGCGCTCGCCTGAACAACGAGAAGGCGGCCAGCGCCGCCGAGAGGTACGGCATGGTGGCCTGCGCCCGGGAGTTTTGACGCCTGAGCCGGCGACCGGCCGAGGAGGCCGGTCCATCGAGCCATCACCGAGCGAACGCTCGGTGACCTCCGCCGGAGGCTGGGGAGTCCTGCACCTCTTCTGCACCCTCGGGCCGTCGGCCGACTCCGAGGCCGTCACGGCCGCGGTCAAGACCGCCCAGGACGGCGACCACCAGGTCGTCACCTTCGCCGTCCTGGGCCACAAGGCCGAAGTCGGTTTCATGGCCCTAGGACCGGATCTGTGGCGGCTGCGCCGGCTCCAGGCCGACCTCACCGCCGCCGGCTTGGCGGTGGTCGACTCGTACGTGTCGATGACCGAGGTCTCCGAGTACGCCCAGGGCGTGCCGCCTGAGCGCCTCGAGCCCCGCCTGCACCCCCGTCTGCCGCCCGAAGGCAAGAACGTCGTGTGCTTCTATCCGATGTCCAAGCGCCGCAGCGTGGCCGGCAACTGGTACATGCTCCCCTACGAGGAGCGCCGGGACATGATGGAGAGCCACGGTCGCAAGGGCCGGGAGTTCGCCGGCCGCGTGGTCCAACTCGTCACCGGGTCCACGGGCCTGGACGACTGGGAGTGGGGCGTCACCCTCTTCGCCGCCGACCCCGCCGATCTCAAGCAGTGCGTGTACGAGATGCGGTTCGACCCGGCCTCGGCGGTTTACGCCGAGTTCGGTCCGTTCATCACCGGGCTGGTCGCGCCGGTGGAACAACTGTTGGCAGAGATCGGCCGGGGGTAGACCTCGGCCGCTCGGTGACGTGACCGGCCGGCAGCGCTCCAGCGCGGAGGACGTCAGGTGAGGGCCAGGCCGGACGCCGGTACGGTGGAGCCGTGATCGACCTCCTCCGCGGCCGCCTGCGTGAGCTTGACCGGGTGGCGGTCGCCTTCAGCGGGGGCGCCGACTCGGCGTTCCTGGCGTGGGTGGCCCACGACACGCTCGGACCGGACCGAGTGCTGGCCGTCACCGCCATCTCGCCGTCGCTGGCGCCGGAGGAGGCCGCCGACTGCGCCGCGCTGGCCGAGGAGTGGGGCCTGCGCTGGTTGCCGGTGACCACCGACGAGTTGGCTCGTCCCGGCTACGTGGCCAACGGCACCGACCGCTGCCACCACTGCAAGACCGAGCTGATGGACGCCGTGGGCCCCCTGGCCGCCGCCGAGGGCGCCACCGTGGTCCTGGGCGTCAATGTCGACGACCTGGGCGACCACCGTCCGGGCCAGCAAGCCGCCGGTGAGCGGGGGGCGGTGTTCCCGCTGGTCGACGCCGGCTTCACCAAGGCCGCCGTGCGCCAGGCATCCCGGGAGCTGGGCCTGCGCACGTGGGACAAGCCGGCCGCCGCCTGCCTGGCCTCGCGCATCCCCTACGGCACGCCC
>DATLHA010000175.1:0-5239 GCA_035540095.1 Acidimicrobiales bacterium | reverse complement strand
GGGCCGAGCAGGGGCCACCGTCGTCGATGCCGGCGCCGAGGGGGCGACCTCTCCGCCGTTTCCCGACGGGGCCCGCGAGTGAGTCGGGAGGGTCACCGAAACTCCTTCCTCCCTCCCGCCGCGGGTGGCGGTGAGGTCGACGGCTTTGACCGAGGGGGGCACGACGGTGGCGACGAAGTTCACCGGGAAGCCGGCGCCCGCCCCCATGACCTCGAGCGGGCTGGCGTTCCCGTCTGCGCTGAGGGTCACGACGCTCACGTCGGGGGCGACGATCCCGAAGACCAACGTGGCGCTCCTCAGGTCGGCGGCGCCGGCCTGCACCGCGCCGGCGCCGGCCGTCAGGCAGCCGGGTCTCAGCGCCTCGCCGGCCGCCGGCTGCAGCGTGAAGCAGATGGCGGGGTCGGCGGTGCGGGTGGCGAGCATCGTCCACGCCTGGCCGTCGACGTCGAAGGCCCTGATCGGCACGGTGGCGCTCTCGGCCACGGCGGGCGAGGAGGGATCGGCGCCGGCGGTCGAGGACGGAGGGGCCGCCGTCTGCAGGGTCTGCGGCGTGTCACCCGGGACCAGCGCCATGCCGGCCGCGGCCAGTACCACGGCGACTGCGGCGGCCAGCCCACCTCGGCTCGCCGCCGTGCGCCGCCGCCACGCCTTCCCCCGCCGCCGGAGGTCGGCGACGGGGGGCGGTTCGGCCAGCGGCGGGTCGACGAGCACGGAGAGCTTGGAGCGCGGATCAGCCATGAGGAACCCCTTCGGGGGAAGTGTCGGGAGCCAGCATCGGAGCGAGCCGCCGGCGGGCCTCGTGCAGGGTGGCGGCGACGGTGCCCGGGGCGATGCCCATCACCTCCGCGACCTCGGCCTCGGTCAACCCGCCCAGGTAGCGCAGGGCCACCGCGGTGCGCATGCGGGGGGCGAGCCCCGTGACCACCTGCCAGACCTCGACCGCGTAGGCGGGGACCTGGACGGACGCCACCGGCGCCAGGCGCGGAAGCAGACGGCGTTCGAGCGCCGCTCTGCGGGCCCGCCGGCGGAGCACGTTGAGGGCGACGCGGTAGGTCCACCCCCCGGGTGAGTCCATTTCACCGACCCGCTCCCAACGCTGGAGGGCCCGGGCGAACGCTTCGGCGGTGACCTCCTGCGCGAGGTCGGGATCGCACGCCACGACCGACAGGGCGGCCAGCACCCTGGGGTGCTCGGCGCGGTACCACCTCTCGAACCCGGCGCTGTCGATGTTCATCTAAGTCCCGAGCGGCCCCGGTTCTTTGGTGCCGGTGCGATCTGGTGACCGGTTGGCGCCGAACCGGCCACCAGACCGAGGGTCCGATCAGGCCAGGTCGAACCGGTCGAGGTTCATGACCTTGTCCCAGGCGGCGACGAAGTCACGGACGAACATCTCCTTCGAGTCGTCCAGGGCGTAGACCTCGGCGAGGGCCCGCAGCACCGAGTTCGAGCCGAAGACGAGATCGGCGGCGGTTGCCGTCCACTTCAGGTCCCCGGTGGCCCGGTCGCGACCTTCGTAGACGTTCTCGGTCGTCGAGACCTTCCACTCCGTCCCCATGTCGAGCAGGTTCACGAAGAAGTCGTTGGTCAGCGTCCCCGGCCGGTCGGTGAAGACGCCGTGGCCGGCTCCGCCGAAGTTGGCGCTCAGCGCCCGCATGCCGCCGACGAGAACCGTCATCTCGACCGCGCTCAGGTTCAGCATGTAGGCCTTGTCCACCAGCAGGGTCTCCGGGGCCAGCTTCTCCCCGGACCGGAGGTAGTTGCGGAACCCGTCGGCGGTGGGCTCGAGGACGGTGAAGGACTCCGCGTCGGTCTGCTCCTGCGAGGCGTCGGTGCGCCCCGGAGCGAACGGGACGGTGACGTCGTACCCGGCGTTCCTCGCCGCCTGCTCGACGGCGGCGCACCCGCCGAGGACGATCACGTCGGCCAGCGAGACCTTCTTCCCCCCTGACTGCGAGCTGTTGAAGTCCTGCTGGACCTGCTCGAGCGTCTGGAGCACCGTGGCGAGGACGGCCGGCTCGTTCACCTCCCAGTCCCTCTGGGGCGCGAGGCGGATGCGGGCCCCGTTGGCCCCGCCCCGCTTGTCGGTGCCCCGGAAGCTGGAGGCCGACGCCCACGCCGTCAGGACGAGCTGGGAGGCGGACAGCCCCGTGCCCAGGATCGTGGCCTTGAGGGCGGCGATGTCGTCCTCCGCGATCAGCTCGTGGTCGACGTCGGGGACGGGATCCTGCCAGAGCTGCGGCGGGGCGACCCACGGGCCACGGAGGCGTGAAACCGGGCCCATGTCGCGGTGGATGAGCTTGTACCAGGCCTTGGCGTAGGCGTCGGCCAGCTGGTCGGGGTTCTCCAGGAAGCGCTTGGTGATCTCGGCGTAGATCGGATCCACCCTCAGGGCCAGGTCCGACGTCAGCATCATGGGGGCGTGGCGCTTCGACGGGTCGTGGGCGTCGGGCACCGTGCCCTGGGCCTCGGGGTTCTTCGGCTTCCACTGCTTGGCGCCGGCGGGGCTCTCGGTGAGCTCCCACTCGTACCGGTAGAGGTTCTCGAGGAACCCGTTGTCCCACTTGGTCGGCTCGTTGGTCCACGCGCCCTCGAGCCCGCTGGTGAGCGTGTCGGGGCCCTTGCCGGTGCCGTAGCTGTTCTTCCAGCCCAGGCCCTGGTCCTCGATGGGCGCGGCCTCCGGCTCGGGGCCGATGTACTCGGGGCTCACCGCACCGTGGGTCTTGCCGAAGGTGTGGCCGCCGACGATCAGCGCCACCGTCTCCTCGTCGTTCATGGCCATGCGGCCGAAGGTGTCCCGGATGTCCCGGGCGGACGCGAGCGGGTCGGGGTGCCCGCTCGGCCCCTCGGGGTTCACGTAGATGAGGCCCATCTGCACGGCGCCGAACGGGGCGGCCAGCTCCCGTTCGCCGCTGTAACGCTCGTCACCGAGCCACGTGTCCTCCGGGCCCCAATAGATCTCCTCGGGCTCGTAGACGTCTTCGCGGCCGAAGGCGAAGCCGAACGTCTTGAACCCCATCGACTCCATGGCCACGTTCCCGGCCAGGACCATGAGGTCGGCCCAGGACAGCTTCCGGCCGTACTTCTGCTTGATCGGCCACAGCAACCGGCGGGCCTTGTCGAGGCTGGCGTTGTCGGGCCAGCTGTTGAGGGGGGCCAGCCGCTGCGCACCGCCGCCGGCGCCTCCGCGGCCGTCGTAGGTCCGGTACGTGCCGGCGGCGTGCCAGGACAGCCGGATGAAGAGGGGCCCGTAGTGGCCGTAGTCGGCCGGCCACCAGTCCTGCGAGGTGGTCATGACCTCCACGAGGTCGCGCTTCAAGGCATCGACATCGAGGGACTCGACCTCCTTGGCATAGTCGAAGTCGTGGCCCATCGGGTCCAACTTGGCCATGTGCGGGCGGAGGACAGAGATATCCGGCTGGTTCGGCCACCAGTCCCGGTTCGTCCTCGGCCGGGTCGACTTGACGGTGGGGGACGGGATCGCCGGGTTCTCGCTCTCGCTGACGCTCTCGGTCGCGTCCTTCTTGTCAGACACCTGGCTGGTGCTCCTCTCTCGCTGGTTCGTTTGGAAGGGTGGTTGGAGACATCGCCGCCGCGCACTCGGGGCACCGGCCCCAATAGACGACCTCGGCTTCGTCGATCTCGTAGCCCGAGTCGTCGGCGGCCGTCAGGCATGGAGTCTCGCCCACCGCGCAGTCGACGTCGACCATCCGGTTGCAGCGCCGGCAGATGAGGTGGTGATGGTTGTCGCCGACCCGGTTCTCGTAGCGGGCGGGCGAGCCGGCGGGCTGGATGCGCCGGAGCAGGCCCTTGTCGGTGAGGGCGGCGAGGGCGTCATACACCGCCTGGCGGGAGATGGCGCCGATCTCGGCCCGCACGACGTGGTAGACGTCGTCGGCCGTGCCGTGCGGTCCGCGCGACACCGCTCGCATCACCGCCAGGCGCTGGGCGGTGACGTGCAGGCCATGCCGGCGGAGGAGCACGTCGTCGTCGACCGATGGCTCTCTCGACATCACTCCAAGCGTATCCGTCGTGCCTGGAGCAAGTCCAGATCTGGGTCGATGCCATTTCACCCGCCGCTCTCATCTCCGACCACGCGAGACAAGCGGTAGCCCAGGCGGGCGACCTGTTCCACCCACGCCGGCCCCTCCGGCCCGGCGAGCCTGATGTCGCGCAGCTCCGAGTCGGGGCCGGCGATGCGCACCAGGGCGTCCATGGCCAGGCGGGCGTCGGCCAGGGTGCCGGCGTCGGGGTGGGCATGCAGCCACGCGACGACGTCGTCCGGCAGGTCGGCCATGTGGCCGTCGAAGCCGGCGGCGACCACCACGGCGGCGGCGACGGCACGGGCTCCGTCCGGCGCCTCCAGCCAGCCGTCGGAGTCCATGGTCGCGGCCAGCGCCTCGCGGGCGGGCGCGAGGTCGGCGCGCTCATAGAGCTCGTCGACGAAGTCGGCGGCGTCGTCGTTGTCGAACGGCCCGGTTCCCCACACCGCCACCTCAGCGCTCCCAGTCGATCTCGGTGGCCAGCAGGCGGTCGCCCCGCTCGGGATGGAGTCGGTGCACCCACGCGATGCGGCCGCGCAGGTGGTCCCGGAAGGCGGGATGGCCGGCGCGGTTCTCCTCGGCCGGCCCGTGCCGGGCGGCGTTGCGCAGCGTGGCCTTGAGTATGTCGTACTGGCGACGGTCCGGGTCGGGGGTTGACCGCGAATCCCTCGGCCGCGGCGATGGAGCTGACCGCGTCCACCAGGTGGCGGGCCGCGCCCGCGCTTCGGGGACGGGCCGGTGAGAACGCCAGGTCGTCGGCGTGGAGGGAGCAGGACAGCCCCGTCGCCGCCGCCCATACGCCCCAGGACCGGGATGTGCTCGAGGATCTCGCCCAGCAGGACCCGCTGGAAGTGCTCGAGGACGCCCTTGGGCTCCTCGATGAGCCGGGCACCACCGCTGCGCTTTCGCACCCACCGGTACCCGGGACGATGCCCCCGGGGTAGCCCCCGAGCGACCCGATCCCGCCCGAAGGCGGTCCGGGTTGTTCTCGCGTCGCCGCAGCTGCACCGGCGAGACCCTACCGAGGTGCGGATCCTCACCGGCCCGGGTAGACCACCTCCGTGGACGAGCGCACAGACGAGAGTCTCATCGACCGGCTCCGCGGGACCGGCGTGGGAGTGGAGGACCCGAACATCGTGGGCGACGTCGGGCCGACCGACATCCCGCCCGGGCGCGACGGGGAGGGCGACGGCCTGCTG
>DATLHA010000174.1:0-2546 GCA_035540095.1 Acidimicrobiales bacterium | reverse complement strand
GCCGACGCGTGGCTGCACACGACGTCGTTGGTCTCGATCTCGAGGTTGGGCACCGACTCGGCGCCGGCGCCCTCGGAGAGCACCAGGTTGCGGTTGGTCTGGAAGGCGTTGGTGCCCCGGGCCTCCTTGCCCACCCGGATGAGGCCGGAGTAGACGGAGCGAGCGGTGTCGGAGACCGCGCCCTTGAACAGCAGGTCGCTGGTGGTCTTCGGTGCGATGTGGTCCTGGATGGTGCGGAAGTCGTGCATCCGGGCCCCGTCGGCGAAGTAGACGGCGGTCAGGAAGCTGGTGCCCCCCTTTCCGTCGATGCGGGAGTCGGTTCGGACCCGGGCGTAGTCCCCGCCGAGGGCCACGACCGACGACTGCAGGGTGGCGTCACGCCCGACCCGGCTGGCCTGGTAGCCGACCTGGAAGACCCGGGCGCCGAGGTCCTGGACGTTGAGGTAGCGCAGCCGGGCGGCGTCGCCCACATCGAGGTCGACGACCGGGTCGGAGAACGCGGCCACGTCGGAGGACGACTGGTGCTCGATCACCGTGGCGTCGCTGTCGTCGCCGGCATCGATGATCGTCCGGGAGAACGAGGCGATGCCGTCACCGTCGAGGTGGTGGACGATGACGATCGGCTGCTCCACGACCATGCCCCGAGGGATGCGCACGACGGTGGCGCCGGGGAGGAAGGCGGAGTTCAGCTCGGTGAACGCATCGGCGGCCACCGTCCGGCCGAGCAAGTCGTCGCCGCCGTCCAGGGTGGCGACGTCGGCGATCACCAGGCCCCGGGCCGCCAGGGCCGGGTCGACCTCGATGCGGGCCAGGCGGCCGTTGTGGACCACCACCAGCGCAGAGCGTCCGCCCGTCCCCTCGGAGATGTTCCCGACCTCGCCGGCGCCGTCGGGCGCGGCCAGCGCCGGCCGGTAGGCGTCCAGGTCGAGCTCGGAGATGCGGCTGTAGCGCCAGATCTCCTCGCTGGGGTCGGGGAGGGAGCCGGCGGAGAACCGCTCGGCGGCAGCCGTCCGTCGGGCTCGGAACCAATCGGGGCCGCCCAGGGTGGCGGCAGCGTCAGGGCTGAACGTCTTCAGGAGCAATCCTTCTCGCGGGGGAAACCCGCAGTCTAGGAGACCGAGTGGTCAGCCCTGGCGGGGGGTGAGCGCCTCGGGCGACTCGGGCGCCCGGACCTCGGGGCGCACCTTGTACCCGGCGGCCTGGTCGACGAGGCGCCCGACCTCGGCGCCGTCGATCGTCTCCTTCTCCAGCAGGGCCCTGGCCACGAGGTCCAGGCCGCCGCGGAGCTGGCCGAGCACCTCGCGGGCGCGGTCCTCCTGCTTGCGGAGGATCTGCTCGACCTCCTCGTCGACCACCCGGGCGGTTTCGTCGCTGTAGTCCCGGTTGTGCATGAGGTCCTCGCCCAGGAACACCATGCCCTGGCTGCCCCACGCCATGGGGCCGACGCGCTCGCTCATGCCCCACTCCCGCACCATCTTGCGGGCCAGCTCGGTGCAGCCGACGAGGTCGTTGTTGGCGCCGGTCGAGCGGTTGCCGAACACCAGCTCCTCGGCGATGCGGCCGCCGAGGCGCACGACGAGGGAGTCCTCGATGTAGGGCTGGGTGTAGATGTGGCGTTCCTCGACCGGGAGCTGGTGGGTGACGCCCAGGGCCATGCCCGACGGCAGGATGGTGACCTTGTGCACGGGGTCGGCGTGCTCGAGGGCGTAGGCCAGCACGGCGTGGCCGCCCTCGTGGTAGGCGATGACCTCCTTCTCCTGGGGGGAGAGGGCCATGGACTCCCGCCGTTGACCCATGAGGATCCGGTCACGGGCGGCCTCGAAGTCCTCCATGTGGACGTCCTTGGCGCCCCGGCGAACGGCGTGGAGGGCGGCCTCGTTCACCAGGTTGGCCAGGTCGGCGCCGCTCATGCCCGGCGTGCCCCGGGCGATGACGGAGAGGTCGACGTCGGCCGCCATGCGCTTGTCCTTGGTGTGGACCTGCAGGATCGGCATCCGCTCCTCGAGGTCGGGGAGGGGGACGACGATCTGGCGGTCGAAACGGCCGGGCCGCAGCAGGGCGGGATCGAGGATGTCGGGGCGGTTGGTGGCCGCCATCATCACGACGCCCTCGGTGGACTCGAAGCCGTCCATCTCCGAAAGCATCTGGTTGAGCGTCTGCTCCCGCTCGTCGTGGCCGCCGCCGAGGCCGGCGCCGCGCTTGCGGCCGATGGAGTCGATCTCGTCGACGAAGATGATGCAGGGCGCCTGCTTGCGGGCGGTCTGGAACAGGTCGCGGACCCGGGCCGCCCCCACGCCGACGAACATCTCCATGAAGTCGGAGCCGGTGATGGACATGAACGGCACGCCGGCCTCGCCGGCGACCGCCCGGGCGATGAGCGTCTTGCCGGTGCCCGGAGGACCGACGAGGAGGACGCCCTTGGGGATGCGGGCGCCGATGTCGCGGAACTTGCCCGGCTGCTTCAGGAAGTCGACGACCTCGCGGATCTCCTGCTTGACCCCTTCGTAGCCGGCCACGTCGGCGAAGGTCGTCTTGGGCTTCTCGGT
>DATLHA010000173.1:0-17187 GCA_035540095.1 Acidimicrobiales bacterium | reverse complement strand
CTCCGCGGGGCCGCTCATGCGTGACGGGGGGCCGGCGCCCGACGCAGCCGCCGGGTCGGGCGCCGGCCCCCCGTCACGCATGAGCGGCCCCGCGGAGCGGTTCCGCAAGGTCGCCGGGGCCCTCACCGAAGGGGCAGTCGGCGCCGGCCGGCGCGGGGGCAACCCGTCCCCCCGGAGGGATGGGACGCCCGAGACGTCGTCCGCCACCTCGTCGACTGGATCCCCGGCTTCTGGTCCAGCAACGCCGGCATCGAGCTGCCCAAGGGCCCGCCGGTCGACGAGGATCCGGTGGCCGCCTGGCCGGCGCTGCGCGACGGCCTCCAGGCCATGCTCGAAGCCCCCCGGGTGGACCAGGTCGATCGCATTCACCGGCCGGCGCCCGTGAGATCTTTCGCGCGCCGGGGTCTGGGTAGGAAGCCCACATGTATGGAGTCGTGCTCCTACTCGTCGTCGCCTTCCTGTCGCTGCTGATCACCCGGGTCGCCACCATCGCCTTGACCGCGACGGGCATGGCCCGGCCGGCAGCCCGGTTCCAGGCCCGATCGGCGCTCAGCGGCGTGGGCTTCACCACCAAGGAGTCCGAGGCCGTCGTGGCCCACCCGGCCCGGCGCCGGATCATCATGGCCCTCATGCTGGTGGGTAGCGTCGGCCTGGCCACCAGCATCGCCGGCATCCTCGGGGGCATGGTCGGCGGCTCGCCCGGCGCCGGTGACCGTCTCGTCCGAGGCCTGGTCCTGGTGGCGGGCCTGGCCCTGGTGTACTTCGTGTCGACGTCGCGGCGGGTGGACCGCCGGCTCTCGAAGATCATCGGCCGTGGCCTGGCCCGGTTCACCGACCTCGACGTCCGGGACTACGCCGCCCTCCTGCATGTGGCCGGCGAGTACGAGGTGAAGGAGATGCTGGCCACGCCGGAGGCGTGGACCACCGGGCGCACCCTCGGAGAGCTCCGGCTCCGCGACGAGGGGGTACTGGTCCTCGGCATCGTCCGGGCGGACGGCTCGTACCTGGGGGTGCCCGACAAGCACACCGGGATCGAGGTCGGCGACACCATGATCCTCTACGGGCGGGACGGGAAGTTCGTCGAGCTCACGCAGCGCCAGGCCGGCGCCGAGGGCGATCGGGCCCACGAGCTCGCGGTGGTCGACCGCGCCGGGAGCGACAGCGTCACGAGGTAGGGCTGGCACACTTTGCCTGTGCGGCGCTTCGAGTACATCGTCGGCGGCTCGGAGAAGGTCTGGGAGAACGACCCGGGCAGCGCCCACGACGTCGAGTACGGCGAGGTCCCGCCGATCCTCCTGACGCCGCCGTGGACCGGGCGCCGGCGCCGGCCGGCGCCGGTGGTGGTCTCCGGGCCGGCCGACCAGTCGCCGACCCTCCTGCGGTGGAAGCCGGGAGAGCGCGAGGCCTGGGCGGGGATCGACACCGGCTACAGCTGGATGCTCGGGCGGATAGGCGACTGGGATGGTGCCGTCCGGCGGGCGGTCAGCGGGCGCGACTGGCGCCAGGCGGCGATCTTCGCCTTGGCCCCCGAGGAACTGGTACGTCCCCACCTGTCCTGTGCCGAGCCTGTGCACACCTTCGACGCCGCCCCGGCGCTGCAGCGTGTTCTGGCCCGCTTCGGTGACGACGCCGTCGCCTACGTGCTGCGGGTGGTGCTGTCCAGGCCCATGAGGCTGGCACCCGTGCTGCTCCCGCTCGAGGGCTCGGAGGTCACCTCACGGATGGCCGACTGGTATGTCCGATCGAAGACCATCCGGCCGGTGGCGAGGAGCTGGTTCGACCGTCACCCGGCCGCCGCGGCGCGTGATCTGGTCGGCCCCGCCCTCGGTGCGACGGGAAAGGAGCGGTCGAACGCCGAGGCCGCCCTCCGCCTGCTCGACCACCGCGGGCACCGAGAAGCCATCCAGGCCGCGGCTGGCACCCTGGGCGCCGCCGCCGCCGCCATCGACGACATGCTCGCCCTGGACCCTCTCCAGTTGCTGCCGGCCCGAATCCCGGCCCTGCCGGCGTGGCTGGAGCCGGCCGACCTGCCGCCGGTGCTGCTGCGCGACCGCCGGTCGGCGTTGCCGGCGTCCGCCGTGGGGCACCTTTGCACGATGCTGGCGATGTCCGAGCCGGGGGATCCCTACGCCGGCGTGGAGATCGTCCGGGAGGCGGTCGACCCGCTGTCGGCGGCCGAGCTCGCCTGGGCGATCTTCGAGCGCTGGCAGAGCGCCGGCTGCCCGGCCAAGGACGGCTGGGCCCTCGACGCCCTTGGCCTCCTCGGCGACGACGAGACCGTCCGCCGGCTGGCGCCGCTCATCCGGGCGTGGCCGGGGGAGGGGGCTCACAAGCGTGCGGTCACTGGGCTCGACGTCCTGTCGGCCATCGCTACGGATGTGGCCCTGATGCACCTGCACGGCATCGCCGAGAAGGCCAGGTTCGCCGGCCTCAGGACCGCGGCCCAGGCCAAGATGGACGAGGTCGCCGACAGCCTCGGCCTGGGCGCCGAGCAGCTGGCCGACCGCCTGGTCCCCGACTTCGGGCTCGACGCCGGTGGGTCGATGGTCCTCGACTACGGGGGGCGTCGCTTCCGGGTGGGTTTCGACGAGCAGCTCAAGCCCGTCGTCGCCGACGAGGACGGGTCCCGCCGCAAGCTCCTCCCCAAGCCCAGCTCCAAGGACGACCCGGCCCTGGCGCCGGTGGCGTACGCCCAGTTCGCCGGCCTGAAGAAAGACGTCAAGACGGTCGCGACGGACCAGATCCGCCGCTTGGAGCGAGCCATGGTCAACGGCCGGCGCTGGACCGCCGGTGAGCAGCGGGCGCTGTTCATCGACCATCCGCTGCTGCGCCACCTCGCTCGCCGGCTGGTGTGGGGGACCTTCGACGAGGGCGACCGGCCCACCGGCTCGTTCCGGGTGGCCGAGGACCAGACGCTCGCCGGCCCGGACGACGACGAGCTGACGCTGGCCGGTGAGACCGTGGTGGGAGTCGCCCACCCCTTGCATCTGGGCGAGACAGTGGGCGCCTGGTCCGACGTATTCGCCGACTATGAGATCCTCCAGCCCTTCCCCCAGCTCGGCCGGGAGGTGCTGGCGCTGACCGAGGAGGAGCGCTCGTCGCGGCTCCTGCGCCGCTTCGCCGGCGCCACGGTCTACACCGGCAGGATCCTCGGGCTTTCCCATCGTGGCTGGCAGCGGGGCTCGCCTCAGGACGCCGGCGTGAGCGGCGTCGTCTACAAGCCGGTGCGGGAAGGGAGGGCCGTGATCATCGACCTCGACCCCGGCATCATCGCCGGCGGCGCCATGGAGTGGCCGGAGCAGACGATCACCGGCGTGTGGCTCAACGACGGTCCGGCCGACTGGGGCAACCCCGAGGGCAACCTCAGCTTCGGCGTCCTCGACGACATCACCGCCTCGGAGATGCTGCGCGATCTAGGGGGATTGCTCCCGTGACCGGTCCGGAAACCAGAGCCCAACGCCCGCCGGCGGAGGTGCGGTGGGCCGGCGAGCTCGACCGGCTGCGGCGGTCCGACAAGGCGCCCCGCCCGCCGGGCTGGGCCCTCAGCCTCGACGCCGCCCGGCGGTTCATCGTGGGCGACCCCCGCAACAAGATCGAGCGGAAGTTCGTCGGTGACCCGTCGCTGATCGACCGCTGCCTTGTGAGCCTGGCCACCAGCCGGGGCCTGCTGCTCATCGGGGAGCCGGGGACGGCGAAGTCGCTCCTGTCGGAGCTGCTCGCCGCCGCGGTGTCCGGCACGTCGACCCTCACCATCCAAGGCGGCGCCGCCACCACCGAGGACCAGATCCGCTACGGGTGGAACTACGCCCTGCTGGTGGCCGAAGGGCCCTCTGAGCGCTCGCTGGTGCCGGCGCCGGTCCTGCGGGGGATGCGGGAGGGCAAGCTCGTCCGCTTCGAGGAGGTCACCCGCTGCCCACTGGAGGTGCAGGACTCTCTCCTGTCCCTGCTGTCGGACCGGGTCATGGCCATCCCCGAGCTGACCGGCGACGCCGGCATGGTGTTCGCCGTCGAGGGGTTCAACATCATCGCCACCGCCAACACCCGGGACCGGGGCGTGAACGAGATGAGCGCCGCCCTCAAGCGCCGGTTCAACTTCGAGACCGTGTTCCCCATCCCCGACCTGGAGACCGAGCTGGCCCTCGTCGAGAGCGAAGCCACCGCCCTCCTGCAGCGCTCCGGCGTGGAGGTGGCGCCCCGGCGTGACGTCCTCGAAGTGCTGGTGACGACCTTCCGTGAGCTCCGCGACGGCGTGACCGAGGCCGGCGACCCGATCGACCGCATGTCGGCGGTGATGAGCACGGCCGAGGCGGTGTCGGTGGCCCATGCCGTCGGCCTTCGGGGCTGGTTCCTGCGGGGCGAGGCCGGGACTCCCGAGGACATCGCCGAGTGCCTGGCCGGCACCGCGGCCAAGGACGACACCGAGGACCTGGCCCGGCTGCGCCGCTACTTCGACCAGCAGGTGCCGCGCAAGAAAGGACGACACTGGAAGGCGCTGCACGACGCCCGTCACGTGCTGCCGGGCTGACGGGCGTCACCTTCGTCGGCGTCCGGCACCACAGCCCGGCGTGCGCCCGGCTCGTGGGCGGCGTCATCGCCGAGCTGCGGCCGGCGCACGTCCTCGTCGAGGGCCCGGCGGACATGAACGCCCGCATGGACGAGGTGCTGCTCGACCACGAGCTTCCCGTCGCCATCTTCACCAGCTACCGCGACCAGCTCCGCCACCACGCCTCGTGGAGCCCGTTCTGCGCCCACTCGCCGGAGTGGGTCGCGCTGACGGAGGGCCGGCGCCTCGGCGCCGAGGTGCGCTTCATCGACCTGCCGGCGTGGCACCCCGCCTTCTCGGACCGGACGAACCGCTACGCGGATGCGGAGCGCCGGCACACCGAAGCCATCGAGCGCCTGTGCCGGGCCTTCGCCGTCGACAACGTCGACGCCCTCTGGGACCACCTCTTCGAGATCGCGCCGGACGCCGGTCTGGTCGACAACCTCACCGCGTACTTCGACGTCGTGCGGGGCGACGCCGACGCTTCCGGCGAGGACAGCGCCCGGGAGGCGTACATGGCCCGCTGGGTCCGGGCCGCGGTGGCCGACGCCGGCGGCCGGGCGGTGGTGGTCGTCACCGGCGGCTTCCACCGGCCGGCCCTCGTGCGCCTGTGCCAGGGGGCAGACGGAGCGGCGGTGTGGCCAGAGGTCCCGGAGTTCCCCGACGGCTCGGTGGGCGGCAGCTACCTGGTCCCCTTCTCGTTCAAGCGCCTCGACGCCTTCGACGGCTACCAGTCCGGCATGCCGTCGCCCCGCTACTACCAACGGCTGTGGGAGGCGGGCACCGAGGCGGCAGGGGAGGACATCGTGGCGTCGGTGGTCGCCCGCCTCCGCCGACGGCGCCAGCACGTCTCGACCGCCGACCTCGTGGCCGCCCGCACGCTGGCCCTCGGCCTGGCCCGGCTCCGGGGCCATCCGGTGCCCGGGCGGACCGACGTGCTCGACGGCCTGGCCAGCGCCTTGGTGACCGACGCCCTCGATCGGGCGTTGCCCTGGAGCGGGCGGGGCCAGCTGGCACCGGGCACGGACCCGGTCGTTGTCGAGATGGTCGCCGCCCTCTCCGGAGACACCGTCGGCCGTCTCCACCCGGGCACGCCCCACCCCCCGCTGGTCGACGACGTCGCCGCCGAGCTCGAGCGCTGCAGGATCCCGGAGAGGGGCGTCGTCGAGGCCGACCTCACGACGCCGGCGGGACTGGGCACCAGCCGGGTGCTCCACCGGTTGCGTGCCCTCTCCATCCCCGGCATCGACCGGCGGTCGGGGCCGGTCGCCGGCGGCGACCCCGTCCTGGTGGAGCGGTGGCAGCTGAAGGAATCGGACTTCCGGCTGCCGGCGCTCATCGAGGCCGGCTCCTACGGCGCCACGCTGGCCACCGCGGCCGGCGCCGCCGTCGGCGACCGCTTCGCCCAGGCCGGTGCCGATGCCCGGACCCTGGCCGCGGTGCTGTTCGACGCCGCCCTGTGCGGGCTCGACGAGCTGTCGGAGCGGGTGGTGGGCGACGTGGCCCGGCTCATCGGCGCCGCCGCCGACGTGGGCGGCATCGGCGTCCTCCTCGCATCCGCCCTGGGCCTCTGGCGCCACGACCGCCTCCTGGGCGCGGCGGGCAACGTCGCCCTGGCCGGCGTCGTCGACGCGGCCACGACCCGTGCGCTCTGGCTCCTCGAGGGCATCCGGGGCGGGCCGGCGCCGGCGGACGAGGGCCGGTTGGCCGCGGTCGTCACCGTGCGGGACGCGGTGGTCCACGCCGAGGCCGTGCTCAGTGTGGCCAGGAGTTCGGTCGTGGAGGTCTTCCTGCGGGCGGCGGCGCCCGACCGCCCACCCGATCTGCAGGGCGCGGCGGTCGGCATGGTGTGGGCGCTCGACGAGAAGGGCGCATCGTCCGCCGCCGCCGCCGCCGCCGCCGTCGTCGAGCGGGCGGTGCGCCGGGCCGGCCGGGCCGAGGTGCTGGGTGACTTCCTGGCCGGCCTGTTCGCCGTCGCCCGCGAGCAGGTCCTCGACGCCGGGCCACCCGGCGTCGTGGGGCTGCTCGACGAGCTCATCGGCCGCCTCGCCGGCGACGAGTTCCTCGTCGCCCTCCCGTCGCTGCGGCTGGCGTTCTCGTGGTTCCCGCCGCGGGAACGCGAGGCCATCGCCCGTCGCCTCCTCGACCGGCGAGGCCTGCAGGGGTCTGCCCGCTCGCTCGTCCGCCTGCACGCCGATCCCGACGTGATCGCCCGGGGCCGCGCCCTCGAGGCACGGGTCGACGACCTGCTCAGGCGCGAGGCCCTTCTCGGTGGGCCGCGGTGAGCGAGCTCGACCCACTCCTCGAACGCTGGCGCCTGGTGCTCGGTCAGGCCGGCGACTCGTTGCTGGCCGGCGCCGGCCTGAGCGCCGAGGCAGCGGAGCAGGACGCGGCGCTGGACTGGCTGTACCAGCGCGACGGCGACCTCGACCGCCGCGACGTCCGGCGCACCGCCGGACTGGAAGCGTCGGCCCTGAGCACCGTCGGCTGGCTCGACGACATCCACCGCCTGTTCCCCAAGGAGACGATCGAGCGCCTCGAACGCGACGCCGTCGAGCGCTACGAGATCCTCGATGTGGTCACCGACCCCTCGGTGCTGGAGCGCATCGAGCCGAACCCCACCCTGCTGAGGGCGATCCTCCGGACGAAGCACCTGATGAACCCCGAGGTGCTGCGCCTGGCCCGGCGGATCGTGGAGCACGTCGTGCGTGAGCTGGTGGAGAAGATGGCGACCGAGATCCGCCAGAGCTTCAGCGGCCCCCGGTCCCGCCGGCCCAGCCGTCTCAAGCGGGCCAGCTCCTTCGACTTCCGGCGCACCATCCACGAGAACCTGCGCCACTACCGGCCCGACGAGCGCCGGCTCTACGTCGAGACGCCGCACTTCTTCTCCCGCACCCGCCGCCGCCTCGAGCAGTGGCAGGTCGTCCTCGTCGTCGACCAGTCGGGATCCATGGCCGGCTCGGTGATCCACTCGGCCGTCACCGCCGCCTGCCTCTGGGGCTTGCCGGGGGTCAAGAGCCACCTCGTCGCCTTCGACACCGAGGTCGTCGACCTCACCGCGGATGTCGACGACCCGGTCGAGCTGCTTCTGAAGGTCCAGCTCGGTGGGGGGACCGACATCGCCAAGGCGATGGCGTACGCGGCCCAGCTGGTGGAGCAGCCCCGCCGGACGGTCGTGGCCCTGATCACCGACTTCTACGAGGGTGGTGATCCTCACCGGCTGGTGCGCACGGTGAAGGCCCTGGTGGAGCAGGGGACCCACGTCCTCGGGCTGGCCACCCTCGACGAGGAGGCCAACCCGGTGTACGACCACGACCTCGCCCAGCGCCTGGCCGACGCCGGCGCCCACGTGGGGTCGATGACTCCGGGGGAGCTGGCGCAGTTCCTGGCCGACCGCATCGCCGGCTGATGGCTCGGGCCGACCTGCTGGCGCTGAGCGACGACACGCTGTCGGCGCTGGCCAACCGAGGCATCGTCAAGCGGGCCCTGCGGGAGGTGGCCGAAGGGAAGGGGCCGACGGTCGCCGAGGCCCCCGACGGGACGGTCACCGGCAGCTTCGCCGACGGCACCGAGGTGGTGCTGGCGCCGGGACTGACCCTCTTCCGTGCCCGGTGCAGCTGCCCGGCACCCGACGTCTGCCGCCACCGGGTGATGACCGTGATCGCCTACCGCGACCGGCCGGCGCCGGCGGAATGGACGCCGTGGTCGCCGGCGGATTTCACCGACGACGACGTGGAGGCCCTCGTCGGGAGCCGCACCCTGGCCGCCGCCCGCAAGGCGTTCCGGGCCGGCTACCAGGCCCGGGTCCGCCGGCCCTCGGCGGAGGACCCGGTGCCCACGGTCGAGCTGGCATCGTGCACGGTCCGCTTTCTGGTGCCCCGGGAGCTCGGCTACGCCCGGGTCGACGCGGCCAGGGGTGCGAGGGAGGACGCCGTGGCCCTGGCCATCTGGGCCTACCGGGCGGCCGACGAGCACCACGCCGGCGCGGCTGTGGCCGATGTCGCCGTCGGTGGTGGCAGGGCGGAACGGCCGGCCGCCGGCGGCTCGGGCGTCGAACCCGTCCTGGGACTGCTGGTTGACGTGTTGGCCGAGGGCGTGGCCACCACCGGGCCGGCGCTGACCACGGCGATCGTCCGGGCCCGCAGCACCCTCGACGCACAGAACCTGCGCTGGCCGGTCGATGCCCTCGACGACCTCGCCGGCCAGCTGGAGGCCTACCGCGCCCGCAGCGCCCGCTACCGGGCCGAGGATGCGGCATCGCTGGTGGCAGAGGTCGTCGCCCGTCATCGGTGCGTGGTCGGTGGAGGCGCGTCGCTGCGGCCCGGCGTGCTCGGGACCGAGGAGGCGGCGGAGACGCCGTTGCGGTTGCTTCGCCTGACCGGCTTGGGGGCGCGTGTGTCCGGCGACGACGCGGTGCGGACGGTCGAGGTCTACCTGGCCAACGGCGAGGCCGGGGTGGTCCTCGCCTTGCGCCGGCGGGTGGAGGCCGCCGAAGGCGAGGAAGCCCCCTCGGCGGCCGCCCTGGGCCGGCGCAAGGCCGGCGGAGCCCGCCTCTCGGCGCTCGCCGGCGGCGATGTGGTCACCGAGTCGGCGGTGCGGGCCGCCAGCCGGGTGGTGCGGATCGCCGAGAGCAGGGTGGGCCGCACAACGGTCGCCCCGTCATCGGGGGCATGGGGCGACCTGCCCGCCGGCATCCTGGTCGATGACCTCGACGCCGAAGCGGCCCGGCTGGCCGGGTTGGCGCCGGCGGTCGTGCGGCCCCGAGTCGTGGCCGAAAACGTGCGGGCCGTGGTCGTCGAGGGGGTGGAGGGGATGCAGTACCTGCCCGGCAGCCAGGTGCTGCTGGCCACCGTCCGGGCGCCCACCGGGCGGGCGACCGTCTCGTTCGGCCATTCATCAGCCCGTGCCGGGGCGCTCGACGCCCTGGCCAAGGCGTTGGGCGGTGAGTCGGGCCCCGTGCGCTTCGTCGCCGGCCACCTGTCCCGTCACGCCGGCGACGTCGTCATCGAGCCGACCGCCATCGTCGCCGGCGAGTCGGTGGTCGTCCCCGCGTTCGCGCCGGCGACCGGTTCTGCCATCATCACCGGCCCGGGCGTGGCCGGAGATCGCCTGGCCGCCGCGGTCGGCGACGCCCTGGCGGCATCGGCGGAGGTCGTGCACCGGGGCTGGCGGCACCTGCCGGCGGGGTGGACGGCACGGGCACACCGTGCCGCCCAGGCGCTGCAGCGGTCAGGGTTGGAGCGCGCCGCCGCCGCGATGACGGATCTGGCCGGCGCCACCAAGTCGGTGGCCCCGGACGGCGCGCTCGACCGGTGGGCCGACGCTCACCTCCGCCTGCTGGTCACCGCCGAGCAGCTGTAGGCGAACGGTCCAGCTCGACGAGGCCGGCGGCGGCGGACAGGCGAAGGAGCGGCCAGATGGGATCGAGGGGGCCGGTGCGGGGAGCCGCCGGACAGGCGTGGTGGGTGTTGTGGTAGCCGTGCCCGAGAAGGGGGATGGCCAGCCAGCCGATGTCGTAGCCCGACGCCTCGGGGTACGGCTTCTTGCCGTAGAGGTGGCCGACGGCGTTCACGGCGCCCATGATCCCCAGGTAGCCGACCAAGTGGACGAGGAACATGGTCAGCACCGTCGCCGGCCCGAAGACCACCACGTAGAAGGCCACCACCGCCGTCCGGATGGCCATGGTCCGCAGACCCTTGGGTGTGTCCCTGGGCACGCGGGACTTGGCCTTGGCGAAGAGGTAGGCCGAGCCGGCGAGCACGGTGATGGGCCGGCGAAGGACGGGGGAGTGAGGGTCGAGGGGTGTGTCCGCGTAGCGGTGGTGGAGGCGGTGGACGGCCGCCCACGTCTCGGGGTCGGTGCCCACCACGACGCGGAAGTACGTGTTGAGCATCGAGTCCAGGCGCGGATGGAGCCGGAAAGCCCGGTGGGCCAGGCACCGGTGGGCGTACACCTCGGTGACGACGGCGGTGAGCAGGGCTGACGCCAGGCCGAGGACGACACCGAGAGGCACGGCGCATCGTAGGCCGCCGAGGAGATGCCGACGCCAGCGACCACCGAGCTTCCCGCCGGCGGGTGCTCGACGTGGCTGATGTCCGTCGACGGCGCCTGTTCCATCTACGAGCACCGCCCCCGTACGTGCCGCACATGCCGGCCGGTGCCGGCAGGACGTTGACCACGGTGCTGTCCAGGAACGCCATCCCGGAGCCCAGCACGGCGATGCCCACAGCCACCGGCGGCACTGTCGAGGGCCACGCCCTCCGGTTCGCGCCTCATCGACGACCATCGTCCCCGGGACCTGCGGTAAAGGCATCCGACATCCTCCGCGTTGTAGCGTCGGGCATGCTCCGTCGACTTCTCATTGCCGGGTTGGCCGCGGCGCTCCTCGCGTCGTGCAGTGGTGGCGACGACGAGGGCTCCTCGCCCACGACGACGCCGTTCATCTTCGACGGCCCGACCACCACACTGCTGCCGACCACGCCGGTGGTGGCGAGGCTCCTCTCGCCGGAGCCGGCCTCGGTGCAGGGCGCCGGCGGGCGGGGGATGGTGGTGGCTCTCAAGTTCAGCGCTAAGGACCCCACCGTCCTGCCCGCCGAGTTCCGCCTGGGCGGCGCGCTGCCGGCGCCGGCGCCGGCGGCCAGGCCGGGCCACAACCCCGCCTTCCCCGGCCTGGTCGTCGGGCTGAGCAGCACGGGCAGCGCCCTCGGCGGCCCGTCGGTGAACCTGGCCAACCTGTTCCAGGTCGTCAGCCCGGCCCTGCAGCTGGACGGGTCCCGCGAGGTCTCGGCGCTGTGGACCAACTCCGCCGTCGACTTCGGCACCGACATCGACACCGTGCTCACCGCCTACGTCGTCGCCGGGACGGCGCCCGACACCATTCCGCCGTCGCAGGCCAACATCGACGTGCTCTCCAACACCATCGAGGTCACGTTCCACATCGGCGGCGCCGGCGGCAGCACGGCTGTCGGCCCGGCCGACGCCACGTCGACGACGTCCAGCACGAGGCCGGGGGGCACGGCCACGACCGCCCCCGGCGCGACCACCACGTCGACGCGCCCGACTGCGACCACCGCCGTGGCCCCGGCGACGACGACCACAGCACCGCCGGCGACGACGACCACCCGGCCGGCGACGACGACCACCAACCCGAACCCGCTCTGCAGCCTCCTCCCCAGCAGCTGCTGATCGCCGGCGCCGGCGGGTAGACGCCGGGCCTCCTCCGTGTCCAACACCTCTAGCGAGGTCGTGCGCTCGCGCCGCACGCCCGGTGTCCTGCTGGCCACAGGCTCACGCCGGTGGTGGGTGGTCGGTGGTCGGCGGGCGGGCGCCGTGGTCGCCGCTCTGGTCTCGGACGGGCGGGTGACCGAGGCCGATCTCGCCCACCTGCCGCGCCGGTTCCCCACCTATGTCGGCTCGTCCGCCACCATGCGGGCGAAGGTCTGCTCGTTGGTCACGACGCTCGACGCTTCGGACCGATTGGCTGCGGGCGTCCGAGAACGGCAAGAGCTTCACCCCCGCAGCATTGGTCGACACCGGTGCGGCGCCGCGCCGACATCGGCTGCCGGCGCCTGGCCACCCTCGGTGGAGGCAGGTGGCACGCCCGGGAGCCGGAGGGCACCTTGACCTACCTCGAGTCCTACTTCGACGAGATCACCTTCGGCGCCGTCGCCGTGGAGGAGCGTGCCGGCGCCCTGAAGGGCGTCGTCGCACGGCGTCTCCCCAGGCGGCGGTAAGGGGAAGGCCGGATGGTCGCCTTCGCAACTCCGGATCATCCTTACGACATGTCCAACATCATGATCAACCAGAAGCCCACGTCGGCCTTCTACGCCCAAGCCACCATCTCGTTCGGTGTCTCGGTGGTAGGCGTCCTCGCCGGGATCGCCTACCTCCCCGTGAGCGGCTGGATGCGGGCGTTCCTTGCCCTCGGTCTCCTGTACGCGGTCACGTCGGCGTTCACTCTCGCCAAGTGCGTGCGGGACAACCATGAGGCCAACAGCGTCGTGCACCGCGTCGACGAGGCCAGGCTCGAGAAGTTCCTGACCGAGTACGACCCCCTCCGCGCCACGAGCTGACGGGTCAGGACCGTGCCAGCGGGGCGACGCCGTCGAGCCGGGCCAGCTTGTGCGGGTTCCGGATGGCGAAGATGCGGGTGATGCGGCCGTTCTCGACGGAGAGGCTCACCGCAGTGTCGATCTCACCGCCGATGTCCACTCGGGCGCCGGGTGACCCGTTGAGCCAGACCGCCTTCACGTCGAAGGTGGCCGTCCGGGAGGCGGCGATCAGGAAGCCAGCCACCCGTTCGGCACCTCGGATCGGACGTTGCGCCGCCGCCGCCAGCCCGCCCCCATCGGCGACGACGACGACATCGGGCGCCAAGACGTCGAGGAGGGCTTGCATGTCGCCGTGCCGGACGGCGGCGAGAAAGCGCTCCACGGCCTCCTGTTGCTCGGCCGTGCTGACCGGCGTTCGCGGCCGCCGGGCGGCGACGTGATCGCGAGCGCGATGGGCGATCTGGCGGACGGCGGCCGCTGACTTGCCGACCGCCTCCGCGATCTCGTCGTAGGGGGTTTCGAAGACCTCGCGAAGCACGAACACGGCTCGCTCGGACGGGCCGAGGGTTTCGAGCACGGTCAGCATGGCGATCGAGACGCTCTCGGCCAGCTCGAGGTCGGCGGCGACGTCGGGGCTCGTCAGCAGCGGCTCCGGCAGCCATTCGCCGACGTACTCCTCGCGCCGACGAGCGAGAGACCGCAGCCGGTTCAGCGCCTGGCGGGTAACCGTGCGGACGAGGTAGGCGCGCGCGTCGCGCACCGGCGCCTGGTCGACGCCGGCCCACCGCAGCCACGCCTCCTGGACGACGTCCTCGGCGTCGGAGGCGGAACCGAGCATCTCGTAGGCGACGGTGAACAGCAGGCTGCGGTGGCGCGCGAACGCGTCGTCATTCATGCCGGGGTCGCGTACCCGGCCGAGGGCTGCGCCAGCGGCAGCTTGCACGCACTCGAGAATCCCTGCGCCTCGATGCCCATCGCCGTGTTGCTCCTCGTCGTCATGTTGGCGAACCCGACCCAGGCCGTCAGCTCCACCAGGGCCGGCGCACCGAGCTGCTCCAGCAGCCGGGCGGAGAGCTGGTCGGTGACCCGCGGGGGCGTCTCGGTCATGGCCTCGGCATACTCCATCACGTCACGCTCGAGTGGCGTGAACACCGGCGATTCCCGCCACCGCGGCACCTGGCTGGCCTTGGCCTCGTCGAGCCCCTCGTCGTGGGCGTGGAAGTAGCCGAAGTCCAGGCACCACGAGCAGCCGACCTGCGCGGCGACCGCCATGTGCGCGAACGACTTCAGGTCGGGGTCGAGGGCGTTCCACTTCTGGGCCTTGCGGCCGAGGCCGCTCACGCTGTTCAGCACCGCTCGGTTGTGCCACATCACCTCGGCCGGCTCGGGGACGTCACCGAGCAGCTTCCGGCTGAAACGCTTCAGCAGGTACCCCTGCAACCCGGTGATCTCCGTCTTGGGGATCCGTGGCGTCCTGGGCATTGGAAATCCTCCTGTCGATGTGATCGACATGAAGACACCGCTCAGCCGCGCTGTGTGACAGGCCGCCGGCCGCCGCAACGCCTCGGAGCGACCTAACCCAGTCTGGGAGCACGTTCACCGTATCGGTGACCTCCTGCAGGAACGCAGCGCCGGTCGTCTCGGTTCCCCCACGGCCGTAGGCCCCACCGGGCACGGCCACGACGTGACTGCCACGGGGCAACGGCCGCAAGCAGATAGTGACGGTGAGCCGGGCTGTAGGCGGGGCACAAGCGAAAAACATGCCCTAGCAACCGCGGCCAGGCCCGGCGGGTGAAGCGTTCGCACAGCTCGCCGGCCACCTCGAGGTCGTCGATGCGCAACAGGGCGTTGTCCGCTCGCAGATAGCCGATGTTGCGGGCGTCGAGCTGGCGGGCCAGCCACTCCCGGCCGTTGACGGAGATCTGGACACCGAAGGGGAGCCAGCTCTGCAGGCGGATGTGGATGAACCCCAGCCCGGGGTCGATGCCAGCCCCTCGGTGAGCCCGTCGCGCTCGGCGATGCCTCGGGCCAGGTCCTCCTTGGTCTGGCCGGTGTCACGGGTGGAGGCGTGCTCCAAGTGGATGTAGGGCCGTCCCGCTTCCTCGGCGCTGCGCTGGGCGTGGACGCACAACGCCTCGGTCGTCGCCTTGGCCCACTCGCCGAACCTGGTGAGGGGAACCCCCTGGTTCCAGAGGAACGCCTGCACGCCCCCGGGGTGGTAGAGCCGCAACAGGTGCCCCGTGGAGATCATGCGGTCGAACATCGCCAGACTTCCGGCGACACGACCCTGGTGGACCGACTCGAAGCTCGCCATCGTCGCCCTCCGTGCAGCACCCGGTACCCGATGAAGATGTGCCGAGCCAGATGGCCGTCGCTCTGTGGCACACCACGGAGAGCACAGGGCCGGCTTCGCCGGCCCGGAACCGACTCGTCCGAAGAAGGCCCGCTTCTCGCAGCCTTCGGCCCTTCAGGTCCGCACGCAGACAGCGTCAGTCGCGCCCCTTTGGTTGCGGCCGAAGGGCTGCGATAGGGGACCCCTCCATCGCATCGGTGCGCACGAACCGCGATATGTGCTTCGGCGTCCTGAGTGCCGCCTCATGGCCGGTGAACGGCGTCCTCGCTTGCGTCACCGGTCGCCGTCCCCACGAGGGGAGACGGTCCCAGGATTCGGTAGCCGTGGCGGGCGGACATCTCGACGATTTGAGTCACGTCGGGCTCAGACGGGTCAGGGAGGCCCGGGTGATCGGGCCGTCGACCAAGCTCCTCGACGAAAGCCTCGAAGCCGGACGGGACGGTGAGCTGCAGTGCCAGCAACCTCCCACCGTTCACCCGAAACGAATGGGCGACGCCACGGGGCAGGAAAACGAACGAGCCGCCCACAGCACTCCAGCGCTCCTCGCCACACATGACGTCGACCTCACCCTCGAGCACGTAGAACGCCTCGTCCTCACTCTCATGGATGTGAAGGGGCGGAGCGAACCCTTCCGGGGCAACAAACTCGATCAGCGTGAAGGCTCCATTCGTGGCGCCGCCACCCGCCTTGATGGTCATGAGTGTGTCAAGGAACCACCATGTCGCGCCGTGCTCCGTCGGCAGGTGATAAGGGAATCCAGCCGTCATCGCTTTCCTCCATGCTCCTCGATCGTGTAGAGGCGGACCTCGATCCCGTCTGGGTCCCGCAACCCCGAGATCACCCATCCCAGCCGGCCGCTCTCGACGCGGTGCGGATGGCCTAGCCCCTCCAGGCGCATCGCCCACTCGTCGAGGGCCGCCCGAGTGTGTACGCCGAGGGCGACGGCGTCGAAGCCGGCGAGCGCGCGAGCGCGCGCCGAATCAGCCCGAAGGGCCAGGCGGAGCGTGCGATCGGCGTCGCGCAGGGAGACGCCGGCGAGACAACCGCCTTCGACGAACTCGAGCTCGGTCTCGAGATCGAAGACGCCGGCGTACCAGTCCCGGCTACGCGCCACGTCCGCCACCGGCACCTTGACGTGGTGTAAGCCGTTCAGTCTCGGCCTGGCCTCCGGGCCGCTAATGGGCTCTCTCATTAGAGTGGTACTCTAATGAGATGCGACCTTCTGTCAAGGGGGTCCCGGGTGGAAACTCACGCCGTGACCAAGCAAGAGCCACGCGCCGCCGGATCATCGCCGCGGCCCACACCCTGTTCGTCGACCGCGGATACGGCGGAACGACGCTTGAAGAGGTTGCCGCCCAGGCCCATGTTTCGGTGCAGAGCGTGTACTTCCACTTCGGCAACAAGGCGACACTTCTGAAGGAGGCGCTCGACGTTGCCTCGGTTGGCGACGACGAGCCCGTCCCCCTCCTCGAACGACCATGGGTTCGCGAACTGGAGAGCGGTACGGATGCCCACCGGGTCCTCACCGCCTGGCTGGCGAACAGTCGTGCGATCTATGAGCGGGTCGCCGGCCTGCTGCGAGTGGTTCGGGACGCGGCCGGCAGCGATCCCTCAATGGCGCAGCAGTGGGCGGTCAACCAGCAACAGCGCCTCGAGGCGTTTCGCCATCTGGCCCGCACCCTGGCCAGAACGGACAGGCTGCGCCCGGGGGTGTCCTCCGCCCAAGCCGCCGATCTCATCTTCGCGATGCTCAGTCCGGAGGTCTTTGAGCTCCTCGTCAGCGAGCGGCGCTGGTCGCCCCGAGCGTGGGAGACGCGGATGGTGACCGTGCTCGAGGCGGCGTTGCTTGAGCCGGATCTGCCCCCTGGGTGACTTGTTTGAGCAGGGCCGAAGCCGACCGACATGAACCGCAAGCAGCGGCGGGCTTGGATGAAGGCCAACAAGAAGTTCAAGCAGGTCAGGCAACATGCCACAGTTCGATAAGCCCGAGCGATTCAACGAGCAGGTTGAGTTCACGCGGCGCGAAGCCGCCGAACTTCTGACCAGACGGCTTGGACCAGGTGGGGGTTCACGATCCTTGGATTCGACTTCGGGAAGAAGGTGGCGTCCAGTCCCCGGTGTAAATAGACGACGGGCGTAGGTTCCTCTCAAGCCTCGCAAGCAGAGAAAGGAACCCACACCCGTGTCCACCCGAGTATCCCCCCTGGAGCGCATCCGCGCCGACATCGACGACCTGTTCG
>DATLHA010000172.1:0-41174 GCA_035540095.1 Acidimicrobiales bacterium | reverse complement strand
CGTTGTCGGCCACGACGCCATCATGGGCGCGCGAAGGCAAGGGTGTGTTCACCGTCATGGTCATGGTTTACGTGATCCCGTTCTCGCCCTGGAGGGATGAAGGGCTACCGCAGGTGTCTCACCTCAGCCTGACAGACAGGGAAGCGGCTCCGTCGACCGCGTTCGCCTTCACCACCGAAGCCAAGCTGGTCCGCAAGCACCGGCCGACGTGGGAGGCCCGATTCCTCCACCGCTATGAACTGGAGCCCGACGGATCTGGGTCCGTTGTCACCTACACCTGCGAGGTCTACCCGCTGAACTACCGACCCTACTGGCTCCATCCGCTCATGCGGCCGGCCACCGGGGTGATGGTTCCGCGCGCCATGAGGAAGAACCTGGAGAACCTGGCGCGCATGGCCGAGAAGGTGCAGGTCGAGGCCTACGAATGAGGCGCGGCGGCGCTGAGGAGGTCCTCTGGCAGCAGGCCGTGCTGCATGGCGAAGAGACCGGCGCCGGCCCGGGAGGTCACGCCGATCTTGCTGTAGATGTGCTCGACGTGGTTGCCGACGGTCTTTGGTGAGATCACGAGCCGGGCGGCGATCTCCTTGTTCGACAGTCCGCGCGCCGCCAGCCGGAGGACCTCGATCTCCCGGGCCGTCAACCCGGCCGGCCCCTCCCGGCGCCGGCGGGGGCGATGGCCGGCGACGCTCAGCACCGCTTCGACGGCGTCGCCGTCGAGACGCCGGGCCCGGACGTCGGCCCGGAGCTCGGCAGCTGCCTCATCCTCGGTGCGCTGCTCGCGGTACGGGCGGGGCTCTCGCATGGCCTGGTAGGCGTCGGCGCCGGCCAACAGCCGCGCCAGGCCCGAGATCGCGCTTCCGGAGAGGCCGCGGGGGTAGCCGGAGCCGTCCATGCGCTCCCGGACCTGGACCGCCACCGCTCCGAGGGGCGCCAGCGCCTGCGACTGCCGAAGGATCCGCTCGGTGAGGTAGGGCTGCAGCCGGACGCGCTCCCATTCGCCGGCACCCAGCGCGCCGCGCTTGTCCCATATCGCATTGGAGACGCCCAGCCGGCCGATGCCCTGCACGAGACCGACACGGCGGACCGTCAGCACCTCGTCGGGTGCCAGCGCCATGGCCGAGGCCGCCGATGCGGCGAGGTCGGACACCGCTCGGGCATGGCCGAGGAAGTACGGAGACTTCAGGTCGACGAAGTTGGCGATGGCGGCGAGGGCGGCGTCGAACTGGTCAGCATCGAGGACCACCATCAGCGCCGGCTCGGCGTTGATCACCGCGTCCCAAGACGAGCCCGCCTCGTCGAGGTCGGCAAGGAGAAGGTCGGCCTCGGCCTCCATGACCTCCGACAGCTTCGGGTCGAACTGCTTCCCGCCCCGCTCCTGGACCAGCTTCCGGACGGCGGCCACGCCGCCGACGCGATGCGCCACCTCCACGAACTCGGCCAGCTGGACGATCCTCGACCCCAGCGGTATCTCATCGCCCCGGCGGTCGCCCGGCCAACCCCTGCCGTCCCACATCTCGTAGGACGACGCGAGCGCATCGAGGACCGGCTCCGGCAGCCCGAGTTGGTCACCCAGGAGCCGGGCCATGGCCGCGTGGTGTTCGACCATGTGCTCGAGCTCACGGTGTCCGGCAAGGGCGAAGTCGAGGCCGACCCGGAAGCGCTGCAGGACCGGGTGGCCGGTACCGACCCGCCGCACGCCGGCGAGGAGGCCCCGAGGGCTCCGCAGCTCGTACTCGAACCGATCGGCCTTGAGGGCGATGTCGTCGCCGAACCACTTGGCCTGCTCGTGCGCATCGGTGTGGCAGCCGACACCGACCAGCAGCGCCGTGTAGTACAAGCTCGCCCGCTCTTCGGGATCGAGCCCGATCCGCTCGGCCAGCCTCAGGGCGATGAGGCACTGTCGCAACACGTGCTCCATCGGCTGGCCGAACCCGAGGTCGATGCCCAGCGACAGGGCGGCGACCAGCTCGGCCAGCCGAACGTCGGATCTCGCACCCGTCACGAGCCGAATCTACGCCTCGCGAAGCGGTTGGGAACCGGATCGGGACGGCTGCTCCGGTGACCGCTCCCGTGACGTGAGAGAACCAACAGTGCCGCCTGGCGACCGGTCTTCCCACCCCCGCCGGGCGACGGTGCACGATCGCCGGTCCTTCGGGCGTCGTCAGCCCGGCTTCCGGCCCTGAGCGCACAGCGCCACGATCCGGTCCCCTGGCTCGAGCCGGCGTAGGCGCTGGTCGTCGAATCGCAGTGACTCGTCCCCTCGGACGACGGCGACGACCAGCTCGCCCTGCGCAGGCCGGGGTGGGCCGCCGTGCTCGTCGGGGGATGCCGGTCGCTCGATGATGTCCAGACCGGCGCCCACGTCGAGCAGGTCCTCCAGCACCCGAACCACCAGTGGGTTCCGAGTGGCCATTCCCAGCAGGCGCCCGGGCGACTGCGCCGAGCGGATCACCGCGTTGGCCCCGCTCTGGCGCAGCAGGTGGACGTTCTCCTCCTCACGAACGGCGGCGACGATGGTGGCGGTGGGGTTCAGCTCACGAGCTGTGAGGGTTATGAGCACGGCGGCGTCGTCCTCCCGGGGCGCCACCACCACGCTCTGGGCACGGGTGATGCCGGCCTCCCGGAGGACGGCGGTGCGGGTGGCGCTGCCGCGGATGGCGACGAGCCCCGCCCGGTTGGCCTCCTCGACGCTCAGGGGGTCGACATCGACGACGACCACCTCCCGGCGGTCCGATCCTTGACCCAGCAGGGCCTCGACCGCACTGCGGCCCTTCGACCCGTACCCACACACGATCACGTGGTTTCGCACTCGTCGTCTCCATCGCTCGACCCGCAGGGCGGCACGGGACTGCTCGGTCAGCACCTCGACGGTGGTCCCCACGAGCAGGATGAGGAACAGCACTCGGGCGGGCGTGACCACCACCGTGGTGAGGGCCCTCGCCCGGGGGGTGACAGGGATGATGTCGCCGTACCCCGTCGTCGTCACGCTCACGGTGGCGTAGTAGAAGGCTTCGGCCAACGTGACGCCGCCGCCCGCCGCGTCCTGGTAGCCATCGCGGTCGACGTACACCAGGGCCGCGGTCAGGGCGACGAGGGCGAGGGCGAGGACCACACGCAGCGCCACCGCCTTGGCCGGACCCACGGCGCGGGTGGGGAGCTGCACCGGCACCACGAGGATATGACCCTACCGGAAGGACTCGCGGCGACGGTCCACCACTCGTGCGTGGACCTCCTTCAAGGGCGCTCACCCGCCGGGCCCGACCACCGGAGCGCCTGTCTTACCCTTAGACCGTGGACGAAGGAGCGCCCGGGCCGGTGATCCCATCCCGCCCCGGCCGGCGGGCGATCTGCCCGGTGCTCGTCGGGCGCGGCGACGAGGTCGCGCTGCTCGGCGACGTCCTCCTTGCCGCCGGCCGGGGCCGGGGGGAGACCGTGGTCCTCTGCGGCGAAGCGGGTGTGGGAAAGACCAGGCTGGCCCGTGAGGCGGTGGCGGCCGCGGCCGGGATGTCGATGACGACGCTCGTCGGGCGCAGCGTCCAGCAGGGCCTGTCGCCGTACCGCCCGCTCACCGAAGCGCTGTTCGCGGCGGCGCGCGGCGGGGTGCTGCCCGATGCTCCTGAGCTCCGTCCCTTCCGCCACGCCCTGGGGACGATCGTGCCCGACTGGCGCACGGGCGACGGCGGCGTGGAGGAGTCGCCGGTGGTGGTGGGAGAGGGCGTGTTGCGCCTCACCCGCCTCCTGGGCGGGGGGTCGGGCACGCTGCTCGTCGTCGAGGACCTGCACTGGGCCGACCCCGACACCCTCGCGGTGCTCGAGTACCTGGCCGACAACCTCCGGTCGGAGCCGGTCGTCCTCCTCGCCACCATGCGCTCCGGCGAGCCGGGCCCGGGGTCGGACCTGCTCACCCGCCTGGAGGTACGGGGCGCGGCGCGCGTCGTCGCCCTGGGTCGACTCGGCCCGCCCGAGGTGGCGGCGATGGCCACCGCGTGCGGGGCGGCCGGCCTTCCCGACGACGTCGTCGAGGCGGTCGCCCGCCGCTCCGACGGGCTTCCGCTGCTCGTCGAGGAGCTGCTGTCCGTGCCGGTGTCGGGGCTCTCCGAGGCCGTCCCGGAGTCCTTCGCCGATGCCGTCGCCCGCCGCCTCGCCGCCTTGGGGGCGGAGTCGGTGCTCGTCGTCCAGTGCGCCGCCGTGCTGGGCCGGCGCTTCGACTGGCGGCTCCTACCCCGCATCACCGGGCTCGACGACGACCGGGTCCGGCGGGGGCTCGAGGACGGCGTGGCCGTGCAGCTGCTCGTCGCCGACGACGGCGACGGCGGCTTCCGTTTCCGCCACGGCCTGACCCGCGACGCCATCGTTCGCGCCCTCTTGGCCCCCACCCGGGTGTCCCTTGCCCGCAGGGCGGCCCAGGCCGTGGCCGACGACGGGGAGGACGACGACCGCAGCGCCCTCGCCGCCGAGCTCTGGGTCGGCGCCGGCGAGAACGCCACCGCCGCCTCCCTCCTGCTGGCCGCAGGCCGGCGAGCGATCGATCGGGGCGCGCTGGCGGCGGCCGAACGTCTCCTCGAGCGGGCGCGGGCGTTGAAGGTGGGCGACGGAGATCTTCCGACGGAGATAGACGAGGCGCTGGCCGAGGTGCTGGCAGTGTCGGCGAAGCTGGACCGGGCCCTTGCCGTCGGTTCCGAGGCCCTGCGCGCCCTCGACGCCTCCCCGGCGGGCGACCTCCGTCGCGCCCGCCTCCACCTGATCCTGGCCCGTGCCGCCGACGCCGCGACCAGGTGGGTCCTGGCCTCTCAGCACGTGGAGGTGGCGGGGCGCCTGGCCCGGACGGCCGGCGAGGAGACCCTCCTGGCCCTGGTCGACGCCCTGGCCGCCCACGTCGCCATGGGACAGCTCCGCCACGGTGAGGCCGCGGACCTGGCCCACCGGGCGGTAGAGGCGGGCGACCGTCTGGGCCTCCCCGACGCCGTCTGCGAGGGGCTCGAGGTCCTCGGCCGCCTGGCGCGGCTGCACGACCTGCGGCGCGCCGCCGAGTACTTCGAGCGGGCCTACGAGGTGGCGGCTCGCCACGGGCTCGTGCTGTGGTCGATCAGGGCTCTGCACGAGCTGGGCACCATCGACATGTTCGAGTCGTCATCGCCCGAGCGTCTGCTCCGGGCCGGCGAGATGGCCTACGAGGCGGGAGCCCTGGCAGTGGCGGCGACGGTCGACCTCCAGCTGCTCGGCCTCTACGCCTTCCGGTTCGAGGTCGACCGGGCGGTGGAGGTCGGCACGCGCGCCGTCGACGTGGCCCGGACCATGGGGCTGTCCCAGGTCCACGCCACCGCCCTGCTCCAGCTCGGCTTCGCCTACGCCATCGCCGGTCGCGGCGATGCCGTCGAGGCCTCGGTGGACGCCGCCCTGCGGGTGGCCGGCGAGCACCCCGAGGCACTGGCCATGGCCTGGGGCCACGCCCGGGCGACGTACTCGTTGCTGGCCGAGGACCGGCCCCGGGCCGTCGAGCAGCTCGACGCGGCCATGCGCTGGGCCCGGCAGGTGCCCGGCATCTCCGGTGCGTTCCCCGCGCTGTGGGCGCTTCTGCGGGTGCTGGAGGGTGCGGGGGACGAGGTGGTCGCCGAGGCGCTGAGCCTGGAGGCGCCGGCCATCCCGATGAACCGGGCGGTCGTCGCCATGGCCGAGGCCGTACTCGCCGGCCGTCGGGGTGAACGCGGCGAGGCGGAGGCGGGCTTCGAGAACGCGGACGTGGCGCTGGCGGCCACGGAGCTGGATGGGGTCCGCCACCTGGCCCGCCGGCTGGTGGCGGAGGCGGCGATCGGCGACGGGTGGGGAAATCCTGCCGCCTGGCTGGCGGAGGCGGCGGCCTTCTTCGACGGCAGCGGGCACGATCGGATGGCGGCGGCGTGCCGCGACCTGCTGCGCCGGGCCGGGGGGCGGGTGCCCAGGACCACAGCGACCGGCCTCCCGGCACCGCTACGGACGGCGGGGGTGACCAGCCGGGAGGCGGACGTGCTGCGCCTGGTCGGGGAGCGACTGCCCAACCGGGAGATCGCCGAGCGCCTCTACCTGTCGCCCCGGACCGTCGAGAAGCACGTCGAGCGGCTGTTGCAGAAGACGGGCGTGGCCACGCGGGTGGAGCTGGGCCGGCTGGCCCGTGAGTCGTTCGCCGTCCCGCAGCAGGATACGTAGCCGGGGCGGGCCGATTACGTAGCCCTCCCGGATGTGGGCGCCGCCCCGGTCCTTCATCGTGTGCTCCACCACCCCGAAGGAGGAGACGCCGTGACGACCCTGGACATGCCCCGCCTGCCCCCCGCCGCGATCCAGGACCTCGGAGGCCGGATTGCCGGCGAGGTTCTCGACCCGGGCTCTGCCCGCTACGACGAGGTTCGCCGGGTCTGGAACGGCGCCATCGACCGGCGGCCAGGGGTGATCGCCCGGTGCACGACCGCCGCCGATGTCGCCGCCGCCGTCGGCTTCGCCCGCCGGCACGGTCTGGTGATCGCCGTGCGCGGCGGCGGGCACAGCATCCCCGGGCTCTCGGTCTGCGACGACGGGATGATGATCGACCTGCAGCCGATGAAGACCATCGAGGTCGATCCCGGACGCCGGCTGGCGAGGGCGGGAGCAGGGGTGCTCTGGGGCGAGCTCGACCGCAGCACCCAGGAGCACGGGCTGGCGGTGACAGGCGGGGAGGTGTCCGACACCGGCATCGCCGGCCTGACTCTCGGCGGCGGCTTCGGGTGGCTGAAGCGGACCTGCGGGCTGGCCTGCGACAACCTGGTCGAGGTCGAGATGGTCACCGCCGACGGCCGCGTCGTGAGGGCCGGCGAGCACGAGCACGCGGACCTCTTTTGGGCGCTACGGGGCGGGGGAGGGAACTTCGGCATCGTGACCCGGTTCACCTACCGCCTCCACCCCGTCGGCCCCATGCTGTACGGCGGAGCCGTGATCCACCCCGGCGAGCGGGCCGGCGACGTCCTGCGCTTCATGCGGGAGCTCTCCAAGGAGGTGCCGGACGAGGTGAGCCTCATGGTGGCCCTCGTGGTCGCGCCGCCCGCTCCGGAGTTCCCCCCGTCGCTGCGGGGCCGACCGGTAGCCGTGCTGGGTGCCTGTTACGTGGGCGACCTGGCCGCCGGTGAAGAGGCGCTCCGTCCCGTGCACGAGTTCGGGCCCCCGGCTGCCGACCTGCTCGGCCCCATCCCGTACGTCGCCCTCCAGCAGCTCGTCGACGCGGCGACGCCCCGGGGGTTGCAGTACTACGTCAAGTCCGAGTGGCTGGCCGACCTGCCTGACGTCGTCATCGACGGGCTGGTCGAGCACCACGCCACCCGCACGACGCCACTGCACCAGATACTGGTCCACCAGATGGGCGGCGCCGTCGCCCGCGTGCCTTCCGAGGCGACGGCCTTCGCCTACCGGGACGCCGCATACGTGCTCACCGTGGCCGGCGCCTGGACGTCGCCCGAGGAGGAGCGCGACCCTCACGTGGCGTGGACCCGCTCGACGTGGGAGACGGCACGGCCGGCGTCGATGGGCGGCGCGTACGTGAACCACCTGGACGCCGACGAAGGCCAGGACCGGGTGCGCGACGCCTACGGGCCCGGCATCTACGAGCGCCTGGTCGACGTCAAGACGGCGTGGGATCCCGAGAACGTCTTCCGCCTGAACCACAACATCCAGCCTCGTCGCTGACCAACCGGTTCAGTGGCCGCAGCACTAGGTCGACGTGAGGACGCCCTGCTCGATGCACGCCGACCGGAGCCGCTTCAGCCCACTGCGGATGCGGCTCTTGATCGTCCCCTCGGCCACATCGAGGATCGCCGCCACCTCGCGGTACGTGCTGCCGCCGAAGTAGGCCAGGCGGAGCGCTTCGGCTTCGGGGCCGGGGAGGGCGCCGACGGCCGCCCACAGGCGTGCTCCCATGGAGGAGGCGACGGCCTTCTCGTCCGCGCTCTCGCTGGTCGAGGGGGCCAGACGTGCCTGGTGCTCCTCGCGGCGCGCTCGCGCCTGTTCGGCGCGGAGGCGGTCGAGGGCACGGCCGTGGGCGACGACGGCGAGGTAGGCCCCGAGTGATCCCCGCCCGCCGTCGAACTTGTGAGGCTGGCGGGCCAGTTGCACGAACACGTCCTGGGTGACGTCTTCTGCCGCTGCCCGGTCCCTCACGGCCGCCTTGGCCACGGAGAAGACCCGTGCTCCGTGCCTCCGGTACACCTCCGCCAGCGCCTGATCGTCACCGCCGACGAGGCGGGCCATCACTTCGGCGTCCGTCGAGGAGCCCATGTCCACCTGGGATGCCATCTTCACAAGCACCTTTCCGTCGCCGGCTAACATTGACAGGACGTCTAGCTCGTGTCAAGGTTTTGTCGAGGTATTGGAGGAATAGGTGGCCGCGCACAAAGACGTTCCTGGGCTGCGAATCGGAGAGGTGGCAGCCCGAACGGGGATGACCATCGCCGCCCTCCGGGCCTGGGAGCGGCGCTACGGGCTCTTGACTCCGGCGCGCACCGCCGGCGGTCAACGGCTTTACCGCGAGGCAGACGTCGCCCGGGTGCGCCTGGTCCGACGACTGGTGGCCGAAGGCTGGTCCATCCCCGGAGCCGTCGCTCGCCTTCGAGCAGGTGGGGAGCTGGAGGCCGACGTCGACGGCCCGACGGCCGCCGTCCGAGCGGAAACCGATATGGGCGAAGCCGGGCGAGCCGTGCTCCTGGCTCCGCTGGCGGACATCGACTCGGAGGCGGTCCTGGTCGCCTACCAGTCCGCTCGGGTGATGATGCGGGCGGCACGTCCCACGGAGCTGCGGGACGCATTGGTGGCGCTGGTCGAGCGCCTCGGCGGGACGGTGGGCCCCGCCGCCGAGGAGGACGAGGAGGTGCTCCCCGTCGATCTTTCGCTGGGGGAAGGCCCTCCGCTGCTCCCTAGAGCTTCGGCGTCGAGCGTCGCCAGGATGCGCCTCGAGGCGATCCTCCCCGGTCTGGTCGAGGACGCCCGGGAGCTCGCCCATCACCAGCGGCTGGGATCGCGCCGGGTGAACCAGCAGGTGTAACAGCGCGAGACTCGGGGGGTGCATCACCGGCGGCCGGGGACGGCGACCGAGGCTCGCCGGTCCCCGACGTAGCGGCGATGGCGGTCGTCACCGTCCACCGGCTCCTCGAGCTCATCGTGGCTGGGGACAGGGAGGCGGTGGTGGAGACCGCCGTCGATCTGGCCAGAGTCGAGGGGCTGGACCCGGTCATCGCCTTGCTGGCCGGCGTGCAGCACGAGGTCGGTCGCCGCTGGCAAGACACGGACTGGTCCGTGGCCGACGAGCATGCCGCGACCGCCCTGTCCGACCTGGCCCTCGCTGCGGCGGCGCTCACCATCGCGCCGGCCGAGCCGACGGGCGGTGCGGTGGTCGTGACCTGCGCGGAGGAGGAGTGGCACGTCCTCCCCGCTCGCATGTTCGCCGAGCAGCTACGGGCCTACGGCTGGGAGGTGGTCTTCCTCGGCGCGTCGACCCCGGCCGATCACCTGGCGGCCTACCTGCGCCGGCACCCGGTCGTCGCCGTAGGGGTGAGCTGCTCGATCCCAGTCAACCTTCCGGGGGCGCGCCGCTCCATCGTCGCCGCCCATGAGGCCGGCGTACCGGCCATGGCCGGGGGAGCGGCCTTCGGGACGACCCCGATACGGGCCGTCGCCGCCGGCGCCGACGCTTGGGCGACGTCGATCGAGGCGGCGCACGGAGCCGCGTGCTCGTGGGCCGGCGCCGTCCCTCCCCTGGCGCGTCCGGCGGACGACCGGGACCAGCTCGCCCTCGCTGCCTACCGGCAAGACATGGTGGACGCCGCCATGGCCGACCTTGCAATGGAGTGCCCGGACGTTGCCGGGTACTCGCCGTCGCAGTTGAAGAGGACCCGGGAGGACCTCGACTACATCGTTCGGTTCGTGGAGGCGGCCGTGCTGACGGCCGACGATACGGTTGTCGATGAGTTCGTCCGCTGGCTCGTCCCGCTGCTCTCCGCCCGTGGCGTGCCGCCGAGGACCGTCGTCGCCGGCATCGACGTCCTGCGCCGCCACCTTCCTCCGCAGCACCAGAGCGCAGCCCGTCTGTTGGGACTGGCCTCGGGCCTGGTCGACCAGCTGTCCCGTTAGCCGGTCGGAGCGATCCGGCGAGGGTCCGAGGCGACGGCCGGCGGGGCCCAGAACACCCAGGCCGCCTCACGTTCCGCCTCTCCTCGAGTGCAGGCCGCACTCTCTAGGTGACGACCACCCGCCCGTGGGAGAGCTCGGCCATCCGGGTGAGCCCGCGGTCCGCGACGGCAGCCAGACGCGCGGACGCCGCCTGCACCGCAGGATCGTCACGTCGCGACGGTTCCACCCGTGCGGGGTTCAGCACGCAGCCGTTCGCCCACGCGGCGATGTCCGGCTCGGCGCCGTACGTGCGGGCGGCAAGCGTTCCCCGCACCTGCATCTCCGCCCAGTTCAACGGGTTGTCCGGGAAGGTGTTGGGCGGGCACACCCTGTTGCGCTCCCGGTCGTCGTCGCGAGTCGCCTCCACGTAGCCGGCGAGGGCGGCGCAGAAACACGGGAAGCCGGCCCGGATCGTCTGAAGCCGGATCATGTCCGGGCTCCAGAGGGGGACCAGCGGCGGGTAGCGCAGTCCCGAGGCGGCGCAGTGCACGACGAGCGAGCCCGGCGCCAGCGGAACCGAGCCGCGGTCGAGGACGATCTCGGTGCCGGTCACGTGCCTGATGTGTCCCAGCCGGACCACGTTCTCGACGGTGCGTAGGAGATCCAGCTCCCATTCGCCGAGCGTCGGAGTCTTGGCCATGAGGGGGAACACATCCCTGTCGACCCGGAGCATCACGCCGGCAGCCTCGAGGCGAAGGAAGAGGTCGTCGAGCGACTCGGCGCCGGCGGCCGACGCCATGATGTCGGCGGCCAGCCCGATGGCTACGACCGGATCCGGCTGCACCACGGCCCGGTTGAGCATCCACGGATCACGCGGGCGCACCCAGACGATGCGGTCCGCCGGCACGCCGTTGCCCAACAGCCACACGATCCCGTCGGTGGCCGTCTTGCCGGCGCCGACGATCACGAAGCTGCTCGGCGCCGCCGCCAAGCGGGGGAGCTCGTTGATGGCCACGACATGGACGTCGTCGGCGACACCGAACGGCGGCCGGGTGGTGGCGGGAATCGTGGGCGCCAGGTACGTGCTGTCGACGACCCGGCGCCGCACGTTCACCTGCATGGTGTCGCCGGTCAGCCGCGACGTCACGAGATGGGATGAGCCATCCTGGTGGTACTCACCTCCCCCGAAGAAGGTGACTCGGCCCGAGCCGACGAAGCGACGGCGCAAGATGTCGTCGTAGTACGTCAGGATCTCGGGCTGGCGGGCTCGCTCCTGGAGCCCGGCCTCGGGCCCATCTGCCTGCAGGGCGCCGCTCCCCAGGATCGTCGACGCGACGCCGTAGAACAGAGACGCCTGGTGCAGCTGGACGAACGGGTACGCGTCGTGCCAGTGCCCGCCGGCACCATGGCGACGGTCCACCAGCGTGACGTGCACGTCTGCGTGGTCGATCAGTGCGTCGGTGAAGGCCATCCCCATCGCCCCGGCGCCCACGACGAGGTAGTCGGTGTCGAGCGATCGCGTCACCATCGGACCGTGATCATTGTCAGCCCCTGCGGTACAGGCGGGTCGTCAACGGTGCGAAGACGGCGGTCAACGCCACCGCCACGGCGAGCACGATGGTGACGTCTCGACCGCGGGCATCCCCCGCCATCAGCCCTCGTGAGGCGGTGGCCAGGATCGAGATCGGGTTGACGTCGACGAAGGCCTCGAGGGGACCGGGCAGCGTGTCCGGCTCGACGAACACATTGGAGAGGAACGTGAGCGGGAAGATTCCCATGAACCCGGCGTTCAGCACCGCGCTCGGTGAGCGAAGCACCAGCCCGATGGCGGTGAACACCCATGACAGGCCGAACGAGAAGGTGACCACCAGCGCCAGGGCGGCCGCGGCACCGCCGACGCCGGCGCCAGGACGGAAGCCCAGGACGACGCCGACCACGATGATCACGATGCCGGCGAGCACGTAGCGGACGGTGTCGCCCAGCATCGATCCCAACAGGGGAGCGCCTCGCCAGATCGGGAGCGACCGGAAGCGGTCGACGACCCCCTTGGTGAGGTCTGTGTTGAGCGCCACGCCCGAGTAGACGGTGGTGAACAGCACCGACATGACGAGAATGCCGGGCAGGAGGTAGTCGCGATACTCGCCCGTGGAGCCGGAGACGGCGCCGCCGAAGATGTAGGTGAACATCACGACGAACATCACCGGTGTGACCGTCACGTCCAGCAACTGCTCGGGGACGTGCTTCACCTTGAGCATCCCCCGCCATGCGAACGTCAGTGCCGCAGACAGCGGGCTGGCCGGCGCCGGGCGTCGCGTCGAGGAGATCGCATGACGGACAGCCGTCGCGTCGGCCTCGGTCGACACGGCGGGATCAGCTGGCTGGGTGCTCATGCTGGCTTCTCCTCGTCGATCTCGTCGGGTTCAATGGGGTCGCCGTCCGCCGGATGCCCGGTGAGGGCCAGGAACACCTCGTCCAGGGTCGGCTGACCGAAGGAGAAGGCGGCGATGCGCACGCCCGAGCGTGCTAGCCCGGCCACGACCTCTGCGCCGCGGTCCGCGTCCGTGCAGGCCGCGGAGAGACTGGCAGGGTCCGCGTCGCGGTTGACGCTACCCAGCTCGCGGTCGACCACCTCTTCGGCCGTGGCGCGCTGCTCGGGGTCGAGCAGGCGCACGTGCAGGGTCCCGGACCCGACGGAACCTTTGAGCTGCGCCGGCGTTCCTTCGGCGATCACCTTGCCGTGGTCGATCACCGCAATGCCCTCGGCCAGCTGGTCGGCCTCCTCGAGGTACTGGGTGCAGAGCAGGATGGTCGTCCCCTCGGCGACGAGGGCCCGGATGATGTCCCACACCTGGTTGCGTGAGCGTGGGTCGAGGCCGGTCGTCGGCTCGTCGAGGAACATCAGCTCCGGGGTGACGACGATGCTCGCGGCGATATCCAGCCGGCGCCGCATCCCCCCGGAGTAGTGCTTGACCAGCTTCGTGGCCGACTCCACCAGCCCGAAGGCATCGAGCAGCTCGGCGGCTCGAGCCTTCGCGGCGGGCCATTTCAGCCCCAGAAGCCGGCCCAGCAGGATCAGGTTCTCGCGGCCGGTGAGGTCCTCGTCGACCGAGGCCAGCTGGCCGGTCAGGCTGACGGCGCCCCGGACGGCGTGGGCCTCGGTGACGATGTCGCGACCGAGCACCTTGGCGCTGCCCTCGTCCGGGTGGATGAGGGTGGCCAGGATCCGGATGGTCGTCGTCTTCCCCGCACCATTGGGACCGAGGACGCCGTACACCGCGCCCCGACGTACCGCGAGGTCGACCCCGTCGACGGCGCGGGTTCCGCCAAACGACTTTCCGAGGCCGGTGGCCTCAATGGCAAGCGACTGATCAGTCATCATCCCGGTCAGATGATGGTGGCATCGAGGCGGACGAGATTCGAGATGACAAGGAGCTTGTCGCCGGCGAGGAGGACGCGGTCCATCGGGGGGTTTAGGTGGTAGTCGTCCATCCCTTGGACGATGGCGACGAGCAGGGCGTCCTGCTGCTCCTTGAGCGCCACGAGAGCGGCCGACACCGGCTGGCCGACGAGGTCGGGTGGCACGGGGATCCGATAGAACTCCTGGTCGTCGGGGTGGGTGACGAGGTTGGTGACCACTCGCGAGAGGCCCGGGTTGGCGGCCGAGCCGGCCAGGAGGGCCCCCGTGACCTCGCCGCTGATCACCAGCTCGTTGGCACGGGTGTTGGCGAAGTGCCGCCGGTTGTCGGAGCGAATCACCTCGACGCAGCTGTAGGCGTCGGCGTTCACAGTCTCCACCGCCAGCACGGTGAACAGCGTGCGGGCGTCGCGTTCGGCGTCGGTGGCCGCCGGCGTGGACTCGTCGGCGAGGACGATGGCGATGGCGCACCGGTCGATGCCGGCGCGCAGGAGATCGGTCTCGTCGCTCGGGTCGCCGCGGATGAACTCGACCTCGTCGATCTTGGTGGGGTCGTTCTGGAGGTTGGCAAGCACCACGATCCGCGGCGGCTGGCGGAACTCCCGAGCCCGCAGCTCCCGAATGATCTCTGCGCCCTTGCCGCTCCACCCGCAGATGACGACGTGGTCCTTGGCGTTGGTGGAACCCATGCCTTTCCCCTTGTTCATGACGGTGGTGACCAGCTTGGAGGCGATAGCGCCGCTGACGAAGGCGACGAGGCTGATCCCGGCGACCTCCACCAGGTAGTAGACGATGTAGCCGCCGGCGGTCTCGATGTCGTAGGCCGAGCCCTGCTCGATGAGCGTGCGGACCAGCCACAGGTAGGCCTGCGGGACCGTCTCGACGTCGACGTTCTCGTTGTGCTCGAAGAGCCAGAACCCCAACGGGGCCATCACGAGCACGAACAGTGCGAGGCCGGCAAGCTGCATGCTGCGCCGGCTGATGCGGCGTACGGCCCGTTCCTGCTTGGTCCTCACCGCTTCGGCGCCGGCCATCCACCCCCTGCCTCACTCCGCCGACGTCTCGGCGCCGAAGCTAGTCGCGAGCGTCCGCGGGCGCCGTCGCCGGGGAGGGCCGCTCAGCCGCCGATCAGGTCGGCCACCGTGCCGAATCCGTAGCCGCGGTCGCGCAGGCCGGCGATGATGGAGGGCAAGGCGGCAGCGTCCTGGGACGCGGAGCCCACATGGAAGAGCAGGATCGCCCCTGGAACGCTGCGTTCGAGGCAACGGTTGGCGATCGCCGTGGCGGACAGTCCCTGCCAGCCCAGGGAGTCGACCGTCCAGTGGACGTGGTAGCGGTACCCGAGGGACCCGGCCAGGGCGTTGACGGAGGCGTCGTAGTCGCCGTAGGGGGCGCGGAACCACGGCCGGGTGCTGTGACCGGTGAGGGATCGGATCACCTCGTCGGTCCGCTCCAGATCACTCCGCCGCTCCTCCGCCGACAGCAGGGCGGGGCGGGCCGAGACCCCGGTGTAGGACCGGTGGTCGTAGGTGTGGTTCATGATCACGTGGCCGGCGCCGGCCATGCGCCGGACGAGGTCCGGGTTCGCCGCCGCCCACTTGCCGGTTATGCCGAAGGTGGCCGGAACCTCCGAGCGCTCGAGCACGTCGAGGATGCCGGCGCCGAACCCCCTGTCGGCGCCGGCGTCGAAGGTGAGGGCGACGATCCGGCGGCTGGTACTCACCCGGCTGATGACGACGGCCGGCGGCCCTGGCGGAGCGGTCGTCGTCGCTGCGGCGGTCGGCGGGACCGGCGGCGCCGTCGGAGGCGGCTGCGTGGTGGGGGGCTCCGATGGAGGAGGCGCCGTCGTGGCCGGCAGAGGAGGGCTGGTGACGGTGGTGGACGGGACCGCCACCGGCTGCGAGCCCTCCGGACAGCCGGCAAGGGCCAACGCCAGCAGGACGGTTCGCAACATCGCCGGCCTGCGTCGAGCCGCCGACGACCCCCTCCCGCATCGGGGGACCGGTCTCACTGCGCAGCTCTGCGGTAGGTGAGGTGGAAGTCAGTTGTGTAGGTGGTGAAGTCCTCGGCGATCTCCCAGCGCCCGGCGATCGTGTCTCCGTCATCGCTGATGGTCGCGACGAAGCGCTGTGAGAACGGCTCCCCCTCGCGCCAGAGCTTCCACTCGCCGTCGCCGATGCTCATGTCGTAGATGCGGCAGACGCCGCGGTCGTCCGAGTACAGCTGCGAGTAGGTGCCCTTGGCCGCATCGCATCCGATGACGGAGAGCGTCTCGGGCGCCTCCGGGAGGTCGGCCGTCGTGCGCCCGATGAGGTGGGCGCCGGCGGCGTGCCACTCGAAGGTGGCGCGCCCGCCGCCCGGCCACTGTTCTCCGTTCGGCCAGGTCGCCTCGAGGACCCACTCGCCGACGAGCGGTTCCAGCCTCCGGAGCGCTTCCTCCGCGGTTGGCTGATCCATGGTTGCTCCTCCATCGTTCCGGCCCGATCTCAGCCCTCCGGGAACGGCGGGCTGACCCCCACGTCGTAGACCACCGCACCCCCGGCCCGCCGCGCCCCCTCGGTGACGGGGTGCCCGGTACGCCGGCCGTCGTGCATGAGATGCTCGACCGTCACGTCCCGCACAAGCACGAGGTGATCGGCGAGGAGCCGGCGGTGGCAGCGCCACCACACCGACTCGCTGCACATCACCGCCACCGACCGGCGGCCGGAGAGCTCCAGGAGCGCGTCAACGCCGGCCACGAACCCGGCGGTCTCCATGTGGTCGGCGTAGGCCCGGAATGCCTCCTCCCGCAGGGCCAGGTGCTTCGACCCCGGCAGCGGGCGCCGGCGCCCGCCGAGCGCCGGCATCCACACGTAACCCAGCTGCGCCTCCGGCACCCACCGCTCCATCGCCTCCCGCCCGAACTGGGGGTTGCGCCGGCTGCCGGGGTAGGACCGCACGTCGACCAGCACCTCGGCGCCGGCGGCGCCGAGCAGCTCGGCGAGGGCGCCGGCCGCCAGGGTGCCGTGGCCCACGGTCAACATGCCGACAGTCTGCCGCCGAGATGGCGAGTCGATCGACGGGCGGCCGGCCTTCGGGCTAGAGCCGTTGTTGCTGGAGCCGTGTCACATCTACACTCCCGCCGCGGCGTGCGCAGGGCAGGTCGCTGAAGGACACAAAGGGGAACGAATGGCTCTTGCAGAGAGGCGCGGGTCGGTCGCCCGCCCGGCGCCGCAGCGTCCGGTGCCGCAGGCCCAGGTGTCGAGGCAGCAGGCGAGCTTCGAGAGCGGCCGGTTCGAGCCCGGTCTCGAGCGCCGGTGGGAGCAGGCCTGGAACCGCGCCCGGTCCGCCGGTCGCTGACCACCACCAGCACGATGTGGGCCGGTCCCCTCGCCGGCGAACGAGGGGACCCCCGCCCGGGAGTTGTCCGCTTCTAGGGCCGAAAGACCCTGGTACGGGTCCCGGCGCCGGCCGATCCTGCAAGGAGGGTAATTCGGACGAAAGGGACCCCGGTGCCGGTGTGTGACTCGCAGCGATCGGGGGACTCGCTCAACCTGCCGGCCTGTCACCGGCACGGCCACCCGGACACTCGTTCGATCGACGTGCTCGACTGCCCGCCGATCGCCGACCAGAACGCCCTCCTGGACCTGGCCCACGACGCCATCCTCGCCCGTGACGGCGAGGGGCGGATCACCTATTGGAATCTGGGCGCCGAACGCACGTATGGCTACCGCCGGGACGAGGCGGAAGGCCGGCGTGCGAGCCGGCTCCTCGCCACCGTGTCCCCTGTGCCGGTGGCCGAGGTCGAGGCCACGGTGGCGGCCGCGGGCCACTGGGAAGGTGAGGTGACCCACCACCATCGTGACGGCCGTCCCATCACGGTGGAGACACGGATCGCCACCCATCGGGCCCCCGACGGGACGGTGCTGGGCACGCTGGAGATCGGTCGCGACGTCACCACCCGCAAGGCGGCGGAGGCCGAGCTGGCCCGCCGGGCCGCCGAGCTGGAGCGCTCCGAGCACCAGCTGGCCGAGGCCGAGGCCCTGGCGCACCTCGGCAGTTGGGAATGGGACACCCAAGCCGGGATCGTCCGGTGGTCGGCGGAGCTGTACCGGATCTTCGGCGAGGACGAGGCCACCTTCGTCCCCACCTACGAGAACTTCATCGAGTCCGTCGCCCCCGAGGACCGGGCCGAGGTGGCGGCGATGATCGAGTCGGCTGTGGCCGCCCGCCGCTCCTACCACTGCATCTACGGGATCATCCGCCCCGACGGCGAGCGGCGGTGGGTCGAGACGAAGGGGCGGGCCCTGACCGGCGCCCGGTCCCGGGGCGGCTTCTACGTCGGCACCGTCCTCGACGTGACCGACCGCCACCTCGCCAACGTGGCCCTGCGGGAGAGCGAAGCGGCGATGGTGGAGGCCCAGCGGGTGGCCGGCGTGGGCAGCTTCACCTTCGACGTGCGCACCGGCGCCATGTGGTGGACGCAGGAGTTCAGCCGCATCTTCGGGTACCCGCCGGAGACGGAGGCCAGCGCGCCCCTGGTGATGGAGCGGCTGCACCCCGAAGACCTCCCCGCCGTCGTCCTCCTCTGGGACCGGGCCTGCTCACGGCTCGAACCGTGGGAGACCGAGGTGCGCATCGTGCACTCCGACGGCGCCGTGCGCTGGGTGAGGAGCCGGGGTGAGCCGCTTGCCGGCCCCCAGGGCGAGGTCGTGAGTCTCCAGGGCACGGTCCAGGACATCACCGAGCGCCGGCAGGCGCGGGACAAGCTCGGCTTCCAGGCCCACCTGCTCGACGCGGTGGGCGACGCCGTGATCGCCACGGACCTGGACGGCACCATCCTCTACTGGGGCCCCGGAGCGGAGAAGCTGTACGGCTGGCCGGCGCCAGAAGTGCTGGGGCGGAGCATCCTCGAAGTGACACCGACGGTCTCGAGCTCCTCCAGCGCGGCCGAGATCATGGCTCTCCTGACCCAAGGGAAGAGCTGGAGCGGCATTGTGGAGCTCCAGCGGCGCGACGGTTCCACCTTCCTGGCCCAGGTGGCCGACACGCCGGTGCTCGACGAGCGGGAGCGGATGACGGCCCTCATCGGCATCTCCTCGGACGTCACCGAGCGGGAGGCGGCCAAGGATCGCCTCGAGCACCTGCTGGCGGAACGAACCGTGCAAGCGAAGGAGCAGGCGGCGGTCCTGAGCCTGGGGCGCGCCGCCCTGGCCGGGGCGGCGGGGACCGACGTGATCGCCGCCTCCGTGGCCTCGGTGGTCGAGACCCTCGCCGCCGACCGCTCGGCGGTGTTCGCCTACCGCGCCGACGAGCGCACCCTGGTGCCCGAGGCCGTTTCTCCGTCGGCGGCCGCCACGCCGAGCCTTTCGGTGGCTGCCGGCGAGGGGTCCATCTGGCCGAGCGCCCTCAGCGACATCCGCCCGGTCGTGCTCGACGCCCTCGACGCCCTCGCCCTTTTCCCGACCGCTTCCTTCGGCGGCCGGGGCGTGTGGGTGACGATCACCGTCCGCCATCGCGTCTTCGGCGGCATCGCGATCTCCTCGGACGACCCGACCCGGATCTTCTCCGAGCACGACCTCAACTTCCTGGCCTCGGTGGCCACCGTCATCGGGTCGGTCATCGAGCGCGAGGAGCTGGACCGGCTCAAGTCGGAGTTCGTCTCCACCGTCTCCCACGAGCTGCGGACGCCCCTCGCCAGCGTGTTGGGGTACCTCGAGCTCCTCCGCTCCGGAGAAGCCGGTGACGTCTCGGCCGACCAGGCCCACATGCTCGACGTGATCGCCCGGAACGGGAACCGGCTCCTCGCCCTGGTGCAGGACCTGCTCACCGCCTCGCGAATCGACGCCGGCACGTTCAAGCTCACGACGGCGCCGGTCGACGTCAGTGCGCTCGTCGAGTCGTCGCTGGTGGCGATCGCCGGCCCGCGCGCCGGTCGTGCCCTCGACTTCGTGTGCGACGTGGAGCGCGACCTGCCACCGGTCGACGTTGACGCCGAGCAGCTGGAGCGGACGCTCGTCAACCTGCTGGTGAACGCGGTCAAGTTCACCCCCGACGGAGGGTCCGTGACCGTCCGGGCCCGGCGGGCGGGCGCCACGGTGGAGATCGCCATCGAAGACACCGGCGTCGGCATTCCGACGGGCGAGCAGAAGCACCTCTTCGAGCGGTTCTTCCGGGCGTCGACGGCGCGCCACGCCGCCATCCAGGGCACCGGCCTCGGCCTGTCCATCGTGAAGTCGATCGTCGAGGCCCATGGGGGCACCGTGGGCATCGAGTCGGAGGCCGGCGCCGGCACGATCGTGACGGTCGCCCTGCCGGTGTTCGCCAGCGGCCCCCGCCACCCGGGGGTGGACGCTCAGGGCGTTCGAGCCCGGCCGGCCACCGGGATGTCGAACCAGAAGGTGCTGCCGCGGCCTGACGCGCTGGCCACCCCGACGGTGCCGCCCATGGCGTCGGCCAGCCGGGCGACGAGCGCCAACCCGAGCCCCTTGCCGCCGAAGCGCCGGGTGTCGGTGGGATCGACCTGAGAGAAGACCCGGGACAGCCACCACTGGTCCCGGGGCGGCACCACGATGCCGGTGTCCGCCACCATGAGGCGGACCGAGGCCACCTCGACGCCCTCGGGCCGGGTCACCCCGATGGCGACGCTGCCCCGGTCGGTGACCTTCACCCCGTTGTCCACCAGCCAACTCGAGCCTTCTCCCCACCGCGCTCGACCGCCTCGGCCATCTTCCGCTGCTCGCCGTCGAGGGTGGTACGAAGGAGGGAGGTCGGTCATCCCCATGATCGAGGTCAGTGGCGTGCGGAGCTGGTGGCTGGTGTGTTGGCCAGGAACTGCGCTTTGGCCCGCAGGGCGCTCAGCGCCATGTCGCGGGCCTCATCCAGCTCGGCCTCCATCCGCTGGCGCCGGCTCACGTCGGCGTCGATGCGGGTCGGGTCACCTACCGGCCGAGGAACGCGCCCACGTGGCGGTTGAACGCCTCCGGGGCCTCGACGTTGCACAAGTGGCCGGCGCCGGCGATCACCGCGAGCTCCGCTCCCGGGATGGCGGCGTGCAGGGCCTGGGTCACGGGCAGGGGCGCCCGGTCGTCGAGCTCGCCCCGGATGACCAGGGTCGGCACCGCGATCCGGTCGAGCATGGGACGGAGGTCGGCCTCCGCCATCGAGCGGACGGCAGCCTCGTAACCGGCGGGACGGCGGCGGCCGGCGTTCTCCCTCCACATGGTCACCAGCTCGCCCGCCATGGCGCCGGCGCCGGCCCCGAGCGAGCGGCGCCAGCCCTCGGCGACCTCCTCCGGCGGGAGGTCGGCGGCGGCCAGCGCGCCCTGGAGCCGGGCCGCCACCTGCTCCGGCGGCAGCGAGCCGGCCCAGCCGGCGTAGGCCGAAGCCAAGACGAGTGACGCTGCCAGCCCAGGGTGGCGGCGGTACAGCTCCAGGGCGATGGTGCTGCCCCAGGACAGGCCGAGCACGTGGGCCCGCTCGGCGCCGGTGGCCTGTAGCCAGCCGGCGACGCAGTCGGCGAAGTCGGCGATGCGCCAGGTCGCCGGCGGGTCGCCGGAACGGCCGCAGCCGGGGGCGTCCCAGGCGAGCACCCGGAAGTGGTCGCTCAGCCCGTCCACCTGGAGCCGCCAGGAACGGCTGTCGTCCAGCCCACCGTGGAGCAGGACCAGCGCCGGCCCATCGCCGGCGTCGGCATAGGCGATCCGTCGGCCGTCGACCCTCACCTCCGGCATGCGTGGGACTCTACGGGGCGATGCCAGACCTGCCCCCGATCACGCCGGCGGACGTCGCCGGCCTGCCGGCGCCGATCGCCGCCGACCTGCTGGAGGGGGCCGCCTGCTGCGCCGCCGGCGCCTACCGGGCCGCCGGCCTGCTGGCCCGGCGCACGGTCGAGCAGGTGGTGGTGATGCGGCGGGTGCCGCTGGAGATGCGAACCCTGCAGCAGAAGGTCGGCTGGCTGCTCACCGCCGGACACCTCCCCCGTTCCCTGGCCGCCGAGGCCCGCACCGTGCGCGACGTCGGGACCGCCGCCGCCCACGGCGGCGATCCCGTCTCGCGGGAGGAGGCCGAGGCGGTCGTGCGGGCGGCGCTGGCTATCGCCCGCGCCGCCGTCCTCCCGAGCGGCTAGCGGGGCGGCGGGAACCGCTGCCCGGCCGGCGGGCCGGGGGGGGAGCGACCGCGGCCGGCGCCGGCACGGACACGGGCTCGGCGAACGGCCCCGTCAGGGCCACGGTCTCGGGCGCACCGGGCCCGATCCGCGTTGCCAGCGGCCGGATGCCGGCTTGGCGCACCATGGTGGCGACGTCGCGGGCCTGGTCGGGCAGGATCACCGTCACGACGGTGCCCTTGGCGCCGGCCCGTGCCGTGCGGCCGGAGCGGTGCAGGTAGGCCTTGTGCTCGGTGGGCGGGTCGACGTGGACGACGAGGGCCACGTCGTCGACGTGGATGCCCCGCGCCGCGATGTCGGTCGCCACCAGCACCCTGGCGGTGCCGTCGTGGAAGGCGGCGAGGTTGCGGTCGCGCTGGGGCTGGGACAGGTTCCCGTGGAGGTCGACGGCCGGGATCCCCCGGGCCGACAGGTCCTTGGCCAGCTTCTTGGCCGCATGCTTGGTGCGGGTGAACAGCAGGCTGCGCTCCTTGCCCGAGGCCAGCTCCCGGACGACGGCGGCCTTGTCGGCGGCCGTTACCGAGAAGGCGTGGTGCTCCAGGTCCGGTGGGGTGGCGTCGACGCTGTCGACGGAGTGCATCACCGGGTTGGTGAGGTAGCGGCCGACCAGCGCCTCGACGGCCTTGTCCAGGGTGGCCGAGAACAGCATGCGCTGGCCGCCGGCCGGCGTCTGGTCGAGGATGCGCTTGACCGCGGGCAGGAAGCCGAGGTCGGCCAGGTGGTCGGCCTCGTCGAGCACGCAGACCTCGACCGCACCGAGCCGGCAGTGGCCCTGCTGGGCCAGGTCCTCCAGGCGCCCGGGACAGGCGATGAGGACGTCGACGCCGGCCCGCAGGGCGGCGACCTGGGGGCTCTGGCTCACGCCGCCGTGGATGACCGCCACCCGCAGGCCCATGGCCTGGGCGATGGGACGGGTGGTGGCGGCCACCTGGGCGGCCAGCTCCCGGGTGGGGACGAGCACGAGCGCCCGGGGGCGGTTGGGGACGCGGCTGGTGGTCGACGCGGCCAGGGCGACGACCGTGGGCACGGCAAAGGCGACGGTCTTGCCGCTGCCGGTGCGGGCCCGGCCCAGCACGTCGCGCCCGGCCAGGGAGCTGGGCAGGGTGGCGGCCTGGATGGGGAAGGGCGTGGGGCAACCGGCGCGGGCGAGGGCGGCGACGACGGGCGCCGGCACCCCGAGGGCCTCGAAGGTGGTGTCGGCCGGCGGGGCGTCGACGGGCTCGAAGTCGAACGCCGGCGCCGCCGGCTGGGCGGCCGGTGGGCGGGACGGGCGGTTGCGCCGGCGCGGGGCGCGAGCGGTGGGATGGGTGGGCATGAAGGTTCCTTTCGGTTCGGAGGGGTGGCCGTTGATGCTGCGGCCACACGCTCCGAGGAACGGAAACCCTGCGCACGAGCTGCGCACTGCACTCGACCCCGGCGTCGCCGGAAGGGCGTCACCGATGTGCCAACCGTACCAGTCGGGCGTAGGTACAGCCGGATCCCCGTGGACCCACCCTGGAACCCCAATGACTGGTAGAAGGCGTAGGCGCCGTCGCCGGCGTGGCCCTTGTGGGAGACGACCTGCACCTTCCGGCAGTCGTAGGTGAGGTCGGGCGGCACCAGCAGCGAGGTGGTCCCCACGATCTCGCCGCCGCTCTCCTCGGCCACGTACACGGTCAGATCCGGCGTGGCCGGCATCCGGGCCCACATCACCCGGACGCTCCGTTGCCGTACAGGAACCAGCAGGATCGCGGTCGACGTGCGGTCTTTGCGTCCATATCGGAGGATTGTGTGGTGCACGATCGGAGCACGTCGTGATCGCGGACCTGCTGGACCGCCTGGCCGACCTCGCCTCACCGTGGGGTTACGTCATCGTGGGCGTGCTGGCGCTGCTGGAGGCCGCGGCCATGGTGGGCCTGGTCGTGCCGGGCGAGGCGGCCCTGCTCGTGGGTGGGTTCCTCGCCTCCCAGGGAAAGGCCGACCTCCCGCTGATGATGGCCGTTGGCGCTGTCGGGGCCATCGTGGGCGACTCCATCGGCTATGAGATCGGCAAGCACCTGGGCCCGTCGCTGCGCCGCAGCCGGCTGGGCCAGTGGGTGGGCGACGAACGATGGCAGCGGGCCGAGGACTACATCATCCGCCACGGCGGCCGGGCCGTGTTCTTCGGCCGCTTCATCGGTGTGCTGCGGGCCCTCGTCCCCACCATCGCCGGCCTGTCGGGCATGCCCTACCGGACCTTCCTGCCCTGGAACGCCATCGGCGGCCTGGTGTGGGCGCCCGGTTTCGTCCTCCTCGGCTACGCCGCCGGCGGCTCGTACCACAAGGTCGGCACCTGGACCGGGCGGGCGAGCGCGGTCCTGCTCATCCTGGTGGTGCTGGTGGTGGCCACGGTCATGGCGGCGCGCGCCGTCGTGCGCCAGGAAGGGGCGGTGCGCAGGTGGGCCCGGACCCAGAAGGAACGCCCGAGCGTGGCACGGATCCTCGGCCGGTTCGAGCGTCAGCTCGCCTTCCTCGGGCGCCGGTTGCGCCCAGGGGCGGCGTTCGGGCTTTCGGTGACCCTGGCCCTGGCCGGGGTGGCGGTGGTCGGCTGGACGTTCGGCATGGTCGTGCAGGACGTCATCTCCCGGAAGGACCTCGCCGGCCTGGACGGTGCGGTCTACCGGTTCTTCCTTGATCACCGGGAGCCCGCACTGACCACCGCTTCGAGGACCGTCTCGCTCCTCGGGGGGACGGTGCTACTGACCGCCCTCACCATGGCCATCGCCCTCCTGGTCTGGTGGCGGACCCGGCGGCCGCGTGACCTCATGGTGCCGGCGCTGGCGGTGACGGGCTCATGGGTGCTGGTGGAGGCCATCAAGATCGCCGTACACCGGCCCCCGCCCCCGGTCGTCGACATGCTGGCCGCCAATCCTGGCTTTGCGTTCCCCTCCGGTCAGGCGACGAGGTCGGCGGCCTGCCTGCTCACCGTGGCCTTCGTGGTGAACGGCGTCCTGGTGTCGTGGCGCGCCAAGGTCATGGTGGTCACCGCGGCGTTGACCCTCTCGGGGATGATCGGCTTGGCCCGGCTGACCCTCGCCGTCCACTGGCTGACCGACGTGCTGGGCGGCTGGGCCCTCGGGTTGCTGTGGTTCGCGGTGGTGGTGGTCATCACCGAGGTGGCTGCCTCGCTGCAGCAGCGCGATGCCGGAGAGATGCCGGCGGAACCGGTGACCCAAGACGCCCGCTAGCGCCGGCGCCCCGCAACCTCAACCCAGGCGGTGGATGGTCTCGGTGTCGGAGAAGTACAGGGCGTTGTCGGGCCCTTGCTTGACGTCGAGACGGCAACCCCTGTCGCCCTGGGCGACGGTGGCGTGGGGGGTGCCCTCGCTCAGCACCTTCATCCCCTCGCCGAAGGTGCAGAAGACCAGCTTGCCCGCGTAGGGCGCCGGCCCGGCACCGTCGACGAACGTGGCGCCGGTGGGCACGACCGCCCGGGTCTCGCTGCTCCACTCCGGCTCGTAGCTCGGGCACGTGGCGCCCCGGATCGGGTGGCTGTAGCCGTAGCACGCCGGCCACTGGCCGGCGCCGCCCCGGGTCACGTGGGTGGCGACGATGTCGTAGCCGGTGGGCGGGCTGCCGGCGTCGCCGCTGGGCCCGTTGCTGGTCACCGCCACCTGGCCGGAGGGGGCGATGGCCAGGCCGAAGGGGTTGCGGAAGCCGGTGGCCCACACCGGGTTGCCGGCGCCGAAGGGGTTGTCGGCCGGCACGCTGCCGTCGGGGTTGTAGCGCAGGACCTTCCCCCGCACGTCGGAGGGGTCGGCAGCCGCCGCCGGCGTGAACTGGTCGCCCAGGGTCACGTACAGCTTGCCATCGGGCCCGAAGGCCAGCCGGCCGCCCTTGTGGCAGCAGTTGGGGCCCGATGGCAGCTCGACGATGACCTCGGGGTTGCGGCCCACGCCGGCGCAGTCGGTCCAGCGGACGACCTCCTGGGTGGTGCGGTTCCGGGCCGAGTGGAACGTGTACACGAAGCGGTCGGTGGCGAAGGTGGGGCTGATGGCCAGTCCGAGCAGGCCGCGCTCGCTGTAGCCGCCGCCGGCCTCGGTGGTCACGGTGGCCACCGTGCCGAAGACCCGGGTGGCGCCGTCCTGGACGACCTTGATGCTGCCGGCCCGCTCGGCGAAGAAGAGCCGGCCGTCGGGGGCGAAGGCCAGGGCGGTGGCGAATCGGGCGTCCACCGGCCCGGTGGGCGGAGACTGGCGGGAAACGGAGCAGGCGGCTGCCGTCGTGGCGGGGGCGGCGGTGGTGGCCGGCGCCGGGGCCGGCGCCGTCGTGCTCGGTGCGGCCGGCACCGTCGTGGTGGGTGCAGGTGCCGTCGTCGTCGACGTCGACCGGGCTCGGGTGGCGGGCGTGTCGTCCCCACCGCACCCGCCGACGATGAGCACGGCCAGCAGCGGCCACGCCCGCCACCGGCCCAGGGTCACTCCCCGGCGGGGCTCAGGGCGGCCGCCGCCGCTTCGAGGCGGAAGGGCTCCACGCCGGCCCGCTGGGAGACGGCCTGGGCGGCGAGGGCGGCCAGGTCGAACTCGGCAAGCTCCGGCCGGGTCTCGGCCACCTCGCTCAGCGCCCGCCACATCAGCAGTTTCCCCTCGATGCCCACGGAGAGCGTCTCGAGCTCGAGCAGCCGGGTCACGTCCGGGCTACCGGTGATGCGCTGGTTGAGCCGCATGCGGCTGAGGGTCTCCAGCACCTTGCCGGCCACCTGCTTGGGCGTGCTGCGCACGACACCGAGCCGCTCCATCACATCGCCGAGGATGTCGCGGTCCTTCTCGACCTCCAGTGCCAGCTTCTCCATGTGGGCGGCGAGGGGCGTGCCCTCGTCGTTGTCCCGGATCCTCTCGTCCAGCTCCACCGCGGCCGCCGATCCGGCGAGGTGGTCGTTGAGGTAGACGTCGAGCGGTTCGGTTTCAGCCATGGGTGCGAGGTTAGGGGCAGACTGCGGCATGGATCGCCGGCAGTGGAACGAGCGCTACGCCTCCCAGCCGATCCTGTGGGCCGTCGATCCGGGGCCATTCCTGGGCGGGGAGGTCGGCCACCGGCCGCCGGGACGGGCGCTGGACCTGGGCGCCGGCGAGGGCCGGACCGCGCTGTGGCTGGCCGAGCGGGGCTGGCAGGTCACCGCAGTCGACTTCTCCGACGTGGGTCTGGACAAGGGGCGGCAGCGGGCGGAGGAGCTGGGCGTCGGCGCCGACGTCGAGTGGGTGTGCGCCGACCTGCTGGACTTCGACCCCACCGGCGAGTCGTACGACCTCGTGCTGCTGATGTTCATCCACCTGCCGCCGGCTGACCGCCGCCGCCTGCTGCGCCGGGCCGCAGCCACCCTCGATCCGGGGGGAATGGTGCTGGTCGTGGGCTACCACCCGACCGACGGCTCTGCCGGCGACTCCGCACCACGCATGCCGAACCGGTTCACGCCCGACGACATCAGAGCCGACCTCGACGGCCTGCGGATCGACCGCGCCGAACGGCTGGAACTGCCCGACGCGGTCGACACGATCGTCCGAGCCGTACGGGACTGAGTTTGGCGCTGATCGGCGCCGGACACACCGAAGGACATGGGGGTTGATGTCGACGAGATCAAGGAGAAGGCCGAGGACGCCCTCGAAGGCGCGGCGGAGAGCGCCTGGCTGGAGAGACTCGCTCGCGGCGGCTTGATCGCCCGAGGCCTTCTCTACGTCGTGGTGGCCCTGCTCGCCACCCAGGTGGCGACCGGCCACAACGAGGTACGGCCCGACAAGCAGGGCGCGCTGCAGGCGGTCCTCCGCCAGCCGTTCGGCCGGCTCCTCGTGCTGCTGCTGGCCGTCGGCTTCGCCGGCTACGCGGCGTGGCGCTTCGTCGAGGCCGCGGTGGGCCCGGCCGACCATCCCGGCGACCACAGTGCCAAGATGAGGTTCAAGCGAGTCGGCTACTTCCTGCGCGGTGGTCTGTACACGTTCTTCTTCGCCAGCGCGGTGAAGCTGTTCATCTGGTCGAACAGCGTGGCCACCAGTGAGCGGGAGGAGGCGGACTGGACCCGTCGGGTCCTCGACTGGCCGGGTGGGACATGGCTGGTGGAGGCCGCCGGCGTCGGCGCCCTCGGGGCCGGGTTGTACATCGGCTGGCGGGGCGTGTCCGGCAAGTTCCGCAAGCGGCTGAAGGCACTGGAGATGGGCTCGGCGGTCCGGGTGTGGGTGCGGGCGGTCGGGACCGTCGGCATGATCTCGAGGATGCTGGTCACGCTCATGATCGGGGTGTTCCTCATCGCCGCCGCCCTCCAGCACAACCCCAACCAGGCCGTCGGCATCGACGGGGCCCTCAAGCGCCTGGCCGACCGGCCCTACGGCCCCACCCTGTTGGTGGCGGTAGCCGTCGGCCTGGCCGCCTACGGGCTCTACTCCTTCGCCGAGGCCCGCTACCGCCGAGTCGGCGGGCATTGAGGGCACCCGGCAGCACGCGGGTCGAGGACGGCCTCCTGCTCCTGGGGCGGGCGGCCGACGGAGGCAAGCTCTGGTTCGGCGTCGCCGCCGTCCTGGGCCTGAGCGGCGGGCGGTTCCGCCGCCGGGCAGCCTTGCGCGGCCTTTTCGCCGCCGGCATCGCCTCGGCGGTGGCCAACGGGCCGGTCAAGCTCGCCGTCCGGCGCCGGCGCCCGGCGCGGGGCCGCCTCGTGAGCCGTCTGCCGGGCTACCCCAAGCCCTCCACGTCGTCGTTTCCCTCGGGCCACGCCGCGGTGGCCGCCGCGTTCGCCGTCGGCGCCGCCCAGGAGTCGCCGGCCCTGGCCGGGCCGCTCGCCGGCCTGGCCGGCCTCGTCGGGTACTCCCGGGTCCGCTCCGGCGCCCACCACGCCTCCGACGTGGCCGGCGGCGCTGCGATCGGGGCCGGCGCCGGCCTCCTGACCCGCCGGCTGTGGCCGGTGGCGCCGCACGAGCCGGCCCACGTCCGCACCGCGTTGGAGCCGGCCGTCGTGGAGCCCTCGCCCGGGGGCGGGGGAGTGGTGGTGGTCGTCAATCCTGCGGCGGGATCGAGCGGTCGGGCGGCGGAGACCCTTCGGGCCGAGCTGCCCGAGGCCGAGGTGGTGGAGCTGGGGGAGGGCGACGACCTCAAGGAGGCTCTGGACAAGGCGGCCGCGCGCGGGTGCGTCATCGGGGTGGCCGGCGGCGACGGGTCCGTGAACACCGCGGCCTCGATCGCGGCCGACACCGGCAAGCCGCTGTTCGTGGTCCCCGGTGGGACCCTCAACCACTTCGCCTATGCCCTCGGTCTCGAATCGATCGCCGACGCGGCCCGGGCGGTCAAGGACGGCCGGGCGGTGTCGGTGGACCGGGCGGTCATCGACGGCCACACCTTCGTCAACACCGCCAGCATCGGGAACTACGTCGACCTCGTCGACGCCCGGGAGAAGCTCGAGGGCACCATCGGCAAGTGGCCGGCGGTGGTGGTCGCCCTGGTGAACGTGCTCCGCCAGTCCCGACCGATCCAGCTCGAGCTCGACGGGAAGCGCCGGCGGGTGTGGATGATCTTCATCGGCAACTGCCGCTACCACCCGTCGGGTTTCGCCCCCAGCTGGCGGGAACGCCTCGACGACGGCCAACTCGACATCCGCATCGTGGACGGCTCCCGTCCGTGGTCTCGCGTGCGCCTGCTGCTGTCGGTGATGACCGGCCGCCTGGCCCGCTCCGGCGCCTACGAGCAGCGCTTCGTCCGCTCCATGACCGTCAAGTGCCTCGACGGCGCCACCCGCCTGGCCCGTGACGGCGAGACCTTCGACGGCCCCGACGAGTTCATCGTCACCAAGGCCGACGAGCCCCTGCTCGTCTACGTGCCGGCGCCATGAGGGACGGCCTGCGCCGGCGGCTCGACCCCGACGCCCGCTACGGCCTGCGGGTCAGCCTGTTCGGTCTGGCCTTCCTGCTGGTGGCCATCCCGTTCGGGCTGCTGTTGGACCAGGTGAGGAACGACCGCAGCCTCGTGCGCCTGGACACGTCTGCCGCCAACCACCTGCACGGGTGGGTGCGAGGTTCCGAGGACCTGGTGCAGAACCTGAAAATCCTCACCTTCTTCGGCTCGCCGTTGTGGTTCTACATCATCGTGATACCGGCGGTGATCTGGGTGTGGCGGGCCGGCCATCACCGCCTCGCCGTCTTCCTCGTGGTGACGACGCTGGGCGGCGGCCTGCTCGACACCATCGTGAAGGAGACGGTCGACCGGGCCCGCCCGTCCCTTGTCGACCCGGTGGCGACGGCCCACGGCAAGAGCTTCCCGTCGGGCCACGCCATGTCCTCGACCTTCACCTACGGGGCGCTCGTGCTGGTGTTCTTTCCGGTGATCGGCCGCCGGTTCCGGCCGGTGGTGGTCGGCGGCGCCGTGCTCCTCGTGGTGGCCATCTGCTTCTCCAGGCTGGCGCTGGGGGTCCACTACATCACCGACGTGGTCGGCGGCGTGGTGCTCGGCCTGGCCTGGCTGGCGGCGTCGACCGCGGCGTTCAGCATCTGGCGGGTGGAGCGAGGGCGCTCGCCGGTCGACGTCAGCGAGGGCGTGGAGCCCGAGGCGGCCGACCTGGTCTAGCCGGCGGGGTGCACGTGCACGGCCAGCCAGTTGCTGCCCGGCTCGACGGACACCAGGCCGTGGGGGACACCGCCTGGCAGCAGGATCCAGTCGCCGGCGGCCAGTTCGACCCGCTCACCGCCGACCTGCAGCACAGCGGCGCCGGCCAGGAGGGTGATCCACTCGTCCTGGTCCTGGAGGTAGTCCTCAGGGGCGACATCCGGCCCGCTCCGGATCTGCTCGACGACGACATTGCCGAAGGCCAGGACCTCCTCAATGCGCTCGCCGGCGGCGGGGACATCGGTCCCCGGCCGCAGCGAGCCGCGTCGCAGAGAATGCGAAATGGCTAGAGGACGCCTCGGCCGCGCCGGCGGGAATAGCGCGGGCCACCAATGGCGCCGACAAGCAGGGCGATGACAAGGATAAGAAGGATGAGGGTGAGCATGAGGAGAGTGTTCCCCTCGATAGCCCGCTCGAATCCCGACCAGCATGTTTACTGTGCCGAACGCCGGGGGTAGTGGGCGGGAACGGTTGAACCGCCAGCCGAGACATCGGGCTGGGGACCGGCTTTTCGGCCCGTGACTTCGCCATTCGTAAGCACGGAGGATTCAACCACTATGCGTAAAGCAGTCGCTTCTACCGCCATTGCCCTTTTCCTGAGCCTCGGCGTGGGCGGTACCGCCGCCGTGGCCCAGACCAGCGGCGACAACACCGGCGCCGCCACCACCCAGTCGAACGACGACAGCGGCAAGTGGGGTCTCGCCGGCCTCCTCGGCCTCGCCGGACTGGCCGGACTGGCCCGCCGTGACCGCCGCGACCGCGCCGACTACCCCGGCGCCCGTTCGGCCACCACCCGCTGATCCGGGTACCACGCCTGCAAGCAGCCCCTCCCCAGGAGGGGCTGCTTGCGCGTTCGGAACACAAATCCACACGGCCCCGGTAGGTTGGATCCCCCCTACATCGAGGAGCCGTCCTGTCCCTGTCGCCAACGCCTGCCGACGTGGCGCGCGCGTTGGGATCCCTGTTGGAGGTCTCGCACCGTCTCGCCCCTGACGATGTGGCACCGACGGTCGCCGCCCACCTGGGCCAGGTCGGCATGGCCGACGTCGCCCTCTACCTGGTCGACCTCGACCAGCGCCGGCTCGTCCATCTCGGGCCGCCGGATGCCACGTCCCACGAGCCTCTGGACATCGAGGCCACGCCGGCGGGGCAGGCGTTCCGGACCAGCAAGGTCGTCTGCGAGCCGGTGCCGGCCGGCGCCGGCACCCGGATGTGGGTGCCACTCCTCGACGGGGCCGACCGGATCGGAGTGCTGGGGACCACAGTCGCCGAGGCCGACGAGGCCGCCCGTGACCGGGCCCTGCACATGGCGTCGATCACCGCCGGCCTGGTGGTGTCCAAGAGCGCCTTCGGCGACAACCTGCTGTTGGCCCGGCGGCTGCGTCACATGGATCTGGCCGCCGAGATGCGCTGGTCCACGCTGCCCCCGCTCACGTTCACCGATGACCGGGTGGCGGTGGCCGGGATGCTGGAGCCGGCCTACGAGATCGCCGGCGATGCCTTCGACTACGCCGTGAACGGCGACCTCGCCCACCTGGCCATCATCGACGCCATGGGCCACGGCCTGGAAGCGAGCCGCATCGCCAACCTCGCCGTCGGCAGCTACCGCCACAGCCGGCGGCATGGGCGGGGGCTCGAGGACACCTTCGCGGCCCTCGACACGGTCGTCGCCGAGCAGTTCGGCCAGGAACGGTTCGTCACCGGCCAGTTGGTCCGGCTGGACCTGGCGTCCGGCCAGCTCACCTGGGTCAACGCCGGCCATCCCCGCCCGCTGCTCTGGCGCGACGGCCGGCCGGCGGGCGACCTGCGCTGCGAGACGTCGCTGCCCCTCGGCATGGGGTACGTGCCCGCCGAGGTGGCCCAGGTGCCGTTGGAACCGGGCGACGCCGTGCTGTTCCTGACCGACGGGGTGATCGACGCCCGGTCGCCGGAGGGCGAGTTCTTCGGGCGCGACCGGCTGGCCGAGATGTGGCTGGAGGCGGGCGCCGGCGGCCAGCCGCCGGCCGAGACCGTCCGCCGCCTGTGCCATGCCCTCCTCGACCACCAGCAGGGCCGCCTGCAGGACGATGCCACCCTCCTCATGGTCGTCTGGACCGGTCCCTAGTAGTGGTCCACTAGAGGAAGCTCTCCCGGGTGGCGGCGGCGTTGAGGTCGGCTTCGCCGGCGGCGGGGTCGGTCGACCACAGCACCCACGGCGCGTAGCCCAGGTCCAGCATGGTGTAGGTGAGCACGGCGATGCCGGGGAACTCGCCCCCCAGGGGCTTGAGCCCCCGGGCTTCGAGAGCGGCGGCGAGATCGTCCCCGACCGTCGAGCCCGCCGGCGCCGCCTCGTCGCGCACGAGGAACGTCCGCTCCGACACCCGGTAGGCGCCGGGCCACCACCCCTGCACCTTGAGCGCCCCACGCTCGACGTTGAGGAGCGGCCCCGACGCGGCGCCGGTGCCGTCGAGGAACGCCTGGATCACCTCGGCATCGTCCACGGTCAGACGATAGGCCCGGCGGGTAGAGACCGGGCCATGACGGACCAGAGCCCCATCGGCGACAACACCGCCAAGGGCCCCGACGACTGGGTGACCGGCGACGAGGCCATGACCGGTGCCCAGGCGTCCTACCTCCGGACGCTCTCCCAGGAGGCCAACGAGCCCTTCGACGAGGGCCTCACCAAGGCGGAGGCGTCGAAGCGGATCGACGAGCTCCAAGCCAAGACCGGCCGGGGCCAGGAGTGATGGTGGGCGGTCCTCCTCAGACCTGAAAAAGTCCGAGCCATCTGGGCAACCTGCACGTCACACGAACGGCGAGGAGGACCGCGCCGGTCATGGTAGCGCCAGGACGGCCCTCTGTCTCAGCACGCCCCTCCGGGCCTCAACCGGCCTCGTCGTTCCAGCGGTGGATGACCGCCGTCTCCCGCTCCCAGCCGAGGACCGAGACGGTGGCGGTGGAGAGGCCCAGGCGGGCCCCGTAGTCCGGCGGTAGGTCGATCCAGCGGGCGCCGAGCACCCGCAGGAGGTGCCCGTGGGCGAAGAGGACGACGTCACCGCCCGCCCCGCGGGCCGCCTCCAGCACCCGGTCGGCCCGCCGGCCCACGTCCGCCGCCGTCTCGCCCCCGGGGGCGCCGTCCCGCCACACCGTCCACCCCGGTCGCTCCTCACGGATGTCGACGGTCCGCCGGCCATCGTACTCACCGTAGTCCCACTCCCGCAGGTCGTCGGTCAGCTCGGCCCGGTCACCGAACCCGGCCAGCCGGCACGTCTCCATGGCCCGGCTCAACGGGCTGCTCACCACCCGGGCGAAGTCCCACGCCGCCAGCCGGGCGCCCAGGGCCTCGGCCTGGCGCCGGCCGGCGTCGGTGAGGGGGATGTCGGTGTTGCCGGTGTGCTGGCCGGAGATGCTCCACTCGGTCTCGCCGTGGCGGACGAGGACGATGTGGTTCTCGCTCATCCGCGCGCCGAGCGGTACCGGCGGATCAGGTTGTTGGTGGAGCTGTCGTGGGCCAGCTCCGTGTCCGACCTCACCTCGCCGGCGATGCGGTCGGCCAGGGCCTTGCCCAGCTCGACGCCCCACTGGTCGAAGGAGTTGACGTCCCAGATCGTCCCCTGGGTCAGGATCTTGTGCTCGTAGAGGGCGACGAGCTGGCCCAGCGTCGAGGGGGTGAGGCGGTTGAGGAGGATGGTGTTCGTCGGGCGGTTCCCCGGGAACGTGCGGTGGGGCACCTGCTCCTCGGGCACCCCCTCGGCGGTCACCTCCTCCGGCGTCCGGCCGAAGGCGAGGGCCTCGGTCTGGGCGAACAGGTTGGCCATGAGGAGCTCGTGGTGGTCACCGAGGCCGTGGATGGGCTCCAGGACGCCGATGAAGTCGCAGGGGACGAACGGCGTGCCCTGGTGCAGGAGCTGGAAGTAGGCGTGCTGGCCGTTGGTGCCCGGCTGCCCCCACACGACCGCCCCGGTCTGCCACTCCACCGGCTTGCCCTGGCGGTTGACCGACTTGCCGTTGCTCTCCATGTCGAGCTGCTGCAGGTAGGCGGGGAACCGGGCCAGGTACTCGCTGTAGGGCAGCACGGCCGAGGTCTCGGCCCCGAAGAAGTTCACGTGCCAGACGCCGAGCAGGCCGAGGAGGACCGGCAGGTTGCGCTCGAACGGGGCGGTGCGGAAGTGCTCGTCCATGAGACGGAAGCCCTCGAGCAGCTCCCGGAACGCCGGCGGGCCGATGGCGACCATGAGCGACAGCCCGATGGCGGATGGAAAGGAGTAGCGCCCGCCGACCCAGTCCCAGAACTCGAACATGTTGGCCGGGTCGATGCCGAACTCGGCCACTCGTCCTGCGTCGGTGGACACGGCGACGAAGTGGCGGCCCACCGCTTCCTCGCCGAGGGCGGCCGTCAGCCAGTTGCGGGCCGAGCGGGCGTTGGTGAGGGTCTCGACGGTCCCGAAGGTCTTGGAGGAGACGATGAACAACGTCTCGGCCGGCTCGAGGTCCCGCACCGCCTCGTAGAGATCGGCGCCGTCGACGTTGGACACGAACCGGAACGTCATCGATCGCTCGGAGTAGTCCCGGAGCGCCTCATAGGCCATGGCCGGCCCCAGGTCGGAGCCGCCGATGCCGATGTTGACCACGTTGCGGATGCGCCGGCCGGTGGCGCCCGTCCACGCCCCCGAGCGCACGTCGTCGGAGAAGGCGGCCATCTTGTCGAGCACGCGGTGGACGTCGCGCACCACGTCCTGGCCGTCGACGGTGAGCTCGGCGTCACGGGGCATGCGCAGGGCGACGTGGAGGACGGCCCGGTCCTCGGTGACGTTGATGTGGCGGCCGGCGAACATGTCGTCGATCCGCCGGCGCAGGCCGGCGCGCTCGGCCAGGGCCACGAGCAGCGTCATGGTCTCCGCCGTCACCATGTTCTTGGAGTAGTCGAGGAAGAGGTCGCCGGCCTCGGCGGTCATGCTCTCGCCGCGGGCGGGGTCCTCCTCGAACAGCTTGCGCAGGTCGGTCCAGCCGATCTGGCGGCGGTTCTGGAGCAGGTTGTTCCACTCGGGCGTACGGGTGACAGGCGTGGGGGGCACGCAGGGAGCCTACGATGGACGCCCTGACCCGACGACTCCTGGTGATCGGCGCCGACGCCGCCGGCATGAGCGCCGCCTCCCAGGCCCGGCGCCGGCTGGGCCCCGACGACCTCCGGATCGTGGCCTTCGACCGGGGCAACTTCTCCTCGTACTCGGCCTGCGGGATCCCCTACTTCGTGAGTGGCGTGGTCGACGACGTGGAGTCGCTGGTCGTCCGGTCGCCGGAGACGTTCCGCGACAAGCAGGCCATCCAGGTCCACCTCCGCCACGAGGTGCTGGAGATCGACCTCGACCGAGGTGTGGCGCTGGTGAATCACAGCGAGAGCGGCCACCAGCGGGAGGAGGGCTTCGACGACCTGGTGATCGCCACCGGCGCCACGCCGGTCCGGCCCCCGCTGCCCGGGGCCGGCGCCGAGGGCGTCTTCGGCGTCCAGACCCTCGACGACGGCGTCGCCCTGCGGGCCCATGTCGCCGATCGCAAGCCGAGGCGGGCGGTGATCGTGGGCAGTGGCTACGTCGGCCTGGAGATGGCCGAATCGCTCTGCGCCCTGGGGGTCGAGACCCACCTGGTCGACGTGGCGCCCCAGCCCCTGACCCGGCTCGACCCGGACATGGGCGCGCTGATAGCCGGCGCCCTCCGGGACTTCGGGACGGTGCTGCACCTGGGCCAGGAGGTCGCCGGCTTCGAGACCGGCGCCGGCGGCGAGGTGTCGGCGGTCGTGACGTCGGAAGGCACGCTTCCGGCGGAGGTGGTCGTCCTGGGGCTGGGGGTGCGACCCAACGTGGCCCTCGCCGAGGCGGCCGGCGTGGAGGTGGGCCCCTCGGGCGCCATCGCCGTCGACCGGCGGATGCGCACGTCGTACCCGGCGGTGTGGGCGGCCGGCGACTGCGCCGAGAAACGGCATCGGGTATCCGGCGCCGCGGTGGCCGTCGCCCTGGGCACCCACGCCAACAAGGAGGGCCGGGTGGCGGGCATCAACCTGGGCGGCGGCTACGCCACCTTCCCGGGGGTCATCGGGACCGCGGCCACCAAGGTGGGGTCCCTCGAGGTGGCGCGTACAGGGCTCGGCGAGACGGAGTCCGCGGATGCCGGCTTCGTGGCCGAGTCGGTGCTGTCGGAGTCGACGACGCGTGCCGGCTATTACCCGGGCGCGGGGCCCATCACGGTCAAGCTGGTGGTCGAGCGGGGGACGGGGCGCCTGCTGGGGGCGCAAATCGTCGGCCGCGAAGGGGCGGCCAAGCGGATCGATGTCCTCGCCGTCGCCGTGTGGAACGAGATGACCGTCGACGAGCTTCTCGCTGCCGACCTCTCGTATGCGCCGCCGTATTCACCGGTTTGGGACCCGGTAGTGGCCGCCGCCCGGCGGGCCGTAGACCGTCTATCGTAACCGGCCCTTTCCCGTACCACGTACGAAATTGCGTGTGCAAGAAACTGCAGCGCCGCTATCGGCCGAGTGCCTTACCACGTACGGAAAATGTTGTGCAAGAAAGCGTTGCTATCAGTGTTTGACGCAGATAGCCTTTGTTTGTCAGTAGCGGTGGACGTGCGACGTGACGGGTCACCGCACCACTCAAGGGGAGGCACTTCGCGTGTGCTTCAAGAATCTGCCGATTGAGTTCGACGCGGGCGGACAGGCCAAACTGAAGGAAGGGGTCGCCAACCCCTACTCAGTCTCCGTGGCCGAGCCCAAGGGCTATGTACGCCGCAAGGAGGGCCCCGGCGCCCAGCTCGCCGCCCCGCCCCGCCTGCGTGACTGGAACATCGACCCGATGACCCGGGTGGCCGGCGCCCTCGCCGTCCACACCGTCCTCGACCTCGAGAACCGCCGGGCCGTCGACGCCCACTCCCGGGCCATGCTGTTCCGGGGCTACGAGGTCATCCTCGAGGGGCGTGACCCCCGTGACGCCATCGACATCTCCTCCCGGGCCTGCGGCGTCTGCGGCGGCGTGCACGCCACCTGCTCGGCCCTCACCACCGAGATGGCCTTCGGCATCTGCCCGCCGCCGCTCGGCGTGGAGGTGCGCAACCTGGGCGCGGTGGCCGAGATGTTCTACGACCGCCCGCTCCACCTGGGCCTGCTGGCCGGCCCCGACTACTCCACCGCCCTGGTGTCGGTGACCAACCCGGAGCTGGTCACCCGGGCCGAGAAGACCCTCGCCCCCCACGGCGACATCCACGGCTACACGACGATCAAAGACATCATGGACGCCCTCAACCCACTGACCGGGAAGATCTATCTCGAGGCCCTCGAGTGGACCCGGGTGGGGCGGATCATGTGCATGCTCATGTTCGGGAAGTACCCGCACCCGAGCACGATCGTGCCGGGCGGCATGTCGACGACGGTGACGACCTCGACGTTCAACGAGTACTACGGCCAGCTGGGCAAGATCCTCGACTGGTGCAAGGTCATCTGCCGCATCTGGGACGACCTGTGCGACTTCTTCCTCGATGCCAACCCGGCCTACGAGCAGGTGGGGGCCCGTCCGACCAACCTGGCCCAGCCGGGCATTTGGGACAACTCGCAGTACTACGACGCCACCTATGCCAACTGCAACTCGTGGGGCAACAAGCGGTGGGCGTCGCCGGCCATCATCATCGAGGGCAAGCTGGTCACCACCAACCTGACCGACATCAACATCGGCTTCGAGGAGTTCATCGAGCACTCCTTCTACGACGACTGGACCAAGACCGGCCCCCAGCGGTACCGGACCGACCCCCTGGGCAACCCCCTGTCGCCGTACCACCCCTGGAACAAGACCACGCTGCCCAAGCCCACGGGCACCAACTTCAAGGAGCGCTACACCTGGGACACCGCACCCCGGTGGGACCGCCAGGTCATCGAGACCGGTGCTTACGGCCAGCTGTGGGGCACGGCCCTGCGGGGGGACTACACCGAGAACCCGTTCTGTGAGCCCACGGGTGACGGCATCCGCATGTTGATCCCCCGCCACGCCCTGCCGGAGACCGAGCTGTTCTGGCCGCTGCCCCGTACCCTGTGCGCCCTCGAGCGCAACCGGGCCCGGGCCTACTCCATGGCCTTCACCGCCACCATCGGCATGAACTGCCTCCTGAAGGCCTTCGAGTACTGGCGCATGGGGGAGACCAAGGTCCACACCCCCTTCAAGATCCCCCGCGAGGAGCGCGTGTCCGCAGGGTTCTGGGAGGCCGGCCGTGGGTACCTCACCCACCACATGATCATGGACAAGGGCAAGATCGTGAACTACCAGATCAACACCCCCTCCACGCTGAACGCATCTCCCACCGACCCCTTCGGCGGCCTCGGGCCGTACGAGCAGGCCGTCGTCGACACCCCCATCCTGGAGTCCGTGCCGGACGACCAGATCAAGGGCATCGACGTCCTGCGGGCCATCCGCAGCTTCGACCCCTGCATGCCGTGCACCACGCACATGGACACCGGAAAGGGCATCATCACCCGGGAGATCAACTCCTGCGGTTGCACCCTCGAGTAGCCCCCCCACGTTCCTCGGAAGTGAACCGCAGTCCGGGCCCCCCGAAAGGGGGGCCCGGTCGCGTCCCCGCCCCCGCCGAACTGGTTGCACCTACCCGTCAAATAGACGGGTAAGTGCAACCAGAACGAGTGGGGGTCAGGTCAACGGGCGAAGTGCTTCGGCGAGGGGCTCCAGCACCGCCGGCGTGTGCGGGGGGCTCAGGTACACGATGCCGAGGTCGAGGCCGGCGCCGGCGAGGGCGGCGGCTTCGTCCACCAGGGGACCCATGTCGCCGCCCGCGGGGATGCGGAGGTGGGTGGAGATCATGATCTCGGACGGGTCCCTTCCGACGTCGGCGCAGTGGGCGTGGAGGACGTCTCGCTTCTGCTTCAGGACGTCGACGCCGCCGCCGGGGAAGTTCCAGTGCTGGGCCCACCGGGCGACGGCCCGGAGCGTGCGCTTCTCCCCGCCCCCGCCGATGCACAGCGGTGGGTGCGGGCGCTGGATGGGCTTGGGCTCGCAGCGGGCCCCGGTCAGCCGGTAGTGCCTCCCGTCGAAGTCGGTGGTCTCGTCCCGCAGCAGCCCCATGACCACCTGGCACGCCTCGTCGAAGCGGTCGAAGCGCTCCTTCAGCGGGGGAAGGTCGATCCCATAGGCCGCGCACTCCTGCTCGTTCCAACCGGCGCCGAGGCCGAGCTCGAGCCGGCCGCCGGAGACGATGTCCACGGTGGCAGCCATGTTGGCGAGCACGGCCGGGTGGCGGTAGACGTTGCCGGTGACCAGCACCCCGAGCCGGATGCGCTCGGTGGCCTGGGCCAGGGCGGTGAGGGTGATCCAACCTTCCATGCACGGGCCGGTGGGATCGGAGAAGATCGGATAGAAGTGGTCGAACGTCCAGGCCGATTCGAACAGCTCGATGCCGTCCGCCGCCTGCCAGACCGCCAGCATGTCGGGCCAGGTGGTGTGCTGGGGCGAGGTCTTGATGCCGAAGCGCATCCGCGAGTCCTACCACCGGCCATGATCGGTCGGTGACCGAGGACGAAGTCGACGCCGATCCGATACGTCAGTTCCACGACTGGCACGCCGGCGCCGGCTCGCCGCCGGAGGTGGCGGTCGCCACCGCCTCGGCGGACGGGGCGCCGGCGGTGCGCATGGTGCTGCTGAAGTCGGCCGACGAGCGGGGGTTCGTCTTCTTCACCAACTACGGCAGCGCCAAGGCCCGAGACCTCATCGCAAATCCACGGGCGTCGCTGCTGTTCTTCTGGGCGCCTGACCGTCAGGTCCGAGTGACTGGCGGCGTGGGCCTGGTCGAGCCCGAGGAGTCCGACGCCTACTGGCACAGCCGGCCGCGGGGCAGCCAGCTGGGGGCGTGGGCGTCGCGCCAGAGCGAGGTCATCGAGGACCGTGGCGTCCTGGAGCGCCGGCTAGCCGAGGCGGTCGAGCGGTTTCCCGGAGAAGTGCCGCGCCCGGCGTTCTGGGGCGGCTTCCGGATCGTCCCCCAGACGATCGAGTTCTGGCACCATCGTGACGACCGGCTCCACGACCGCCTGCGCTACCGGCGTGACGGCGACGGTTGGGTCATCGAGCGGCTGTCACCCTGAGGCTTTGTCACCCTGAGGCTTCGATGACGGCGAGGATGTCCTCGCCGTAACGCTCCAGTTTCAGCGGTCCGATGCCGGCGCAGCGGGCCAGCTCCGCCAGCGTGGTGGGCTTGCGCTCGGCGATGCCCTTGAGATGGGCGTCGCTCATCACCACGTAGGGCGGCACCTTGTCCCGGCGCGCGATCCCGGTCCGCCACTCCTTCAAGGCGTCCCACAGCGGTGACTCCCCCGCGGCCGGTACCTCGGTCCTTGCACGGACCTTGGGCGCCGGCGCCTCCTTCACCGCCGGCCTCTCCGCCGTGCCGGCCAGCTCGGCCAGGAACGGCGACGGGGCGTCGGCGTCGCCGAGGACGACCACGGTGCGGGCCGCTCGGGTGATGGCGACGTGGAACACCCGGCGCTCCTCCTCGACGTCCTCGGCCAGCCGGTGCGGGAACAGGTCCGCCGAGGCGCCGAAGACGACCACGTTCGGCCACTCCCGGCCCTTGACCTTGTGCACGGTGGACAGGTGGACGCACGGTCGGCCGTCGTCGGGATGGACGGTGAGCGCGTTCCGTAGCCACGGCTCGAAGCCGGCGGGGTCGGGGTGGAGGGCGGCCAGCTGCTCGAGGGCCCAGAGGTCGTCGCCGTGGGCCGAGCGGTCGGCCGATCCCCGGGAGTTGTCGAGGGCGTTCATGGCCCGGTCGAGGCCCACGCCCCGGCGGACGATGTCGAAGACCTTGGCCGTCGTCGCCTGCGGGTCCACACCTACGCCACCGACCTCGAGCTGGTGGCCAAGGCGGTGAGCCACCCGCAGGCGACGACGGCCAAGG
>DATLHA010000171.1:0-10643 GCA_035540095.1 Acidimicrobiales bacterium | reverse complement strand
CGCCGTAGGCGCCGAGTTGGGCGCAGTCGCCGTAGGCGCCGAGTTGGGCGCAGTCGCCGTAGGCGCCGAGTTGGGCGCAGTCGCCGCCGGCGCCGGCGGGGGCGGGGGCGGGGTGAGATAGGTCACGGCGGCCGGCGTCACCATGCCCAGGCGCTGGCGGGCGGAGGCCACGACCTGGGCCGGCGCCTCCAGCTCGGCGACCATGAGCCGCAGATCCTGGCGGACGGCCTGCTGGGCCTCGATGGACGCCGAGAGCCTGTCGATCTCGGCCTGGTCCTGGGCCAGCACCACCCGGACGGCGACGATGGCGAACAGGCTGGCGAACACGCCGGCCACGAGCATGGCGGTGACCAAGCGGGTGAGGCGGCGGGAGCGGGGCTCGTCGGCCCCGACCACTCGCAGGTGGGGACGGGCCGGCGCGTCGAGCCCGATCGGGGTGCCAGCCGGCCCCCGCCGGCGGGGTTCGGGACGGGGGGCAAACGTGGATGCCGTCACTGGTCCACCCCCTTCCGGGGGCGTACCGGTGAGTGCCTCCTGGACCGTTCTCCCGGAACGCTCATGAAACGGGCACCTCCAGCTTCTCGGCCGCCCGCAGCCGGGCGCTCTCCGAACGGGGATTGGCGGCCAGCTCGGCCGGACCGGGGCGGTGGGCGCCCCGCCAGACCAGGCGGACGGTGGGCACCGCCCCGCACACGCAGGGCAGTCGGGGCGGGCAGGCACAGCCGCCGGTCTCGGCGTTGATGAAGCGGTCCTTGACGATGCGGTCCTCGCCCGAGTGGTAGGCGAGCACCGCGCACCGGCCGCCGGCCACCAGCAGGTCGAGGGCGGCGTCGATCGTGTCGCCGAGCGTCACCAGCTCGCCGTTGACTGCGATCCGAATCGCTTGAAATGTGCGCTTGGCCGGGTGGCCTCCCCGGCGGCGGGCCGGCGCCGGGATGGCGTCCCGCACGAGCTCGGCCAGCTGGCCGGTGGTGGTCACCGGTCGGGAGGCCACTATGGCCTTGGCGATGCGGCGGGCGAAGCGCTCCTCGCCGTGGCGGGCCAGCACACCGGCCAGGCGGGCCTCGTCGTAGCCGTTGACCACGTCGGCCGCGGTGCGGGCCTGTCGGCGGTCGGCCCGCATGTCCAGGGGGCCGTCGCCCCGGTAGCTGAAACCCCGATCGACGTCGTCGAGCTGCATGGAGCTGACGCCGAGGTCGAACAGGACGGCGGACGCGTCGAGGCCGAGCGCGCCGATCTCGTCGAAGTTGGCCCGCCGGAGCTCCACCCGGTCGCCGAAGCGGGCCAGCGCCTCCCCCGCCACGGCCAGGGCCTCGTCGTCCCGGTCGAGGCCGATCAAGGTGTGCTGCGGGAGGGCGTCGAGCAGGGCGGCGGCGTGGCCGCCGGCGCCGACGGTGGCGTCCACGATGACGCCCGCGGGCACGGGTCGCAGCACGTCGACCACTTCTGCCACCATGACGGGCCGGTGGCGGGGCGCGGGATCGCGTTCAGTCCCGCCCATCCGCCACCCTCCGATCGACGGACCGCCGGGAGACATTCCCGACACCTGGGCGAAGAGGGGGGTCTTCACCGATCGGAGGGTGGCGCATGGGCGGCACCGAGCTGTCAGCCGCCCGTGAACTGCTGGCGGGCCAGGGCGACCTCGCCGCGGCTCTTCTTGTCCTGCCACGCCTCGACGGCCCGGATTTCCACGTGGTCGAACGCGCCCGTCACCACGACCGGGCCCTCCAGCAGGGCGGCGAACTCCCGCAGCGGCGCCGGGATGGCGATCCGCCCCTGCTTGTCCGGCACCACTTCCTGGGCGCCGGCGAAGAAGAACGTCGCCCGGTCGTGGCTGGCGGCGTCGTGCTTGGCCTGCTCCCGCAGTTCGCGGGCCCGGCTCTCGAACTCCGCCGGCGGCCACAGCGCCAGGCACCTCTCCACCTCGCTGGTGAGAAAGGCGTTCTCCAGCTGCTCCCGGAACTTGGCCGGCAGGATCAGCCTGCCCTTTCCATCCAAGGTCGGGGTATACTCTCCTAGGAACATCAGTTCGATTGAGACTTCGGGAAGGAACCCTCAGCGGCACAACGCAAGGCACAGTCGTCAGCATCACGGCTCCCACCACTTCCCACCACGAGCCACCACTTTAAACCCCTTTTCTCCCTGGGGTCAATGCGCGTGTGCGTGCCACTGCCGTCTGTGGGCAAAGATGCCAACGGTGGACCTCCCTCTTCGCACCCGGGTGGCGGCGATGGCCGGGCGAGCCATCGCCGACGCCTCGCGCTGGGTCGGGGCGGGCGAGGGCTCGGTCATCGGGGGGCGGGTCACCCTGGCCATCGACCAGCGGGCACTGGAGCTCATGGCCGCCGGCCACCAGTCGGTGGCCGTCTCGGGCACCAACGGCAAGACCACCACCACCCGGCTGCTGGCGGCCGCCCTGTCCACCCGGGGCCCGGTGAGCACGAACTCGGCCGGCGCCAACCTCATCCCCGGCCTGGTGAGCAGCCTGTTCCGGGGCCGAGCCGGTGCCGCCGTCGCCCTGGAGGTCGACGAGGGCCACCTCGCCGAGGCGATCGCGGCCGTGCACCCGACGGCCGTCGTCCTCCTCAACCTCAGCCGCGACCAGCTCGACCGCTTCGGCGAGGTCCGCCGCCACGCCGCCGACTGGCGCCTGGCTCTGGCCGCCTCGCCGGGCACCGTCGTGGTCGCCAACGCCGACGATCCCCTGGTGTGCTGGGCCGCCGGCGCCTGCGAGCCCGCCACCAACGGCCAGCGCTGTGGCGTGACGTGGGTGGGCACCGGCCAGCGCTGGCGGGCCGACGCCTCGGCCTGTCCCAACTGCGGGAGCCGCATCCGCTGGACCGAGGGGCGCGGGGAGCGGGGCGGCGTCCCCTGGGCGTGCACCTCGTGCACCCTCGCCCGCCCCCGCCCCGACGCCTGGCTGGAGGGCTCGGACCTGGTGCTGGCCGACGGGCGCCGGCTCCCCATCCACCTGCAGCTCCCGGGGCGGGTCAACGTCTCGAACGCAGCCATGGCGGTGGCCGGCGCCATGGTGCTGGGCGTCGACCCCGGCCGCGCCGTTCGGGCCATGTCCCGGGTGCGGGCCGTCGCCGGCCGCTACCAGGTGCTCAACGTCGGCGGCGCCCGGGTCCGGCTGCTCCTGGCCAAGAACCCCGCCGGCTGGGCCGAGGCGCTGGGCCTCATCCGGCCCCCGCCCACGCCGGTCATCATCGGGATCAACGCCGGCGTCGCCGACGGGCGTGACCCGTCCTGGCTGTGGGACGTCCCCTTCGAGCAGCTCCGGGGCCGGCTGGTGGTGGCCACCGGCGAGCGGGGCCGCGACCTTGCCGTGCGCCTGCGCTACGCAGGTGTCCGCCACACCTACGAGCCCGACTACCGCAAGGCGGTGGCGGTCGGAGCAGCCGGCCTGGCGGGCGGCTCCAATGTCTCCGCTCGGGGGGCCGCGGGGCCCAAGCAGGCGGAGATCGACTTCGTCGCCAACTACACCTCGTTCCAGGACGCCCGCCGGGCCTTGACCTCGGGGGCCCGCGGCGCCGTGCCGGCCCGATGAGCCCAGTGCCTGAGCGGGTCTCTATCGCCCTGCTGTATCCCGAGCTGCTCGGGACCTACGGCGACGGTGGCAACGCCACGGTCCTGGCCCAGCGCCTCCGCTGGAGGAACATCCCGGCCGAGGTGGTCGACGTCCACGCCGGCGAGCCCATCCCGTCCTCGTGCCAGATCTATGTCATGGGCGGGGGTGAGGACGCCCCCCAGGCCCTGGCCGCCCGGGAGTTGCGGTCAAGTCCCGCCCTGGTGGACGCGGTTGCCGGCGGCGCCGCCGTCCTTGCCGTGTGCGCCGGTCTCCAGGTGCTCGGCCAGCGATTCGCGGCCGAGGACGGCAAGGCCCACGACGGCCTGGGCCTGCTCGACTGCGAGACCCACCGCGACGACGGCCCACGGCGGGTGGGCGAGGTCGTCATCACCCCCGACCCGTCGCTCGACCTGCCCGATCTCACCGGCTACGAGAACCACGGCGGCGTCACCACCATCGGCCCCGACGCCCAGCCCCTCGGCCGGGTGGTCGTGGGCCATGGCAACGACGGCGGCGACGGCACCGAGGGCATCGTGAACGGCCGCGTCGTCGGCACCTACCTCCACGGCCCGGTGCTGGCCCGCAACCCGGCGCTGGCCGACCATCTCCTGACCTCCGTCCTGGGCCCCCTCGAACCCCTGGACGACGAAGAGGTCGAGGCCCTCCGCAAGGAGCGGCTGCACGCCGCCCGCCATCCCCATATGCACATGCCGCAGCTCACCTCGGGCTGGCGCCGGCTCCTCCGGGGCAACTGAGCCCCGTGCCCGCCCGACGCCGGCCCGCCCCTGGGGCGGTGCTCCTCCTGGTTCTCACCGCCCTGCTGGCCGCCGGCTGCTCGAGCACCGGAAAGGCGGCCGCGCCGGCCACGACCACCACCGCCATACCCGAGACGACCACCACCACCGAGGCGCCGACCACCACCACGACCGCCCCGCCACCGCCACCCACCTATCCCTTGACCGGCCGCCCGGCCACCGACGCCGGCATCGCCGGGCGGGCGGCGGTGGCGGTCAAGATCGACAACATCATCGACGCCCGGCCCCAGGCCGGCATCACCGCCGCCGACCTGGTCTATGAGGAGTTCACCGAGGGCGTCACCCGCTTCATCGTCGTCTACCACTCCCAGGACGCCGAGGTGGTCGGGCCGGTGCGCTCCGTGCGGCCGGCCGACCCGGTGATCGTGTCGCCGCTGGGTGGCGTGTTCGGTTTCTCCGGCGGGAGCCCCGGAGCGCTGTCGCTCGCCGCCGACACACCGCTCAGGCTCGTCATGGAGGACGACGTGGCCGTCATGTACCGCCGGCCCGGGCGGGCGGCGCCCCACAATCTCTACACCTCCACCGCCGGCCTGTTCTCCCGGGTGCCGGCCGAGGAGGGGTCGCCCCGGCCCTTCGCCACCTTCCTCGCCGAGGGCAAGTCCTTCGGCGGCCCCGGTGCCATGCCGGTCGCCGGCATCGCTCTGGTGCCCGCGCCCTACGTCACCGCCGGCTACGACTGGGACGCGGCCAGCGGCACCTGGCTGCGCAACACCGACGGCCACCCCCACATGGTCGAGGAGGGCCGCCTCGCCCCCACGACGGTCATCGTGCAGTTCACCCCGTACTCGTACTTCATCGACGACTACAGCGTGCAGTTCCCCGAGGTCGTCGGCACCGGCGAGGCGTGGGTCTTCGCCGCCGGCGCCATGGTGCCGGGCACGTGGCACAAGGAGTCGCCCGGTGCGGTCACCAACTTCGTCGACTCCGCCGGCGCCCCTATCGCCATCCCCCCCGGCCAGACATGGGTCCACCTCGTCGCCCCCGGGTCATCGGTGACGACGGGCTAGTGAGCACCGCCCGGCTCCCAGCGGGAGCGGCCGACGGATCGTCTTTCGACGACGGGCACGAACCGCCGGTCGAATGGGTAGAGACCGGCGAAGTGAAGAAGCATCCTCCGCGCGCTCTGCCACACGAGCTGTCCGCGGTTCGGCGACGGCCCGTGGGCAAGTGCCTGATCGAGGCGCTGTCGCTCACGATCTGGGCTCTGATGACACTGGGGACGGTGGTCGCCAAGCACCTGCGCCGGGCCGGCATCGCCCTGTCGGGAGGGGCGCCCCGTCCTGGCGACGCCGGCGTCGTGCCAGGGGGCCGGCGCCGGCGAGTGGGCGTGGTGGCCGGCGCCACGGTTGCCGCCGCCGGCGTCGCCGCCCTCTGCGCCGGGCCGGTGCTGCGCCTCGCCGCCCGGCCGCTGGCCGGCACCATGGCGGCCGAGGGCTTGCCCGCCATCGATCAGCGCTCGACCGTCCTCGCCGTCGACGGAAGCACCCTGGCCTCCCTCCACGACGGCATCAACCGTCACGTGGTCCCACTGGGCGAGGTTCCCGACGTCGTGCGCCCGTGCTCGCCGCCGAAGACAACGATTTCTGGGAGCACGGCGGCTACGACGGCGGAGCGATGGCCCGAGCGCTGCTCACCAACCTCCGGGCCGGCGAGGTGACCCAGGGAGGCTCCACCATCACCCAGCAGCTGGCGAAGCAGAACTTCTCCGGAGACGAGCTGAGCATGCTTCGCAAGGCCAGGGAACTGCTCTATGCGGTGGCCCTCGAGGAACGGTTGAGCAAGGAACAGCTCCTGGAGCGGTACCTCAATCAGGTGTACTTCGGCTCCCAGGCCTACGGGGTGGTGGCGGCAGCGGAGGAGTTCTTCGGAACCGGGATCAAGCAGGTGACCGTCGAGCAGGCGGCACTGCTCGCCGGCCTCATCCGGGCTCCCGCGGCACTCGACCCTCGTACCGATCCGGCGTCGGCGACCATCCGCCGCGACCAGGTGCTGAGAGCCATGGCCTCGGTCGGCGCCATCCCGCCCGACATCGCCGCCCAGGCGGTGGCGAAGCCGGTCGAGGTGCTCCCCGCCCGGCCGGTTGACGACACCCACCGCTTCGTGGTCGAGGCGGTGAAGCGGGAGTTCCTGGCCAACGGTGCGTTCGGTGCGACGGAGGGCGAGCGGCGTGACCTCCTCCTCACCGGCGGCCTGGAGATCCGCACCACCATCAATCCCCACCTTCAGCAGGCGGCGCGCACCGCCCTCGGCTCCGTCTCCGAGCGTCTCGGCTCCGCGCTGGTCGCCATCGATCCCCGCTCGGGCGCAATCCGCGCCGTGCACAACGGCGGGACGGCGGCGACGGGCCAGTTCGACGTCGCCATGCAAGGACGCCGGCCGCCGGGGAGCACGTTCAAGCCCCTGGCCGCGGCGGCGGCGCTGGAGGCCGGGATGCCGCAGACGCAGTACCTCGTGGGCGACGGCCCCATCCAGATCGACTACCGGGGCGCCCCGCAGCCGTGGCGGGTGAGCAACTTCGACGGTGCCCGACACGGGCCCGTGCCGCTCGCCGACGCCGTCGTCTACAGCGTCAACACCGCGTTCGCCCAGATCGGCGTGGCCGTCGGTCCGGGGAAGGTTGCCGACGTCGCCGGCCGGCTCGGCATCGACGTCGACGGTGCCCTGGGCCCGCCCGAGACCCGCGGGCCGGCCGTCGCCCTCGGGGGCCTCCGCAACGGTGTGTCGCCCGTCGAGATGGCGTCGGCCTACGGGGCCTTCGCCGCCGGCGGCGCCCACACCGCGCCGTATCTCATCGATCAGGTCGTGGACCGCAGCGGCCGGGAGATCTACAAGGCCACGCCGACATTCCGGCGGGTGCTCGACGAGCCGGTCAACGGCATTCTCGTGGACATCCTCCAGGAAGCGGTGGCCGAGGGCACCGGCTCGGCAGCGGCGCTGGCCGGCTGGGAACCGTTGGGGAAGACCGGTACCAGCGAGAAGGGAGCCGACGCCTGGTTCGTGGGCGCCACGCCCGTGCTTTCGACGGCGGTTTGGGTCGGCCATCCCGGAAGCACCGAACCGGTGCGGAACCTGACCGGAGGTGGGGTGGCGGCGCCGGTGTGGGGGCGGTTCATGACCGCCGCCATGCGTGGTGTACCGCCGGTCACGTTCCCACCCCGATCAGCGGATCGACCGTCCACCCGCCCGCTCGAGCTCCCGGTGGCGCGTGCCTGCACCTCGGCCTGCGCAGACGTGCCCGGCCGGTGACGGCCGGGAGCGCCTCGGCAGGCTCCGGGGGCAGCGGCTGAGGCCGCGGGCGACCAGGTCGGCCCGGGTGCTCGGTGGGACGACGAACCGGGCCGGCGGACGTCGCTCGACAAGCTGATCCGCGGGCCCAGGCGGCACAATGAGCGCGATGGGTGAGCACGACGGCAAGGTGATCGCAGTGGTGGGCGCCACGGGCCTGCAGGGCCGCGCCGTCAGCCGGCGCCTCCTGGCGCGGGGGTGGCGGGTGCGGGCGCTCACCCGGAAGCCCGACGGCGAAGCAGCACGCGCCCTCGCCGGTCTGGGGGCCGAGGTGGTGAAGGCGGACTCGACCGACCGCGCCTCGCTGGAACGGAGCTTCGCCGGCGCCCATGGCGTCTACAGCGTGCAGAACCACCACATCAGCGGCCTCGACGGGGAAGTCGCCCAGGGCAGGACCGTCGCCGACGCCGCCGCCGGGGCAGGCGCCGGCCACCTGGTCTACGCCTCGGCGGGGACGGGAGATCGCAACACGGGAGTGGGGTCCTGGGACGTGAAGTTGGCCGTGATCGACCACATCCGGCAGCTGGACGTGCCGCTGACGGTGCTCCGCCCGATGGCGTTCATGGAGCTGATGACGGACAAGAAGTTCTACCCGCCGGCGTCGGTGTGGCATCTGATGCCGAAGCTCATGGGTGAGGACCGCCCTGTCGGCTGGATCTCCGTCGACGACGTCGCCGTCATCGCCGAGAAGGCCTTCGCCGAGCCCGGTGCCTACGCCGGCCGGGAACTGAGCCTGGCCAGCGACGTGCAGTCCATCAAGGAGTGCCGGGCCATCTGGGGTGATGTCACGGGGAAGGCGCCCCGCCGGTTCCCGATGCCGGTGTGGCTGTTCGAGCGATTCTCGGGGACGGACGAGACGACGATGTGGCGCTGGTTGCGAGACAACCACGTCGACCTCGACACCGGCCCGACGTTCCAGGCCCATCCCGGCGCCCGCACCGTGAGGGCATGGCTGTCCGCTCGGAGCGCACCGTAGGGAGCGGCGCCCGCATGTGCCGGCGAGTCAGCCGCCGGCCGAGCGGTACCGGCAGATGACGACGCCGGTCGACGCCGTCGACGTGGAGACCAACTCCAAGCGGCGCGCCTTCCCGTCGTCGGGGAACAGGCGCTTGCCGCCGCCGAGCAGGATCGGCTCCACCATGAGGCGGTACTCGTCGACGAGGTCGTTGCTGATGAGCTGGGCGGCGAGCGTCGGGCTCCCCATGACCTGGATGTCACCACCGTCACGGGCTCGGAGTTCGGCCACGCCGCCCAGGGCGTCATCGGCGGGGAGCAAGGTCGAGTTCGGCCAGTCCAGGTCATCTTGGCCCAGGGTGCGCGACGCCACGTACTTGGGGATCTCGTTCATCCGGTCGGCGAAGGGGTCACCGGCCCGGTCGGGCCACGCCGCCGCCATGTTCTGCCACGTTCGCCGGCCGAACAGGAGCGCTTCGGTGGCCTCCATCGCCTCGTCGAAGACGGGGCCCATGGCTTCGTCGTCGAAGTAGGGCATCGACCACCCGCCGTGCGCAAAGCCGCCGTCGGTGTCCTCGGTCTCGCCTCCGGGCGCTTGGACGACCCCGTCGAGGCTCATGAAGTCACTGAGGACGATCCGCATCGTGTTCCTTCCCGTGGTGGACACGGCAGTCTGGCCCGTCGCGACGGTGCCGGCGCCGAGCGGGTTCGGGCACCATAGGGGAATGAGCGGCAGCACGTGGCTCCAGCGCCGGCCGGCGCCCGGGCTGCGGCCCTTGATCGACAGCTACGTCGGCTACCGCACGGAGGGGCTGGCCGCCGGGATCCACCGGGGCCTGCCCTCCCGCCACCTCACCGTCATCGTCAGCATCGGCGAGCCGATCGACGTGGTGGCCCAGACCGACCCCTGCCAGGCTCCGGACCGCTACCGGTTCGTGGTCAGCGGGCTGCAGGCCCGGGCCGCGCTCATCGCCTCCCCGGCCGTCCAGGAGGGAGTGGCCGTCGAGCTCACGCCGCTGGGCAGCCGAGCCCTGCTCGGCGTGCCGGCGGGAGAGCTGTGGGACACCTCGGTCGAGGCGGCCGACGTCCTGGGGCCGGCGGCCGTGGAGCTGTGGGAGCGCGTGCACCACGCCGGCGGGTGGGCGGACCGGTTCGCCGCCTGCGACGACGTCTTCGGCCGGCTGGTGGCCGCCACCGGCTCGCCGGCGCCGGCGCCGGCGGTGGCCGGCGCGTGGGAACTGCTCCTGGCCTCGGGCGGGGCGATGGGCGTGGTCGAGCTGGCCCGGCGGGTGGGATGGAGCCGCCGCCACCTGGCGGCCCGGTTCACCTCGGAGTTCGGCCTCTCCCCCAAGCTGGCCGCCCGGGTGGTGCGCTTCGAGCGGGCCGCCACGATGCTGCGGTCGCCCCGCCGGCCGGCGCTGGCCGAGGTGGCGACCGCCTGCGGCTACTACGACCAGCCCCACCTCAACCGGGACTTCGTGGAGCTGGCCGGCTGCCCGCCCGGCGAGTGGCTGGCTGCGGAGCACCCATCCGTCCAAGACACCGGCGCTGGTCAACCGGCAAGATCGACGCCATGAGCGACAACTCCCCTTCCATCTGGCCCATCCTCACCTACAAGGACGCCCCTGCGGCGGCCCGGTTCCTCGTCGAGGCCTTCGGCTTCGAGATGCGGGGCCTCTACACCCGCGAGGGCGACCCTGACGTCGTCGAGCACGCCGAGGCTCGCTGGCCGCTGGGCGGCGGCGTCATGTTCGGCACCGCCGGCAAGGACGACGGCCCCTTCGGCCGGCGCCGGGCGGGCAACGACTCCGTCTACGTCGTCTGCGACGACCCCGACGGGCTCTTCGCCCGGGCCACCGCCGCCGGCGCCGAGGTGATCCGGGAGCTCAGGGACGAGGACTACGGGTCCCGGGGCTTCACCGTCGCCGACCCCGAGGGCAACCTCTGGAGCTTCGGCACCTACCGGGGCGAGTAGGGCTCCAGGTCCAGCAGCTCGGCCCGCACCGTGGCCCACGCCG
>DATLHA010000170.1:0-2947 GCA_035540095.1 Acidimicrobiales bacterium | reverse complement strand
GACGTCCTTGCACGCCTGCCACAGGGCCTTGCGGTCGGCGTCCTTCTCGGGCCAGAAGTTGATCGGGTAGATGTCCTGGTACTTCTTGGGCGGGTTCTCGGCGTACTTGATGCTGCCGTCGGGCCGGCGGTGGAACCACTCGGGGTGCTCGGCCACCCAGGGGTGGTCGGGCGAGCACTGCAGGGCGTAGTCGAGGGCGACCTCGAGGCCCAGGCGCTCGGCGGCGGTCACGAAGGCGTCGAAGTCCTCGACCGTCCCGAGGCTCGGCTCGACGGCGGTGTGGCCGCCCAGCTCGTTGCCGATGGCCCACGGGCTGCCGGGATCGGTGGGGCCGGCGACCAGGGTGTTGTTGGGGCCCTTGCGGTGCGACCGCCCGATGGGGTGGATGGGCGGCAGGTAGACGACGTCGAAGCCCATGGCGGCGATGTCGGGCAGGCGGGTGCGGGCCGCCCGCCGGAAGCCGCCCTCGGACCGGGGGAAGAACTCGTACCAGGCGCTGAACTGGGCCCGCTCGCGGTCGACCCACAGCGGCAGCGGCTCGGTGCGGGTGAGGTCGGCCGGCTTCTTGCCCTTCTTCTGGGCCGCCTTCTCGAGCTCGAGCTCCTGAAGCTCCACCTCGACCGGCTCGCCGGCGGCCTCCTTGACCTCGATGTCGTGGGCCAGGGTGGCCAGGCGGTCGGTGCAGGCTTCGATGACGTACTCGTGCAATCCGAGGGCGGCGGGCTCGACGACCGCTTCCCAACGGTCGTTGCCCAGGTGCTCCATGGGCGCCTCGCGCCACTTGGATTCACCCGTCGGACGCCACTGCACGCGGGCGGCGAGGATGTCGTGGCCGTCGCGGTAGATGTCGGCCGATACCCGCACGGTCTCGCCGATCACCGCCTTGGCCGGATGCCCTCCCGGCGTGCGCGGGCGCGGTTCGTCGATGACGATGCGACCGATCACCCAGATGGTGTACCCGGGTTTGCCGCTGCTGTCACACCTCGCCGCTTCCAGATGTCGGGCCGCCCCGCTCACCCGCTACCGTTTCGACCCGATGAGGGCACTCCGTAGCTTCACCGTCCACCCACGGCTTCCCGAGCGGTTGGCGGCCCTCCAGGCCCTGGCCATGAACCTCCGCTGGTCCTGGGACGAGCGCACCCAGGACCTGTTCCGCTGGGTCGACCCCGACGCCTGGGAAGCGGCGAACCACGACCCCATCCGGCTCCTCGCCGTCGTCGACCGCCGCCGGCTCGACGCCCTGGTGGCCGACCGCGCCTTCCTGTCCTTCATGCAGGAGGTCCACGACGACCTGCGCCGGGACGTGGAGGCCGACCGCTGGTTCCAGGGGCGCCAGGCCCCGAGCGGGCCAGGGAGCGGGGAACCGAGCCCGCTGCGCTCCGTGGCCTACTTCTCCCCCGAGTTCGGAATCTCCGAGGCCCTTCCCCAGTACTCCGGCGGCCTGGGCGTGCTGGCCGGCGACCACCTCAAGGCGGCCAGCGGCCTCGGCGTGCCCCTCGTGGGCGTGGGCCTCTTCTACCACCAGGGCTACTTCCGCCAGGAGCTGGAGGCCGACGGCTGGCAGCGCGAGCGCTACGTCGTCCTCGACCCCCATGTCATGGCGCTCATGCCGGTGGAGGACCTCCGGGTGCACGTCGATCTGGCCGGCAGCTCGATGGTGGCCCGCATCTGGGAGGCCAGGGTCGGGCGGGTGCCGCTGTACCTGCTGGACGCCGACGTCGACGACAACGACGACGACTGCCGCACGGTCACCGACCGGCTCTACGGGGGCGACAGCGAGCACCGCCTGCGCCAGGAGATCCTCCTCGGCGTCGGCGGCGTGCGGGCGCTGGAGCAGCTCGGCCACGAGCCGCAGGTCTTCCATTCCAACGAGGGCCACGCCGGCTTCCTGGGTCTGGAGCGCGTGCGCCGGGCCATCCTCGACGACGGGCTCACCTTCGACGAGGCCATCGAGGCGGTCCGGGCCGGCACCGTCTTCACGACCCACACGCCGGTCCCCGCCGGCATGGACCGGTTCCCTCGCTTCCTCATGGAGAAGTACTTCAAGGGCTGGGCCGACGAGTGCAACGTGCCCTTCGACCGGGTGATGAACCTCGGCCACCAGCCGGGCGAGCCGGCCGACGCCCCGTTCAACATGGCCGTCATGGGCCTGCGCCTGGCCGCCACCGCCAACGGCGTGTCGAAGCTGCACGGCGTGGTCAGCCGCCAGATCTTCGCCCCCGTCTGGCCGGGCGTGCCGGTCGAGGAGCTGCCGATCGGCTCGGTCACCAACGGCGTGCACTCCCGCACGTGGGTCGCCCCCGAGATGCGCGACCTCTTCGACCGCCACGTCCTGCCGGAGTGGAGCCAGGCCGGTCACGACCGCTGGGCCCGCATCGAGGACGCCGGCGACGACGAGCTGTGGCGGGCCCGCCAGCAGGCCCGGGAGCGGCTGGTGGCCTTCGTCCGCCGGCGGCTGCACGAATCGGCGCTGAGCCGCGGGCTCTCCGAGCCCGACGCCGCCTGGGCGGACGAGGCCTTCGACCCCGGAGTTCTCACCATCGGTTTCGCCCGGCGCTTCGCCCCCTACAAGCGGGCGACGCTGCTGCTGTCCCAGGGCGACCGTCTCAAGCGGCTGCTGCTCGACCCCGACCGCCCCGTGCAGCTGCTGTTCGCCGGCAAGGCCCATCCCGCCGACGACCTCGGCAAGGACCTCATCCGCCAGGTGGTCCAGTTCTCCCGCCAGGAGGACGTGCGCCACCGGGTGGCGTTCCTCGAGGACTACGACATGGCCGTGGCCCGCACGCTCCTGCAGGGCTGCGACGTCTGGCTCAACACCCCCCGCCGGCCGTTGGAGGCGTGCGGGACCAGCGGGGAGAAGGCGGCGCTCAACGGCGTCCTGAACTGCTCGATCCGTGACGGCTGGTGGGACGAGTACTTCGACGGCGAGAACGGCTGGGCCATCGCC
>DATLHA010000169.1:0-13247 GCA_035540095.1 Acidimicrobiales bacterium | reverse complement strand
GACCGTCGGCTTCTGGGTCGACGCCGGCAGCCGGGACGAGACCCCACCGGAGGCCGGCGCCTCGCACTTCCTCGAGCACCTGCTGTTCAAGGGCACCGAGGAGCGCAGCGCCCACTCCATCGCCGAGGACATCGAGGCGGTGGGGGGCGACATGAACGCCTTCACCACCAAGGAGTACACCGCCTTCTACACCCGCCTGATCGACGAGGACCTCGAGCTCGGCCTCGACATCCTCTCCGACATCATGTGGGCGCCGGCGTTCCGGCCCGAGGAGATCGAGGCCGAGCGCCAGGTCATCCTCGAAGAGATCAACATGCACGAGGACGAGCCATCCGACCTCGTGCACGAGCTGCTCCACGAGGCTCTCTACCCGGGCCATCCACTGGGCAAGGAGGTTCTCGGGGAGCGGTCGACGATCACCGCCATGACGCGCGACCAGATCGCCAACTACTTCACCACCCGGTACAAGCCGCCGGGCATCGTGGTGGCCGCCTCCGGCAACCTCGACCACGACAGTGTGGTCGCCGGCATCGACCGGCGCTGCGTGGCCAAACCGGGGACCGCACCACTCCGGGAGCGGCCGGCGCTGGCCCCGGTGCGCCCGCTGATCGTGCAGCACCGCGGCACCGAGCAGGCCCACATCGTGGTGGGTATGCGGTCCCTCGACCGCAGCGACGACGACCGTTTCGCCCTCTCGGTCCTCAACCAGATCCTGGGCGGGGGCATGTCGAGCCGGCTGTTCCAGGAGATCCGGGAGAAGCGGGGCCTGGTCTACTCGGTGTTCTCCTACCGGGCCGCCTACCTGGAGAGCGGTGTCCTGGCCGTCTACGCCGGCACCGCGCCCGGGCGGGCCCAGGATGTCCTGGCGCTTATCGACGACGAGCTGGACAAGCTGGCCACGGGCCCGATCACCGACCGGGAGCTGGCGGTGGCCAAGGGCCACATCAAGGGCAGCCTGGCCCTCTCGCTGGAGGACCCCTCCGGCCGCATGAACCGCATCGGGCGAGGCCAGCTCATTCACGGCGAGGTCCTCACCTTCGAGGAGGTCGTCGCCCGCACCGAGGCCGTCACCCACGACGACCTCCGCCGGGTGGCCGACAAGGTCTTCGGGAACAAGCGTGTGCTCGCTGTCGTCGGCCCCTTCAGCGAGGACGACTTCGCCGAACGCGTGGCCTGACCCGGGCCGAGGATCGATGCACGGTTCGCAACCGGTCAATACAGTGACTCCGTGGAGATCGAGGCCCATTCCCCGCCGCGGGCGGAGGTACGGCACCGTGACCCGCTCCTGGTGTCGACGGCGGACAGCTAGATAGGTCGACCGAACCGAGGCTCGCTTGCATGAACGCGACGACGCACACCGCCGATACCGCCGAACTCGGGCCCGCCGTGCCGACCCCGCCTTCAGGCCGGCGCGTTCGAGTCCCGACTGCCGTTGAGTGGGCGCGTAGCGAGGCGGTCCTGCAGGCGGACGGCATCGTGGCACGCGCCCGGGCCCAGGCACGGGCGCTGCTCCGACAGACGGGTGAGGAGGCCAGGGGCATCCTCACATGGGCGAAGAGCGAGGCCGCGGCGATGGTGGAGGAGGCCGCCGACGTGCGCGCCGCCGCCGCCGCAGAACGCCAGCAGGCCGCCGAAGAGCTCGAGGCGGCCCAGAACGCTGCCCAGGCGGTCATGCAGGAGGCCGGCGCTCGCCGGGACGAGGCAGACGCCTATGCCGCCGCCCGCCTCGATGACGCGACAGCGTCCGCTGAAGCTGTCCACGCTGCGGCGCAGAAGGGGGCGGAACGGCTCACCGCCGCGGCCCACGCCGACGCGGCGGTCATCGTCGAGGAGGCCTGGGAACGATTCCAGATGGAGGCTGCGCAGCTCCGGTCGGCGTCGGAGGCCGAGGCCGAGCGCCTCACCGGCGATGCCCGCCGGTGCCTCGAGGAGGCGCAGCGGGCCCACAGGGAAGCCGAGGAACATCGCCGCAGCGCCTCGGCGGACGCGGAAGGGCTCGGGGCGCAAGCCGCAGCCGAGGCCGAACGTCTGCTCGATGAGGCGCACGTCGCTGCGGGCGCGTTACAGGCTGCTGCCACCGATGAGGCGGCATCGCGGCTGGCGGCGGCGTCGGCCGAGGCCGACGAGCTGCTCGATCGCGCGCGCTCGGAGGTGGAGGGGGAGCGCCAGCGCGTGGCGGACCTGCTGGCCCGGGTCGAGGCCGACGCCGAGCGCATTCGGGCGGAGGCGGAGGCTGCCGCCGACGGTCTCCACCGGGGCGCAGTGGCAGAGGCGGCATCGATTCGGGCCCAGGCGCGCGAGGAGGCTGCGGTGCTGGTCGAAGAGGCTCGATCGGAGGCGGCCGCGGCCGTCCAGGCGAGCGCCGACCTGCGCATGCAGGCTGCGGCTCAGGCCGGCGACATCCGGGCCGCGGCCGCCGCCGAGGCAGGTCGAGTCCGTCAGGCCGCGGCCACCGATATCGAACGGCTGCGGGAGCAGGCGAAGGCCGAGGCCGGCGCGCTGGTCGACGAGGCGCGAGCGAAGGCCGCCGCTACCGTCCAGCAAAGCGCCGAGCTGCAGGCCGCGGCGAGAGCCGAAAGGGACCGGATGGCGGCGGTCGCATCCGCAGAGGCGGCCGCCTTGCTTGACAAGGCCCGTGCAGAGGCGGCCGCATCCGCCCGGCGAAGCGCCGAGCTGCGGGATGAGGCGGTCCTCGAAGCGGCCGGCATCCGGACCGCAGCGGCCACCGAGTGCGAGCGGCTTCGGGCCCAGGCCGACCGGGAGGCCGCGTCACTGCTGGACAAGGCCCGCGCCGAGGCCGTCGCCGAAGCCGGCCGCATCCAAGGGGCAGCCGCCGCCGAAGCGGAACGTGTCCGAGGGGCCGCGACGGCGGACGCCACGCTCATCAGGGCACAGGCTCAGCGCGACGCGGTTGCCCTCCTCAACCGAGCCCGAGCCGAGGCCCTCGCCCGGACCAAGGCCCTCTACCAGGCGGCCAGGAAGGAGGTGCAGGCCCGGCTGGCGCAGGCGGACGATCTCCGGAGGGCCACGACTGCGCATGCGGCGACGAAGCCGACCAAGGCGCCGGCCGCGGCGCAGGCCTCCACCCCGCACCGTGCGCCCAGCGGGCCCAACCCGCCGAGCGCGGGCCCCGCAGCGGGAACGGTCGACCATGGCGCGGCGGCGTGGGCCATGGTCGAGGCACCGCTTGACCCGGCCGCCCTCGATCTCAAGGGGTTCTGGACGGACGGACCGAAGCCGGACGCGAAGGTCCGCGTCCGCCGCCAGCTACCGGCCTGACCTCGGCGAACCGGAAAGCCGGCCGCAGCCCATGAAGGGCACCGTCGCCACCGCCGGCGCCGGCCGCGACCCGTCGGCGGCGTGGAGGACGAAGTCCAACAGCGACCCGTCAGGGCTCGGGTTCTCGAGGCTCAGGCGGTCGTCGAGGACGACGGTGGGCACGCCCGACACGCCGAACGCCCGCACCAGGTCCATGCCGGCGAACCCGTCGACAACGTCGACCTGCAGGCGGTCCGTCGCCAGGCCCATGCCGATGGTCGTGACCACGACCGGCGGGCACCCCGGTCAGGTGGGCGTGGCGAAGACCTGCGCGTGAACGGGCTTCGGTAGCGCCGCCAGCGCCTCTGGCCAGCCGGCGGGGAGACCGTGCTCGCCGGTCGACGCTCGCCGCACCGCCCCCACCAGGACGCGGAACAGGTTGACCCGGGGCACGCCCACGAACCGCACCGAGCCCGCCGACGCCCGGCTGGCCACCGTCAACGCCGGCACGTCGCCGGCGCCCTCGCCGGTGACCGTCACCCCGATGCGCGGCTCCAGGGCGGCCAGCTCCCGGGCCAGCCGCTCGGCCCGCGCCGCCTCCTCGGCGCCGGCCGCCGGCGTGATGGCCAGCGGCGACGACCGGCGGGCGGTGACCGTCAGCTCGACCGGCGCGTCCATGCGCCCTTCCAGCTGGGCGACGACGTAGCTGCGGTCGACGTCGTCGAAGAACGACGCCGGCCCCCTGCCCAGCTCCACTTAGTGGACGAGCACCTTGGACTTCAGCACCATCTCCTTGCTGAGCATCCGGCACACCGGGCAGTTGCGGCCCACGTTGGCCAGCTCGGTGAGCTTGCGCTTGCTCGTGCCCGTCGACTGGATGTGGATCTCGTAGGTGATGGCGCTGAACTTGTCGGTCTGGTCGGTGTTCTGGAAGAAGCCCTGGGCGTCGAAGCTCATGTTGACCTTGACCGACAGAGCCTCCAGGACGATGCCCATGCGGGCCGCGTGCCACGCCGTCTGGTTGATGATGCAGGCGCCCAGCGCCGACAGCACGGTCTCGACCGCCTCGGGGCCGGCGTCGTCGCAGCCGGGCATCTCGGCCCAGTCGTCGTACTGGATGGAGTACTTGCGGGTCAGGCGCTCCTTGCGTTCGCCCATGAGGCTGAACGGCCCGATGTAGCCGGTGGCCCGGGTGCCCTTGCCCTGCCACTCGACGAAGGCCTCCAGGTCCAAGACGACGGGGCCGTCGCCGATGGCCTCGTAGAACGCCCGCAGCTTGGGGATCGGTATCCCCGAGACCTCGTCTTGCTTGGCCGTGACCGGCAGTCCCATGGATCCTCTCCCTCGCATCGCAACCGAAGGTCTGCAGTATGACCGTCAGAAGAGGGCGAATTCCAGGAGAAGTCCGAAGGGGATCAGCAGCCAGCCGACCACGGTGAGGGCGATGGCGATGGCCGCCATCAGGCTGGAGTTGTCGCGGGGCGGGCGGCCGCACCAGCCGATCGTCTCCCAGAGGGCGGCGAGGGGCCGGTCGAGGCTGAGCTTGATGCGGCGGCGGGCGACCGCCGCCCCCTGCAGGATGACCCAGGAGGAGGCGGCGACCAGGACGAAGGCGGTGGCGATGGCCACGGAGATGCCCACGCGCGAACCGGCCGCGGCGCCGACACCGTTCTGCACCGCCCGGGTCAGGGAAGAAACGACGGCGCCACCGAGCAGGAACGCAGGGATGCCGACGGTGTTCTTCTTGTAGGCCGGCGCCGATCGCTCGACGTCGAGGCGGGACCGCAGCAGTATCGACCGGGCCGGGTCACCGGGCGGTACCCATCCGATGCGCCGGGAGTACAGGTCGCGCAGGGCCTCCACCACCTGGTGCTGGTGGCGGCGGACGACGTAGCGGATGACCTGCTGGACCAGGTAGGAGGCGACCCGGGTCAGCGGCCCGAGCCGGCGGACGCTGCTGGGCGGGCGGCTGCCGTTGCGGGACAGCACCTCCAGGGCGTGCATGGCCACGGCGTGGGCCTCGGGCACCCGGTCGGGACGGCGCAGCACGCCGGTGGCGGCCAGCTCGCGCAGCATCTCTCGCTCGACCTTGCCCTGGCCTCCGAGCTCGGCGAGCAGCTGGTCGGTGGCGGCGTCGTCGCGGTCGTAGAGGATGCGGAAGCGGGCGAGGCGCTCGTTCAGCTGGTCGACGAGCAGCGGTTGGTCGGCCTGCGGCTCCTCCCGTCTCATGGCGGCCAGGACGATACTGGCCCCATGGCCGGCCCTGACGACATCACCGCCACCCTGGGGCTGGAGCCCCATCCCGAGGGAGGCTGGTACCGGGAGACGTTCCGGGAGCCGGCGTCGAGCGCCATCTACTACCTGCTCAAGGCGGGGGAGCGGTCGCACTGGCACCGGGTCGACGCCGTGGAGGTGTGGCACTACTACACCGGCGCCCCCATGGGTCTGGCCATGTCGGCCGACGGGCAGACGGCGGAACACCATGTGCTGGGCCCGGACCTGGCCGCCGGCCAGCGCCCGCAGGTGGTGGTGCCGGCCGGCGTCTGGCAGGCGGCCCGGCCCCGTGGCGCGTGGTCGCTGGTGGGCTGCACGGTGGCGCCGGCGTTCCGGTTCGAGGGCTTCGAGCTGGCGCCGGAGGGCTGGCACCCCGGGCGGTAGTTCCAGCGTCACGCCACGCCGGGCGATCCGCCGGGCGATCTGACAGAGTTCTGCCGTGATTCGTGTGGGGGTGTTCGGGGCCGGCGGACGGATGGGTTCGACGGTCTGCCGCGCCATCGTGGCCGACCCTGATCTGCAGCTGGTCGCCGCCGTGGACCCGCTCCACGCCGGCATCGACCTCCGGGGCGTGACCGGCGCCGACCTCCCCGGGCTGCAGGTGTCGCCGGACCAGGAATCGCTGGCCCGGGCCGAGGCCCAGGTGGCTGTCGATTTCACCCACATCGAGGCGGCCCGGGCCAATCTGGCCTGGTGCGCGGCCAACGGCATCCACGCGGTCGCGGGCACGTCGGGCTTCACGCCGGCCGACTACGAGGAGCTGGCCACCCGCTTCACCCGTAGCAACTGCTTCGTGGCTCCCAACTTCGCCATCGGCGCCGTGCTCATGATGCGCTTCGCCGAGCTGGCCGCCCCCTACTTCGAGACTGCGGAGATCATCGAGCTGCACCACGACCAGAAGGTCGACGCCCCGTCCGGGACGGCGATGCACACCGCCGAGCGCATGGCGGGCCGGTCGTCGGACTGGGCACCCGACCCGACCACCGAGGAGGTTGTGGAGGGCAGCCGGGGCGGCGCCGCTGCCGGCGGCATCCGTATCCACTCGGTGCGACTGCGGGGGTTGGTCGCCCACCAGGAGGTCCTGCTCGGCACCGCCGGCCAGAGCCTGTCGATCAGGCACGACTCCTACGAGCGAGCGTCATTCATGCCCGGGGTCGTGCTCGCGGTGAAGGCGGTCGCCTCCCACCCCGGGGTCACCGTCGGGCTCGACGCGCTTCTCGACATCTGACGGCTCGCCCTCGAGCTCCTCGAGGTCCATGTCGAGCTTGCCCTGCATGCGGTTGAGGACCACCGAGAGGACCACCAGGCCGATGCTCACTGCGGTGGTGGCGACCAGGTTGCGGCTGAAGAACCCGAGCAAGCCCTCCACCGGGCTGGAGATGACCGAGCTGAACCGGCGCACGAGGAAGACCGACGTCAGCGTGCCGGACAGGTTGGCGATCATGAATCCCACCGGCGACATGCCCGTCTGGCCGGCGAGGGCGCACACGATGGCGCCCGGGAAGGCGAACACCATGGGATAGCCGGCCTTCTTGAACAGCTTCTCGGTGAAGGGGACCAGGTCGCCGGCGCCGCCCTTCTTCTGCAGCCAGCGCAGGGCGTTCTCGCCGTAGTACCGGCCCAGCAGGTAGAAGAGCGGGTCGCTGAAGGACCGCCGGAGCACGGCGACGATCACGAACGGGACGATGTCGACGTCGCGGGCCAGGACCAGGAAGCGGTTCCTGGAGTCGAGGGCGATCATCAACAGGGGGTGCCTGGTGGCCAGCGTGGGGGTGAAGGCGCTGGCGATCAGGCCCATGGTGGTGATCATCACGATGGGGGTCACCAGGAGGATGAGCGTGCGCCGGGACGGCTTGGGTCGCTCCTCGACGGCGGGTTCGTCCTCGGGCACGTCGGTGAACGTTAGGCGGGCCGGGCGGCCTGAGGTTTGTCGGGCGGCCGAGCCGCCGTGGCGGCCCTCATGTGGGCGGTCAGCTCGGCGAGGCTGGCGTGGGCGTTCAGTCCGCTCGTCGAGGGCATGACGTAGGCCGGCGCGCCGGCGAAGGCTTCGGGCTGGAGGCCGGCGGTGGCGTGGCGGTCGACCGAGGCCCGCCAGCCGGCGAGGCCGACGAACAGCACCACGCCGGGCCGCAGCCATTCGACCAGCCGGCGCACCCGGCCGGCGCCGGCCTGGTACTCCTCCGGGACCAGCACGGCGGCGTTGGGCGTCGCCCGCTTCACCAGGTCGGTCATGCCCACCCGGTCGTGGACCAGGCACCCCAGCGGGTCGCGGGGACGGCTGAGGAGGCCGGCGGCCACCGCCGCCTTCCAGAACCGGTTGGTGGGACCGGCGAAGCCGTACCCGGCGTCGGCGGCGACCACGCTGGGGTTGAGGCCGCAGACCAGCACCCGCAGGCCAGCGGCGACCGTGTCGGGCAGGGTCCGCGCCCGGCGGGCTTCGGCCCACACCCGCTCGCCGTCGACGGAGACGTCGTCGACGGCGAAGCCGGCGCCGGTGAGCAGCCCCGCCAGCTCGTCGGGCTGCCAGTAGGTGAAGAACCGGCCCGGGAAGTCGTCGCCCGGCCAGTCGCCCTCACCCTCGCCGGCGACGCCGGAGATGGTGAGCGGGGCGCCCACCTCCAAGGCCCAGTGCAGGCGGGCCAGGGCCAGAGGGAGGGCGTCACGAGGCACGTGGAGATAGGAGTTCGACGCCCACGCCCCACCGAGGCTCTTGTCCCGCAGCGGAGGGGCCTCGATGTCCGCCTGGACCAGCAGCGCCCCCGACGGCCGGGCCAGGGCGAGCATGGACCCGGCGGCGTCGATCGCCACCACCCGGCCGGCGCCGGCCAGGTCGTCGAGATAGTTGCCCGGGCCGCAGCCCAGGTCGGCCACGACCAGCGCCGGCAGGGCCCGGCCGGCGAGGCGCCGCGCCCGCTCCCGGTGGAGGGGGGTGCGCTTGGAGGCCCACTCCTGGGCCCGGCGCTGGTAGACGTCGACAGTGGCCCGGTCCATGGTGGCGAGGAAGGCCTATGGTACCGGCGGCGTGCTCGGCGACTCGAGAGCAAGGCGACCGTGGTGACCGACGGACGCGCCGCCGGCCGCGGGGGAGTGAACTGAGGCCACTTCCGGGTACAGAGAGCGTGCGAGCGTGCCGACGTTTTGCATGTGTTGCGCCGGATTTGGGACCGTGTTGCTGAAGATGGAGCGTTTGAGCTGACGGGTCGACGCGTCGGAACGGTGGTTTTGAAGGGGGTGGCGGGGGTCGCCGCTTTCCTCGTCCTGGGGAACCTGGCCATCCTGGCCGCCTCCCTCTGGGCCCGGGAGACGACGCCGGCCGCGGCGCCGCCGGCCACGATCGCCGGCATCGACAACCTGCGCGCCGTCGACGCCAGGGTGTGGCGGGGCGCGGCGCCCACCACCGAGGGCTACCGCAACCTGGCCCAGGCCGGCGTGAGGACCGTCGTGGACCTGCGAGCCGAGGAGGGCATCGAGGCCGACTCCAAGACCGTCACCGACCTGGGCATGAAGATGGTCAGGATCCCGATGCGCGACGGCCAGGTGCCCTCAGCCGACGAGGTCGACGCCTTCCTCGCCGCCGCCGGCGAGTCCGACGGGACGGTCTTCGTGCACTGTGGGGCCGGCGTCGGCCGCACCGGGGCCATGGCCGGCGCCTACCTTGTCAACCAGGGCGAGCTGTCCAGGACCGCGGCCCTGCGCCGCAACCTCGCCGTGGGCCCGCCCAGCCTGGAGCAGATCGCTTTCGTGGCCAGGATGGACGACGGCTCTCCCGAGAAGCCGGGTGCGGTGGTGACCGCGGTCAGCCGGGTGCTCGACGGCCCCCGCCGGCTGTGGAGCCGCTACGGCCTCTAAGGCGATGCCGCCGGCCCGATGTCGCGTTTGGTCACGACATGGGCCTTCACCTTGTCCAGGGTGGTGTCCTCCAGGCAGCCCTGGAGCCGGCGCCAGGAGTGCTCGCCGAGGGCCGGCTCGGTGACCAGACGGAAACGGCCTTCGGACAGCTCCACCACGCCGGGCTCGGCCAGCCGGTGCCGCACCGTCCCCTGGCACGCCCCCCACAGCCCCTGAGCCGACAGCAGGGCGGAGCCTCCACGGTCTCGGGACTTGAGGTCGAGGACGATCTCGCTCCGCGTGCCGGGCAGGACCCGGTCGGGCCGGTCCTGGGTGAGGTCGGCCAGCACGTCCACGCCGATGGCCAGCGCCGCCACCAGGACCACGACGGCGAGGGCCCGCTTCATCGCCCCGGGTCAGGCCCCTCGAGGATGGCCAGCGGGTCCTCACCCTTGTCGGGCACCAGGCCGCCGGCCGGCCATGCCAGCGCCGTGAGGCGGGACGCCAGGCCCCGCTCCAGCACCGGGCTGGCGGTGACCCGGGCCAGGCGCTCGACCAGCCACGCCAGTCCCGACGCCACCACGCCCATGCCGATGAGCACCGGCACGAAGACGCCCAAGCGGTCGGCCTTGGGGGCGAGCCACTCGAAGTGGTCGTGCGCCGGCGGCGCCGTCTCCCGGATGCGGGCCAGCACCGCGGGGTCGGGCGCCTGCATGCGAGCCTCGAGCCGGCGCAGGCGGCTGAGGACCAGGGCCGTCCCCATCGCCACCTCGGTGGCGACGAAGAGCACGCCGGCGATCAGGGCCCGGTTCCACTCCCAGCGCCAGAGGTAGACGAAGAAGTAGAGGGCGGTGAAGAACAGCATGGCCCCACCAAGGGCGGCGGCGAAGCGTCCGGGCCTCATGCTGCGCCCCTTTCCGGCCCCTCGACCAGGGTGACCTCGCCGGTCGTGCCGTCGACCACGACCGTCGAGCCCGCAGGGAAGCGGGCGACGGCATCCTCGACCCCCACCGCGGTGGGGACGCCGAACTCCCTGGCCAGGATGGCGAGGTGGGAGAGGAAGCTCCCGGTCTCGGCGACCAGCCCGCCCAGGCGGGGGAGCAGGGGCGCCAGGTCGGGATCGAGGGTTCGGACCACGAGCACGGCGCCGGCCTCCGGCGCCCCGTCGCCGCCGTGCACCGGGCCCGAGCCCCGCCCCCCGCCGGCGCCGGTGCCCGCGCCGGCGCGACCGGTTCCGCCCCGCCCGTGCCGGCGGACGCGCCCCGAATGGGGTCGCCGGCCGGCCGGGGCGACGGTGCCCGCAGCGGTGAGGCGGAACCGGGCGGGGAGCGGTGCGCCGGCCCGATCGCCGGCCCGCGCCGGCACGTCGGCGGGGATCGTGCCGGTGGCGACCGCCTCGACCAGCTCGGGCATCCGTAGCCAGCGGACGTCGCATGCAGAGGCGGCGGCACCCCGGGCCACCAGCCGCCCGCCCAGCTCCCACGCCGCCCGGGCCGTCAGCTCCTGGAGCCACCGGGCCCGGAGGCGCAGGGCCTCGCGCAGGACGGCGGCCCGATCGGGCTCCTCGTCGTCGGCGCGCCCGGGGATGAGGGCGTCCACCGCCGGCGGCAGGACGATGGTGGCGCCTATCCGGGGGGCCACCAGGGCCAGCACGGAGGGGTGCCGCAGGACCAGCTCCTCGTCGCTCAAACCCTCGGCCCGGCCGGCGGCGACCGCCCGCAGGGCCACCGACGCGGCGGTGCCGGTGGGCACGGCGTCGGGGGTGACCAGCCAGCCCAGCAGCACCTCGTAGCCGTGGAGGGCGGTCAGTCCCTGGCGGGAGCGGCCGAGGACCCCGAGCAGCTCCCGGTCGGAAAGGCTCTGGACGGCGCCGACGGCCAGCAGGTCGCCGTCGACCTTGGCCACCAGGTCGGCGGCGAGCGCCGGCAGGGCGGAGCGGAGGCGACCCACCCGCCAGGCGGCGACCAGCCGGCGCATCGGCGGCCGGGGGTCGAGCTGCTGCCAGAGCGACGTGGGGCCCTCGTTGCCGAGCAGGAGGTCAAGGTCGGCGGCCACCCGGCCGGCCACGGTGGTCACCACCGGCGATTCCGCCAGGCGCCGGCGCTTGGTGGTGCCGGCCAGGGCCAGTGCGGCCCGGAGCCCGTCGCGCAGGGGCTCGACCCAGAGGTCCTCCTCCAGCGGCGACAGCGGCTCGGGGAAGGTCTCGGCCACCGGGCCGGGGCCGAGCGTCGGCCCCTTGCCCACCCGGCTGCCGATGGCGGTGACCGGCCGGCTCTGCAGGAGCCACAGATGACCGTCGGCGCCGAACGCCCACTCGATGTCCTGCGGCCCACCGAAGACGCGCTCGGCGCGATGGGCCAGCGCCCGCAGCTGGCGCAGGCTGTCCGAGGACAGCGGGCCGCCCTCGGGCCCATCGACCATCCGCCGGCGCGAGAGCACGTAACGGCTCCCGTCGACCGTGCCGCCGACGACCGCCGCCGGCCCCGCCTCGCTGGCCGACACCACGACGTGGTCGGTACGGCCCGTGACCGGGTCGACCCCGAACATGACCCCGCCGACGGTCGGGGCCAGCTGGGGCTGGACCAGCACCGCGATCGGCGCCGGCTCGGCGGTCACGAGCTTGGCCGAGTGCAAGACGGTGTCGACCGCCTCACGGAACGCCGACCACTCGAGCACGTCGAGGACCGAGGTGAACATGCCGGCCATCGAGCTGGTGCTGGAGTCCTCCACCGTCGAGGAGGACCGGACGACGACGGGGCGCCGGCCGTGGTCGGTGGCTGCCGCCCACGCACCGCGCAGCTCGGCGCCCACCGGCAGCGATCCTGCGAAGGCGCTGGTGGTGACCACCCACCCGGGAAGGACGGGCAGGCCGGCGCGCAGCGACCGGGCAAGGGCGGCGGCCTTGGCGCCGGCGGTGGCCGGGTCGAGCGCCGCCGCCGAGTCCAGGGTCACGACGGCGCCGGCCGCCTCCACGTTCGGGCCGGGCTCGAATACTGCCGTGCTCACCTGTCACCCCCGATGCCGGGTACCTGCGAACTGCAACTGCCGGAGATCGCTCCGCTATTCCCTCATTGAGACACGCGCGGCCCGAAAAGGGAAGGGCCGAAGGTCAGGCGGTGAGCGCTCCGGGGTCCGCTTCGCGGGCCAGGCGGCGCAGCGCCCGGTGCTGGAGGGACCGGACCGTGGCCGGCGGGCGGCCGATGGCCCGGGCCACCTCGTCCACGTCCAGCCCTCTGACGACACGGAGGAGGACGACGTCGGCCTGCTCCGGAGGCAGGACGGCCACGACCCGGGCCGCGAACGACGCCGAGGCCATCTGCTCGGTCGCGGCGTCGTCGAGGGCCCGTCCCACCCGGCGGCCGCTCCGGCGGGTGGCCTCGATGACCTGGTAGCGGGCGGTCGTCGCCAGCCACGCCCGGAAGGCGGGCTCGTCGCCGGAGAAGCGGCTGAGGCTGCCCGCGACCTCCAGCCACACGTCGGCGGCGATGTCCTCGGCATGGTGGGGGGCGATGACCGCCAGCATCCGCAGGAGGCGGGGCTGGAACCGCCGGTACAGCCAGCCGAAGGCCCACGGCGAGCCCTGGCGCGCCGCGGCCAGCACCTCCTCGAACGCCGGCCGCCGGGGCTCACTCACATGGAGCATGTCGACAGCCGGTGGTCGGTCCTGAAGTAGAGAGGCGGGTGGCCGGGCCAACCCGGCTCAGGAGAGGGCGGCGACGACGTGGTCGATGGCGCCGGTGAGAACGGTGACGTCGTCGGGGTCCACGTTCGGGTAGACGGCCACCCGGAGCTGGTTGCGGCCCAGCCGGCGGTAGGGCTCGGTGTCGACGATGCCGTTGGCCCGCAGCACCTTGTTGACCGCCTTGGCGTCGATCGACTCGTCGAGG
>DATLHA010000168.1:0-12278 GCA_035540095.1 Acidimicrobiales bacterium | reverse complement strand
CTCGCCGGAGAACTTGGCGTGCTGGGTGAGGTCGTAGTCGGTGCGGTTGGCCACGCCCTCGAGCTCGCCCCAGCCCCAGGGGTAGTCGAACTCCACGTCGGCCGTGCCGGTGGAGTAGTGCGACAGCTCCTCGGGGTCGTGATGGCGGAGGCGCAGCTTCTCGGCCGGGATGCCCAAGTCGACGTACCAGCGCAGCCGCTCCTCGCACCAGTACTCGAACCACTTCTGCCCCTCGTCGGGCGGTACGAAGAACTCCATCTCCATCTGCTCGAACTCGCGCGTGCGGAAGATGAAGTTGCCCGGCGTGATCTCGTTGCGGAACGACTTGCCCTGCTGGGCGATGCCGAACGGCGGCTTCTTTCGGCTGGTGGTCAGCACGTTGGCGAAGTTGACGAAGATGCCCTGGGCCGTCTCCGGGCGCAGGTACGCCGTCGCCCCTTCGTCTTCCACCGGGCCGACGTGGGTCTTGAACATCAGGTGGAACGGCCGGGCCTCGGTGAGGTCCTTCGACCCACAGTTGGGGCAGACCCCCTCGATCTGGTCCTCCCGCCACCGCTCCTTGCACTTGCGGCAGTCGACGAGCGGGTCGGTGAAGGTGGCCAGGTGGCCCGACGCCTCCCACACCTTGGGCGCCATCAGGATGGCCGCGTCCAGGCCCACGATGTCGTCGCGCTCCTGCACCATGGCCCGCCACCACGCCTCCATGACGTTGCGCTTCAGCAGCACGCCAAGAGGCCCGTAGTCCCACGTCGACCGGAACCCGCCGTAGATCTCGCTGGACGGGAACACGAACCCCCGACGTTTGGCCAGGTTGACGACGTTTTCGGTGAGGTCGGGCACGGGCATCGAGCGTAGTGGGCCGGCTCATGCCGCCCTCGTGACCATCGCCGCGGCGCCGGCCACCAGGTCGTCGATGTCGTCCGGCGCCGCCTCCAGCAACCGCCACCCCGCCGCCTCCACCCGGTTCCTCCGGATCCGGTCGCTCCGAAACCGGCGCCGACCGGCGTGCCAGCGGAACCCGTCGAGCTCCATCGCCAGCCGGAACGGCGGGTACGCCAGGTCGACCCTGGCGATGAAAACCCCGTTTACCCAGATCTCGTACTGCCGAACCGGCGACGGCAGGCCGGCTGCGATAAGGGAGCGCACCACCCGCATCTCCGCCACACCCTCGGCAACGCCGTCTCCCTTCCACGCCGCCAGCACCCTGCCGAGCGCGCCCCCAGTAGGCAGGTCCGGGAGCCGGCAGAGGCGCCGGCACAGCACGTCGTCCACCGCCTCCTCCAGCAGGTCGCCGCTCACCACGCCGGCGAGATCCGCCAGCATCCGTGAGGGCCGGGTGACGGGCACGCGGTCCCGCAGCACACCCTCGACCGTGGACCGGTGCACCCGAGCCAGCGTGTTCCGATTGCTCCGCCCGGGCGGCACGGTGATATCCAACGGCCCCGGCCGGAATCCCGATACGCCCCAGAGCACCGCCGCCGACCGGTGCGACACCACCGCGCCGGTGCCCGCCATCAGGCACGCCGCCATCGCCCGTTGCTTCCAGCTGACCGGCACGCCCGCCAGCCGGTACACGCCGGCGGCGACGCGCACCCAGCGCCCGGCGGCGATCCGGTGGCGGATCATCTCATCGGTCATGCCCACGGCCAGCACCTGGGCCCGCAGGATGAGCGAGTGCTGGCGGTAGGCGATCGTTGCGATGGCGGCATCCACGACGCCAAGTATGACGAGGGGGTGTGACAACGCGTCATGAGTGAGCAAAGTTCGTTGCCAGAGACGGAACTTTGCTCACTCAACCGGCGCGGGGCGCCGGCGGGGCCCGGCGCCGGCGGCTACTCCGTGGCCAGCGCCCCGGCCACCGGCAGCGACCGCAGCCGGCGCTCCAGGTGGTGCTCCATGGCCCGGATGGCCAGCCTCTCGACCTCGGCCACGCCGGGCCCCGCCGGCGTCGACAAGGCGCCGCCCAGATCGCCGCCCAGCACCCGGCGCACCAGGTCCAGAGCCGCCGGTGACAACGCCACGCCGGCGCCGACCGGCGAGCACGAGCCGCACAGCACGCCGCCCTCGGCCAGGTCGAACGACGACAAGCCGTACCGCCCGCCGCACGCCGCGCACTCGTCCAGCAACGGGTGGAAGCCCTCGGAGGACAGCAGCTTCAGGAAGAACGCCGGCACCAGCAACGGCGCATCGTGGGCAGACAAGGCCCGCAGCCCGCCCAGCAGCATGGTGAACAGCCGGGGATTGGCGTGCCGCTCCTGGCACAGCTGGTCGGTGGCCTCCAGCAACGAAGCCGCCTTGGCCAGCCGCCCCAGGTCCTCCCGCACCGGCCGGAACAGCTCGACAACCTCGGCCTGGGTGACGATGTCCAGCTCGCCGCGGCCCTCGTAGAACAGCAAGGACACGTGCACCATGGGCTCCAGCCGGGCCCCGAACCGGCTCTTGGTCTTGCGGACGCCCTTCACCACCGCCCGCACCTTCCCGTGGCGTTCGGTCAGCAGGTTGACGATCCGGTCGGACTCACCGAGACGCCACGTCCGCAGCACGATCCCCTGGTCTCGGTACAGGCCCACAGTGAATTACAAGCTTATGCTTCCAGCCCGCCGAAGCGGCGGTCTCTGCGTTCGGCTACGCCGACAGCAAGCATCAAGCTTCGAGACCGCCGAAGCGGCGGTCTCTGCGTTCGGCTACGCCGACAGCAAGCATCAAGCTTCGAGACCGCCGAAGCGGCGGTCTCGACGCTGGAACTCGCGAACCGCCTCGAAAAGGTGCTCACGCCGGAAGTCCGGCCACAGCACGTCGGTGAACACGAGCTCCGAGTACGCCAGCTCCCACAACAAGAAGTTGGAGATCCGGTACTCCCCCGACGTGCGGACCACCAGGTCCGGGTCGGGCAGGTCGGCGGCGTACATCCGGGCCCGGATGGCCTTCTCGTCCACCTGCCGTGCCGGCACGCCGGAATCCACCAGGGCACGAACGGCGTCGACGATCTCCGCCCGCCCCCCGTAGTTGAAGGCGATGGTCAACGTCATCGTCTTGTTCCCGGCGGTCAGCTCCAGCGCCTCGTCCATCCGCCGGATCAGCCGCCGGGGCACCCGCCAGTCCCGCCGGCCCAGGAAACGGATGCGCACGTCCCGTTCGTTGAGCTCGTCCCGCCGGCGCAGGAGCATCCCCTCGTTGAAGCGCATCAGGTAGCGGACCTCGTCCGGCGGGCGCTTCCAGTTCTCGGTCGAGAAGGCGTACACCGTCAGCCACTTGACCCCGAGCTCCAACGCCCCTTCGACGGCGTCGAACAACGCCTCCTCGCCGGCGGCGTGGCCTTCGGTCCTCGGCAAACCTCGCTTCTGGGCCCACCGCCCGTTGCCGTCCATGACCACGGCGATGTGCACGGGAACCCCCCTAGGGTCGATCTCGTCGATCCTCGTCGGCCCGGTCACAGGGCCAGAGCATCGCAATACCCGCGGGTGGGTACAAGCCCGGGCGTGAGGGACAAACTGGACCGGCTCGGCGAACGGTGGAAGTGGTTCGCCACCGTCCTGCGCGTCCAGAAGCGCTACGGCGAGCTCAACGGCAACTACCTGGCTTCGTCGGTCACCCTGTCGGCGTTCCTATCGCTCTTTCCGCTGCTCCTTTTCGCCATCGCCATCCTGGGCTTCTTCTCCGCCAAATCGCCCGACCTGGCCGGCAACGTCGTGGAGCGGCTGGGCCTGACCGGCGACGCCGCCGACGGCATCACCTCCGCCATAGCCACCGCCGAAGAGAGCCGCCGAGCGGCCTCGGTCATCGGCATCGCCGGCCTCCTGTGGTCGGGCCTCGGCCTGGTCGCCGCCTTTCAGTACGCCATCAACGCCGCCTGGCAGGTCGCCGGCCACGGTTGGAGGGCAAAGCTCACCGGCCTCATGTGGCTGGGCGGCGCCACCCTCCTCTTCCTCACCTCCTTCGCCACCTCCACCGTCATCCGCTGGCTGCCGAACTTCATGGCCCCACTGACCACCCTTGCCGGCCTGTCGGTGAACTTCGCCCTTTGGCTCTGGACCTTCAAGATCCTCGCCACCCGTGACATCGGCTGGAAGGCTCTGGTCCCCGGAGCGGTCGTCGGAGCCGTCGGCTTCGAGATCCTCAAGGCCGTCGGCGCCTTCTACGTGCCGGGCGCGGTGGCGTCGGCCTCGGCGCTCTACGGCACCCTCGGCGTGGTGTTCGCCACCCTGGCCTGGCTCCTCTTCTTCGGTCGACTGGTGGTCTATGCCGCCGTCGTCAACGTCGTCCGCTGGGAAGAGGAGCACGGCACGGTAGTCCTGAAGATGGAGGTGCCCCGGGTCGATCCCGAGACCACCGCCCCCGTCGACGTCACCCGGGCCGGCGAGACCAAGGCCCAGTCCGCACCCGCCGGCGTCTAGCGTCGCGGGGTCGTGGAGACCCTGCCCTACGGCTCCTGGCCGTCACCCATCACCGCGGCGTCCCTGGTCGAGCGGGCGGTGTCGCTCAGCGAGCTCAAGTCCGCCGGCGGGGCCCTCTACTGGAACGAGGGCCGGCCGGCGGAGGCGGGCCGTCAGGTCATCGTGCGCTGGGAGCCGGGTACGGAGCCGGTCGACGTGCTGCCGGCGCCCTTCTCGGCCCGCACCACCGTCCACGAGTACGGCGGAGGAGCGTTCTGCGTGGCCGGCGACCAGGTCTACTTCTCGAACTTCGCCGACCAGGCCGTCTACCGGCTCGGCGACCCCGCGCCCATCGCCGCCGGCGCCCGCTATGCCGACTTCGACGTCCGCGGCGACCGCATCGTCTGCGTGCGTGAGAAGGGGGCGGTGAACGACATCGTCGAGCTGCGGCCCGGCAGGGAGCCTACCGTCGTGGCCGCGGGCCACGATTTCTACGCCGCCCCCCGGTTCGCCCCCGACGGCCGCCTCGCCTGGCTGGCCTGGGACCACCCGCGCATGCCGTGGGACGGCACGGTCCTGGAGCCCGGGCCCGTCACCGGGGGGCCCGGGGAGTCGGTCACCCAGCCCCGCTGGTCGCCGTCCGGAGCCCTCCACTGGATCTCCGACCGCTCCGGCTGGTGGAACCTCTACCGGGAGGGTGACGCCCTGCAGCCCCTGGAGGCCGAGTTCGCCGAGCCCGACTGGACCTTCGGCAACTCCAACTACGACTTCCTCGCCGACGGTCGCATCGTCGCCCACTGGACCGGCCACCTCGGCATACTCGGCGACGCGCCCCTCGATCTCCCGTACAGCACGTTCAGCTCGGTTCGGGCCTTCGGCGACAAGGTGGCCGCCATCGCCGCCTCACCGACCCAGGCCCCGGCGGTGGTCGTCATCGACCCGGCCACGGCGGAGGTGACCGTGGTCCGGCAGAGCCGGCCGACGCCCATGGACGCCGGCTTCCTGTCCACGCCCCGCCGGATCGACTTCCCCACCACCGGCGGCCGAACCGCCCACGCCCTCTTCTACCCGCCGGCCAACGCCGGCGCCCAAGGGCCGCCGGGGGACCGGCCCCCCCTCATCGTCACCAGCCACGGCGGGCCCACGGCGCAAGCGTCCACCGCCCTCAACCTGCGCACCCAGTTCTGGACCAGCCGGGGCTTCGCCCTGGTCGACGTCGACTATGGCGGAAGCTCCGGCTACGGCCGGGCCTACCGCCGCCGGCTCGACGGCCAGTGGGGCGCCGTCGACGTCGACGACTGCGTGGCCGCGGCCCGCCACCTGGCCGACCACGGCGAGGTCGACGGCCGGCGCATGGCCATCCGGGGCAGCAGCGCCAGCGGCCTCACTGCCCTCCTGGCCCTCACGACCGACGTCTTCGCCGCCGGCGCCAGCCTCTACGGCGTGGTCGACCTGGCCGCCCTGGCCACCGGCACGCACAAGTTCGAGGCCCGCTATCTCGACGGGCTCGTCGGCCCCTGGCCCGAGGCGGCGGAGGTCTACCGCCAGCGGTCGCCCCTCACCCACGCCGACGAGCTGAAGGCCCCGATCATCATCTTCCAGGGCCTCGACGACAAGGTGGTGCCGCCGGCGCAGGCCGAGGTCCTCGTCGACGCCCTCCGCCGGGCCGAGCTGCCCTTCGCCTACCTGACCTTCGAGGGCGAGGGCCACGGCTTCCGCAGGGCCGAGACCCTCCAGCGCGTCCAGGAGGCCGAGCTGTCCTTCTACGGCCAGGTCCTCGGCTTCCAGCCGGCGGACGACATCGAGCCCGTCGAGATCGAGCGCCGCTGACACCGTCGCCACATCGCCCCGTCGGCTCCCGCCCGGCGCCGAGTACCGTTTCGCCGTGCGGCGAGCCGTGATCGTGGCGACGTTGGTGGTGGCGGTGGTCGGCGTCGCCACCCTGGTGGCGGCGTCCCGTGGCCCGGCCGCCGACCGCCCCGTCGCCACCGTCGGCCACGCCGGCGTCACCGAGCAGACCACCACCACCACGACACCTGCGCCGGCGCCGGCCCCCACCACCACGGCCACCACCAAGAAGCCCGCCACCGCCGCCACCCGCTCGACAACGGTCGTACGCACCGACGCCGGTGGCGGGGTCACCGTCGTCAACGAGGGCTCGGCGTCGGTCAACACCGGCGGGAACACGGTGATCGGCCCGCCGTCGGCCACCGTCGTCAACGGCCCGGCTACGGCGGTGGGGAACGTCAGCCGGCCCTGACCGGCCCCAGCGCCACCCTTGTCGCCTTCACGTCGAGCGCCATCTGGCGGACCAACGCGTCGACGGAGTCGAACCGCTCCTCGTCGCGCAGGCGGGTGACGAAGGAGACCCGGGCCGGCCGGCCGTACAGGTCGCCGGAGAAGTCGAGCAGGTACGCCTCCAAGACCACCGGTGACCCGCCGCCGTGGAACGTCGGCCGGCGCCCGACCGAGATGGCCGCCGCCCGCTCGCCGTCGTACCAGCCGGCGTAGATGCCCGGCGCCGGCAGCAGGATGTCGGCGGGGACAGCCACGTTGGCCGTCGGGTAGCCCAGCTCCCGCCCCCGTTGGTCCCCCTTCTCGACGACCCCCCGCACCTCGTGCGGCCGGCCGAGCAGCAACCCGGCGCCGGCCACGTCGCCGGCGGCCACCCGCCGGCGGACCTCGGTGGACGACGTCGCCGGCAGCAGCGGCACGTGGGCCACCTCGAACCCGAGGGCCCCGCCCATCTCCCGCAGCAGCTCGACGTTGCCCCGCCGGCGCCGGCCGAAGTGGAAGTCCTCCCCCACCACGACGACCCGAGCGCCGAGCTGGCCGGCCAGCACCTCCCGGACGAAGTCCTCCGGCTCCTCCTGGGACCGGGCCTCGTCGAAGCGCAGGACGACGGCATGGTCAACCCCGGTGGCGGCCAGCACCTCCAGCTTCTGGTCGAGGTCGGTCAGCAGCAGGGGGGCCGACTCGGGCCGGACCACCGACGCCGGGTGCCGGTCGAAGGTGAGGACGACGGTCTCCAGGCCGCCGTCGGCGGCCAGCCGGCGCAGGTGGCCGATGACGTGCTGGTGGCCGCGGTGGACTCCGTCGTAGGCCCCGATGGTGACCGCGGTGCCGGCGCTGGGGGCGACGAAGCTCGCCGGGTCGGTCACCACGTCCATGGCAGCAGGCTAGTGAGGGGCCAGGACCACGGACGGCTTCACCCGGCCGTCCACGTACCGCTCGTACACCGCCAGCAGCGATCCCCCACCGTCCAGCACGGCCCACGGGCCGGCGCCGGCCCACTCCACGTCGAGCACCTTGCCGTAGCTCACCGCCTCCGCCAGCCCGGCGCCGACGGTCACCGGATCCAGGTGGGCCACCGCCGCCGCCGGTGCCAGCACGTGCTCCGGCCCCAACTCCTCCAGGGCCACGCCCGCGCAGAACGACCCCACCGCCGTCCGCCGGAGCCGGCGCAGATGGGCGCCGCCTCCCAGGACCGTCCCCAGGTCGGCGGCCAGGGTCCGAACGTACGTCCCCGAAGAACAGTCGACCTCGATCCGGAAGGTTCCCGGCTCCGACCCCTGGGAGACGGCGAACCGGTGGACGGTGACGGGCCGGGCCGCTCGCTCCACCTCGATGCCCTCCCGGGCCAGCTGGTGCAGGCGCCGGCCCCCCACCGAGACGGCCGACACCATGGGCGGGATCTGCTCGATGTCGCCCACGAACCCCGCGGCCGCCGCCCGCACGTCGTCCAGCGCCACATCGGCCATGTCGTAGGTGGCCACCACCTCGCCCGAATCGTCCAGCGTGCTCGTGGCCGTGCCCAGCACCACCTCGGCCACGTAGGACTTGGGCAGCGGGGCCAGGAACCGCAGGAGCCGGGTGGCCCGGCCCAGTCCGACGAGCAGGATCCCGGTGGCCCCGGGATCCAGCGTCCCTCCGTGACCCACCTTCTTCTGGCCGAAGATGCGCCGGCACCGCCCCACGACATCGTGGGACGTGCACCCGGCCGGCTTGTCGACGACGGCTACGCCGTCGATGGTCATGGCCGGCCCGGCTGGGCCGGCGTGGTCAGTGGGCGACCACCGGGAGCGACTGGCGGAGGGCCTCCAGCAGCTCGTGCACCCCCATCGGCGACACGAAGCCCGACGACGCCCTGTGCCCCCCGCCACCAAAGGCGATGGCGACCTGGCCGACGTCGAACTCGTTCACCGCCCGCATCGAGACCTTCACGCCGTCGGGCGTCTCCTTGAGCACCGCCGACACGTCGGCCTCGGTGGTGCGGCGCAGGAGGTCGATGAGGCCCTCGGTCTCGTCCAGGCCCACGCCGAACTCGGCCAGATCGTCGGCGGTGACCCACGTGGCCACGAAGCGGCGCTCGCCGTCGTAGACCGCCCGCTGCAGCGCCATGCCGGCCAGGCGCAGGTAGGCCAGCCGGTGCTCCTCGAAGAGCTGGCGGTTCATGGATGCGATGGGCAGGTCGAAGGTCGCCAGCTCCTCGGCCAGGCTGAACACCTCGGGCGTGGTGACCTCGTACTGGAACCGCCCGGTGTCGCAGATGAGGCCGGTGTAGAGGCACTCGGCCGCCACCCGGGTCAGCTCCCAACCGAGGCGGTCGATCAGGCGCCGCACCACCACGGCCGACGCCGCGGCGTCGGGGTCGATCAGATTGATCGTGCCGTAGCCGTCGTTGGTGGCGTGGTGGTCGACGACGATCAGCTCCCGGGCGTTGCGGGCGGCCACGCCCAGCTCGGCCAGACGCCCGATGGAGCCGCAGTCGAAGGTGACCATCAGCTCGGGGTGGCTGGGGAAGTCGGCCGGCTTGGTGGCCAGCTCCAGCCCGGGCAGGAACTCGTAGTGGGGGGCGACGGGGAAGGGCTCGGGCCACGAGGCCACCGACTCCTTCCCGTTGGCCAGCGCCAGGTGGTGGAGGGCCAGCACCGAGCCAAGGGCGTCGCCGTCGGGGGTGTGGTGGCAGGCCAGCGCCAGCGACGGCGCCGATGCGATGGCGGCCGCGGCCTGGTCGAGTGTCGAACCGACCGTGCTCTCGGCGCTGCGGTCCTCGGCTCTCCTGCGGGCGTCGCTGGTGCTCATGAGCCGTCGTCCTCGTTCCTGTGGAGATCTCGTAGCAGTTCTTCCACTCTAGACCCCAGGGCTATAGCTGGGTCCGGAACGAACGAAAGCTGCGGGGTGCCGCGCAGGCGGAGTTGCCTCCCGATCGCCGACTGGAACCGGATGCGGTGCTCGCCGAGTGCCACGGCCACTCCCTCCGGGTCACCTCGCGACAGCGAGGAGAACCACACGACAGCATGGCTCAAACCCGGCTCCACCCGCACACCCGTGACCGTGACCAGCTCCAGCCGCTCGTCGTCGATGCGCTCCAGCTCGTCCGCGAGCACCTCCTGGACGACCTGGTTCACCCGGTCCATCCGCGGCGGCCGCTTACCCGCCATCGACCCATTCCGTCTCGAACCGGGTGACCTCGACGTCGGGCTTGCTCCACACCCAGCGCTCAACGTTGTCGACCACCTCGACGGCGTGGGAGTAGGAGTGCGAGACCACCGCGAGGCCGATCAGCGCCCGCTGCCACTTGTCCTGGTAGTCGACCTCTGCCACCGAGATCTGGAACCGGTGGCGGAGGCCCTCGACGATCGGTCGCAGCACGGCTCGTTTCTCCTTGAGCGACCGGCTGGTGGGGATGTGCAGCTCTAGTTGCACCACCGCTACGTGCGTGCGATCTCCCGCTCTTCGTAGGTCTCGATGATGTCGCCGCCCTTGAGGTCCTGGAAGTCCGACAGGCCGATGCCGCACTCGAAGCCGGAGGCCACCTCCCGGACATCGTCCTTGAAGCGGCGCAGCGACGTGATGGTGCCGGTCCAGATGATGACCCCCTCCCGGAGGAAGCGGACCTTGGAGTTCCTGGTGATGACCCCGTTGCGGACGTAGCAACCGGCCACCGCGCCGATCCGGGGCACCCGGAAGACCTCGCGGACCTCGGCCTCCCCGGTGACCACTTCCTCGAACTCGGGCTTCAGGAGGCCGACCATCGCCTTTTCCACGTCCTCGAGCACCTGGTAGATGATCTGGTAGGTGCGGATGTCGACGTCCTCGCGCTCGGCGAGGTCGCGCGACTTGCGGTCGGGGCGGACGTTGAACCCGATGATCGTGGAGTTGGAGGCCGAAGCAAGCTGCACGTCGTTCTCGGTGATGCCGCCCACGGCCCGGTGCACGAAGGCCAGCTTGACCTCGTCGCGCTCCAGGCGCTTCAGGCTCTCGGTCAGGGCCTCGAGGGAGCCGTTGACGTCGGCCTTCAGGATCAGGTTGAGGGTGGCCTGCTCGCCCCGCTGGATCTGCTCGAACAGATCCTCCAGGCGGGCGCCGCCGCCGACGTGCAGCGGGGGGTGGCGCTGGTCGCGCTTCTTGTACCGCTGGCTGCGGGCCTCGGCCACCACCTTGGCCGTCTTGTCGTCGGGGGCGACCCGGAAGTCGTCGCCGGCGCTGGGAACCTCGGACAGCCCGAGGACCTGCACGGGCATGGACGGCGACGCCTCCTTCACGTTGTCGCCCTTGTCGTCGATCAGCGCCCGGACCCGGCCCCACGCCGCCCCGGCCACCATGGGGTCGCCGACGCGGAGCATGCCCCGCTCGACCAGCACGGTGGCCACTGGCCCCCGCCCCTTGTCGAGCTCGGCCTCCAGGACCACACCCTGGGCCCGGCCCTCGGGGTTGGCCACCAGCTCCTCGACGTCGGCCACCACGAGCAGCTGCTCGAGGATGTCGTCGACCCCGAGGTTCTGGAGGGCGGACACCTCGACCATGATCGTGTCGCCGCCCCACTCCTCGGGCACGAGGCCGTGCTCGGAGAGAGCCTGGCGGACCCGGTTGGGGTCGGCCTCCTCGCGGTCGATCTTGTTGATGGCCACCACGATCGGCACCTCCGCCGCCCTGGCGTGGTTGATGGCCTCGACAGTCTGGGGCATGACGCCGTCGTCGGCCGCCACCACCAGCACGGCGATGTCGGTGGCCATCGCCCCCCGGGCCCGCATGGCGGTGAAGGCCTCGTGGCCGGGCGTGTCGATGAAGGTGATCAGGCGGCCGTCCTTGGACACCTGGTAGGCACCGATGTGCTGGGTGATGCCGCCGGCCTCGCCGGCGACCACGTTGGTCTCCCGGATGCGGTCCAGCAGCAGGGTCTTGCCGTGGTCGACATGGCCCATGACCGTGATGACCGGCGGGCGGGCCCGCAGGTCCTCCTCGGCGTCGTCGTCGTCTCGGAGCAGCTCGCCGAGCTTGACCTCCTCCTCCTGGCCGGGCTCGACCAGCAGGACCTCGGCGCCCACCTCGGCGGCGAACAGCTCGATCATGTCGTCGGTCAGCGACTGGGTGGCCGTGACCATCTCTCCCTGCTGCAGCAGGAAGCGGACGACGTCGGCCGCGGTGCGGTTCAGCTTCGGCCCGAGGTCCTGGGCGCTGGCCCCGCGCTCGATGACGACCTCGCCCTCGGGGACGGGTGCGTCCGATCGCGTGTAGTTGGTGGCCTGGGTCGGCTCCAGCTCCTCGAAGCTGCGGCGCCGGCGCCGGCGGCGCTGCGGTGGGCGCCGGCCCTGGCCGGGGCCGCCACGGCCGGGGGGGCCACCGCCGGGCCCGCCCGGACGGCCGGGACCGCCGCCGGGGCCGCCGGGGCGGCCGGGACCGCCGCTCGGCGCGCCGGGACGGGTGAAGCCGCCGCCTCCAGGTGCCCCGAAGCCGCCGGGGCGACCGGGACCGGCGCCCGGGCCGCCGCCCGGGCGGGGCGGGCCGCCGGGACGCTGGCCCCCACCGCCGGGGCCGCCGGGACGGGCACCGGGGCCACCGGGTCGGCCCGCGCCACCGAAGCCGGCGGGGCGGGCGGCGCCCCCCTGGGGGGCACTGGGC
>DATLHA010000167.1:0-1658 GCA_035540095.1 Acidimicrobiales bacterium | reverse complement strand
CTCCCTCCAAAGAGGCTTTCGACGCCCCGCTCAGCCCGCCGCCTCTCGACGACGAACCGGGGCCTGCTACCGGGCTCTCCGGCGATTACCCGGGCGGGACTTGCACCCGCTGGTCTGGTCCAGTTTCCAGGACGCAACATGAAGGAAACGATAGAGATGGGGTGAGACAGGATCGTTCTGGTTGCACTTGACCCCCGTATGCGCGGGCAAATGCAACCAGAACGGGAGATGCCGCCTGGCGGCCCTAGCATCGACGTCATGGCTCGCTGGCCCGTCGCGCTCGTCACCGGCGCGTCCAGCGGGATCGGGCGAGCCGTCGCCGGCCAGCTGGCCGCCGAGGGATCGGACCTTGTCGTCGTCGCCCGCCGGCGGGAGCGGCTGGAGGAGCTGGCCGCCGAGTTGCAGGACGCCCACGGCGTGAAGGTCGAGGTGCTCGTCGCCGATGTCAGCGCGCTCGAGCAGCTGTCCGCGGTCGAGGACCGCCTCCGGGCCGGCGTCGACCTGCTGGTCAACAATGCCGGCGCCGGCGGTCAGGGGGCCTTCGCCGACATCGCCCTCGACAGCCACGACCAACGGATACGCCTCAACGTGCTCGCTCCCGTACGGCTCACCCACGCCGCCCTGGAGTCGATGGTCCCCAAGCGACGGGGCGGCATCCTCAACGTGTCGTCGATCGCCGGCCGCCAGCCCATGCCGTACGTGGCGACGTATGCGGCCACCAAGGCCTACCTGACGACGTTCAGCAACGCCCTGCACGAAGAGGTCCGCCACCACGGGATCGCGGTGACCAACCTGCTCCCCGGCTTCACCCGGACCGAGTTCCACGGCGCCGCCGACATCGACCGGTCCTTCCTTCCGGGGCTGGCGTGGATGAAGGCGGACAACGTGGCCCGTGCCGGGCTGCGGGCCGTGGCCGAGGGGCGGGCCCAGTGCGTACCGGGGCTCGGGTACCGGATACTCAGCGGCATCTCGGCCGTGACCCCGTGGTCGCTGAGCCGGCGGGTCCTGGGCGCCGTGCTGTCGCCGTGACGATGGTGGGCGTCCGCCGGGTGATGCCCGAGGACGTGGACGCCATCGTCGACCTGTTCGTCGCCGTGGTGGAAGAGGAGCGGTGGCTCGGCACCCAGCCCCCCGTCGACCCCGCCGCCCAGCACGCCCGCTTCCTCGAGGAGGCGACGTCCGACCGGTGCGCATCGCTGGTGGCCCTGGTCGACGATGCCGTCGTCGGCCACGCAATGGTCGACATGGCGCCGTACGGGGTCGCCGGCCTCGGGATGATGGTCGACGAGCGGTGGCGGGGCCGGGGCGTGGGACGCGCCCTCGTACGGGCCGTCATCGACGCCGCCCGCGACCTGGGCGCCCACAAGGTCGCACTCCAGGTCTGGCCCCACAACGAGGCGGCGCGCCGGTTGTACCTGCGCCATGGCTTCGTGGAGGAGGGCCTGCTCCGCCGCCACTATCCCCGCCGCAACGGCCAGCTCTGGGACGCGGTGATCATGGGGCTGGTCCTCGACGAGTCGTCTCCCGGATCGCCCTACTGACTACTTCTTGCCGACCTTCTCCTTGACCCTGCTCTTGGCCTTGCCAGTGGCGGCCTTGGCCTTGTCGACGGCGCCGGCGGCCGGACCGGCCACCAGGTTGGCGGGCGGGGTGTCGGG
>DATLHA010000166.1:0-2015 GCA_035540095.1 Acidimicrobiales bacterium | reverse complement strand
CTCCCTCCAAAGAGGCTTTCGACGCCCCGCTCAGCCCGCCGCCTCTCGACGACGAACCGGGGCCTGCTACCGGGCTCTCCGGCGATTACCCGGGCGGGACTTGCACCCGCTGGTCTGGTCCAGTTTCCAGGACGCAACATGTCCAGCACGCTACCGACCCGCTACCCTGGCCTCCGATGCGCTCCCACGTGGAGGTGCTCGCTCGAGCTGCTCGGGCAGTCCACGGCACGGGCGAGATCGCCGGAAAGCTCGAATGGGTCACCGAGGAGGCGCGCGCCCTCACCCAGGCCGCCTTCGTGGCCTTCGTCGGCCTCGGCGAGCGGGTCGACATGGTGGCCGCCGCCGGCGTGCCCGCCGGCGAGATCGACCGCTTCGCCCGGCCGGCGCTGGCCCGCCTGGTCCGGCCCGACGCCGCCGGCCGGCGGGTGCTGCGGGCCGGCGACCTGGCCCTCGACCGCCGCCACCGGCGCTTCCTCCAACGCCTGGAGCTGCCCTCGGACTCCTGCTGCCTGGCGGTGCCGGTGGTGGGCGGCGACGGCGGCCTGCATGGCGTGCTGCTGCTGGTCCATCCCGATGCCGACGTGTTCGCCCCGCTCGACGAAGCGTCGGCCGCCGCCCTCGCCGACCACTTGGGCGTCGCCTTCGACAACCTCGGGGCCATGGAACGCCTGGCCGAGCTGCAGGCCGTCCAGCGGGAGATCGTCCACCAGCTCCAGGAGGCGGTCCAGCCGCCGGCGGTGGTCGCCGAGGCGGCCGAGCTCGGCGTCCACTACGTGTCGGCCGACCCCAGCTCGCCCACCGGTGGCGACCTCTACGACTGGCTGGTGCTGCCCGACGGAGATCTGCACCTGGCGATCGTCGACGTGATGGGCAAAGGGGTGGGTGCCACCAAGGAGGCGGTCAGCGTCTGTCACGCCTTGCGCCTCCTGACCCTCGACGGCTGCCCCATGGAGGATCTGGTGACCCGGGCCGACATCCTGACCACCGCCCAGAACCCCGACCTGGTGGCGACGGTGTTGGTCGCCCGCTACCGGCCCGCCGACGGCTTCGTCCGCCTGGCCGGCGGCGGCCATCCGCCGGCGGTGGTCGTCACCGGCGACGGCCACGCCCGCCAGGTGGACGCACCCGGCGTCCCGATCGGCTACCCGGGCGCGGGCACCACCAGGGTCGTCGAGCTCACCTTGGGCCGGCGGGACACGCTGATCCTCTACACCGACGGCCTCATCGAGGCCACCAAGGACATCCTCGTGGGGCTCGATCGCATCACCCGGGCGGCGGCGGAGACGGCGCAGTACCCGGCCCCCCACCTGGCTCGCGCCCTGGTCGAGCGGTCGCTGTCGGGGGCCATGCGCCGCGACGACTCGTTGGCCCTGGTCCTGCGCCGGCGGATCCCGCCGGGCACCGAGTCCAGCCCGCCCCTCGGCGCGTTCGAGTACCGGTTCTCGCCGAGCCTGGCCACCATCCCGCTGGCCCGCCACCTGCTGGGCGACTGGCTCGAGCACCTGGCGCTCGACGCCGGCGAGCGGGCCGACCTGCTCCTGGTGGCATCCGAGCTGTGCTCCAACGCCGTTCGCCATGCGAGCGGGAAGCCGGGCGCCCTGGCCATGCGGGCATGGGCCGACGGCGACGCCCTCGTCGTCGAGGTGGAGGACGACGGCGCCGGCATGGAGCTGAGCCCCCGCATGGAGGACCCCGACCTCCACGCCGAGCAGGGTCGCGGGATCTACGTGGTGCGCGCCCTGACCGACGACCTCACCGTGCGCCGCGTCGACGAGCGGACGGTCGTCAGGGCCGTCCGCCGGGCTGTGCTGCCCGGTTAGGAGACTTCGTCCTCGAACAGGTCGGGTGGCTCGACCGAGTCGACAGGCTCGGACGCCTCCACCGACGCCAGCGGGTCGGGCGGATCGGCCAGCAGGCCGTCGCCCTCCCCGTCGCGCCCGGGCGGGATGTCGGTCGGCCCGACGTCGCCCACGATGTTCGGGTCCTCCACTCCCACGCCGGTCCCGCGGAGCCGG